>CAMTKF010000058.1 GCA_947072905.1 uncultured Bacteroidales bacterium
AAGAAAGCAGCCTGATTCTCTCAATATTAAATCTAAAAAAGAGACTGCCTAACTTTGATTGTTAGACAGCCTCTTTTGATATTGATGAAGGGCTGTTGATTACCAGCCGGGGTTCTGTTCGAGGTTGGGGTTCTTCTGGATTTCGCTCTGAGGCAGGGGATAGAGATACATCTTGTCGTCCCAGAGGCGGTTGTTGATGACCTTAACTTCGTAGTGGAGCTTGCCATCGGCATCCTTGGTGATTTCCATACCCTTGATCTGCTTGAAGTACTTGTCGGCTTCTTTCCAACGACGTACATCCCAGAAACGGTGGCCTTCGAAAGCGAGTTCGACCATACGTTCCTTCTGGTAGCGTTCCCAGCTGATGGGGTTCTTGGCTTCGTCGAATACACCAACTTTAGCACGGCTGCGGATCATGTTCACAGCTTCGAGAGCACTCATCTTACCGCCGTTGGGAACAGCTGTCCATGAACCGGTGAGCTGATAAGCGATTTCGGCATAGTTGAGGTAAACTTCACCCATACGGAAGGTAACCCAAGCGTGCTTTGATTCCTTCACACGACCGCTGGTGGCCAGTGAGATGGCACCGTTGCAGAGCTTGCGCAGGTAGTAACCGGTGGTGGTGGCACCCGAGATGGGCTGACCGTTGGCACCGCCTACGAAAGTTTCGAGGATGTTAGCCTTGTCGTATTCAGGCCAGTTGTCTCCGTTGCAAGCAACAGTAACTTCCAGACGGGGATCACGGTTCTTGTAAGGATTCTGAGGATCGTAGCCCGAGGTGGGATCGTCGATTGACTTACCGTTCTTCATGTCGTATGCATCCACGAGGTTCTGGGTGGGGCAGTTACCGCCGGTACCGCCTTCAAAACCTACAGGATAGTTGTTGGATTCAACGAGGTTGTCGCCGGTTGCGTTCTTGTAGTAACGACGTGTGAAGAGCATTTCGCGTACGATGGTAGACTTGGAGAAGTTTTCGCTTGACCAGAGGTCTTCGTACTTGGTGTGGAGTCTCTTCTTGCGGGCATCGGCAGCATCAAGCAGTTCCTGAGTGTACTTCAGAGCGTCCTGATAACGGGTCTTGTCGCCCGAGGGGTTAAACAGGGGGCTTGCATAGTAGAGAGCTGCACGTGAGCGCAGAGCCAGAACGGCGAGGTTGTCGGCACGGCCGGTTTCGGCTTCACCGATGGTATAGTCACCGAGGTCTGAATAGTTCTGGATGATTGAGTCCTTGATGGCTGTACATTCGTCGATGATGAATTCAAACACTTCATCCGAGGTGTTGCGGGTGAGCTGGTTGGTTTCATCAGCTGAGAGCAGCTCTGTAACCAGGGGCACACCACCATACTGCTTCACGAGGTTGAAGTAGTAGTATGCACGCAGGAAACGAACTTCGAAGGGATAGTTCTTGTAGCGGTGCATCTGAGCCTGATAGTCGGCATTGAGCTTGAGTTCGTCGAATTCGAGGCCCTGGAATTCGTGCAGGAAGTTGTTTGCTGTACGGATAGCGGTGTACATCGAGTTCCACTCGCTGTTCTTTGCGTTAGAAGGACCCCAGGCACCGTTGTAGAAGTCGTCGATGCCGTTACCGAGCTTGCTGTACTGCGATTCGTCGGAAGCAGAGCCGCGGAATGCGCCGCTGCTGTAGTTACCGAAGTCGTAGTCTACAGCGTTGTAGAGGTCGGTCATGAAGCCGCCTACGTTACCGAAGTTAAGACCGATGTAGTCTTTATCGTAGATGGCATATTCATTGTAGTCCATTTTATCCTCGCATGAGGTAAGAGCCATGGCTCCTAACAGCAGGGGGAGAAAAAGTCTTGAGGTTTTCATATTTCTGAAAGAGGTTTAAGGTTAGAAAGTGACGCTCAGACCAACAGCGAAGCTCTTGTTGAGGCGGCTGATGCCGTATGCTTCGGGGTCGTTTTCAGGTACATCGCTACCTGCGCAGAAGAGGTCGATGGCGCGCACATAAACCTTGGCGGCGTTAACCACCTTGAGAGTGCTGTTGAGCCAAGGCTTGGGAAGGTTATAGTAAACTTCGAGGTTGCGGAGCTTCAGGAACGAGCGGTCGCGGAGCCACAGGGTTGAGGCCTGGTAGTTGTTGGCGTTGCTCTGTGAGCTGAGTGCGGGGAAGAGTGCATCCTGGTTTTCGGGAGTCCAACGGTTATCGTAGGCATACTGCGAGATGTTGGTGTTGTTGATCAGAGGCCAGTACATGCTGGTGGTGTTCAGGTAAGCTGTGTAGCGGCCTGTGCCCTGGAAGAATGCATATACACCGAAGCCCTTGTATTCTGCACCCAGACGGAAGTTGTAGTACAGGTTGGGGCAAGTGCTGCTGTGGCCGATGGCAGTTTTATCGTTGTTGTCGATAACACCGTCACCGTTGATGTCGCGGTACTTGATGTCACCCACGCGTACGGTAGAGAAGTTCTGCTTGGGGCTGTTGGCGATGTCGGCTTCAGAGGTGAAGAAACCGATGGCTTCAAGACCGTAGAGCTGGCCTACAGAGTGGCCGGTCTGCACGAGGTTGGGATACAGGCGGGGTTCTTCGTCCATTTCAACGATTTCGCTGATGTTGTAGCTTACGTTACCGCCAACGTTGAATGTGAAGTCGCCGAAGCTCTTGGTGTAGTCAGCGCTGAACTCGAAGCCCTTGCTGTCTACGATACCGTCGTTTTCGTAAGGAGCGTCCATACCGAGAACGGCTGAGTACTTACCGCCGGTTTCAACCCAGATACCGCTGCGACGTTCTTTCCAGAGGTCCAGGCTCAGGTCGAGGCCTGCGATGGGCGAAGCGTCGATACCTACGTTGTACTTGTAAGCATACTCGTGGCCGAGGTGCTGGGTAGCCATACGGCCAAGTGAAGTACGGCCGAAGTCAGAGCTCCATGAGGGATGGAAGGGATATGTACCGCCGGCGGTGGTGTACTGCTGTGCGTAGTATGTCCAGTTGCCGTCGGGCAGGAAGTCGGCGTTGATCTTGCCGAAGGTGGCACGAAGTTTGAGGTAGCTTGCGGGATTGCTCCAGAAGCTTTCGTTAGAGATAACCCAACCGAGACCTACTGTGGGCGAGAACGACCACTTTGAACCGGGAGCAAGACGGTTGGTGCCGCTTTCAACCAGAGTAAGGTCGAGCAGATAGCGCTGCTTGTAGTTGAGGTGGCTCCACCATGTGATATCCTGACGATAGATGGTGTTGTTGGAACCTTCGGGATCTACATATTCGTAGTCCCACTTGAGCTGGCTGTAAACTCCGAAGTCGCCGAAAGTACGGTCGTAGTTGAAGCCGCCGTCAAAGTGGAATCGACGGTTGTAGGTGTTGGTCTTTGCATCTGAACCGAGCTCAGAGTCGGCACCTTCGATAGAAGAGGTGAAAGTGGGCTCAGCCTGGCCTTCGGGCCAAGAGGGAGTAACGGTGTTGTAGATGAAAGTCTTTGAGTGGTTTTCGTAGATGTTTGCGATGTTATCGTAAGCTACGCGGATATTGGCGCTCAAGCCCTTGGTGATGGCAGAGAGATCCTGACGGATGGTAAGGTCGCTCTGGAGCAGACGCTGGTGGTTCTTGTAGTAACCTGCGCCTTCTGCTTCGGCCACGGGGTTTGAAGTACCCTTCCAGGTGTTGCTCGAACCCCACTTGCCGTCGGCGGCCTTGATGGGGAATGCTGCGGCGGGAACGTTGTAAACCATTGACCAGAGGTCGGCCTGGTCACCGGGCTGGCGGGTTTCGGCGATGGCACCGAGTACATTTACTGAAACCAGTGTGGTGGGGGTGAGGTCGATGTCGAGGTTCATACGCATGTTACCGCGAGAGAACTTGTCCTGGGTTGAGTAACCTTCGTTCTGATTGGGACGCTTGATGAAGCCGTTGTCAGTGAGAAGGTCGAGCATTGCATAGTAGCGGAACTTATCTGTACCGCCGCGGAACTGCACGTTGTACTTGTTGGCAGCGCCGTGGTTGTTAAATGTCTCGTCGAGCCAGTTAACGTTGGGATAGAGATAAGGATAGTTGCCGGTACGGAAGGCATTGAGCTCGTTGGCGTTGTACATGGCGCTCAGGCCGTCGTTTGCACGGGCCTCGTTCATAGCGCTTGCGTATGTGTAGGCGTCAACCATCTTGGGGCGGTGAGCCACCGAGTTGAACACGTGGTCGTAGGTGAAGGTGATTTCCTTTGAGTTGTAAGAACCACGCTTGGTAGTAACAACCACAACGCCGTTGATACCCTTGTAGCCATAGAGAGCTGTGGCCACGGCATCCTTGAGAATAGAAACTGATTCTACTTCTTCGGGTGAGATGAGGTTGATGTCGCGTTCAACACCGTCAACGATAAACAGGGGAGTGGTGTTTCCGTTGAGAGTCTGGAGACCGCGGATATAGAATGTAGGATTCTGAGCGGCGTAAGAACCTGCGCCCTGCAGAGAGATAAGTCCGCTGCCTTCGCCAAGGATGCTGTTGCCGATGTTCTTGGCACTGCGGCGGTTGAGATGATCGGTTGTGATTACCGAAACAGCTCCTGTTGACTCTTCGCGTGTGAATGTACGGTCGCCGCCTATGTCAACGGGCTGGTCTTTGGAAAGCCCGGTGATGGCGCCCACAGCAATCGAGTCGGCGGGTGTCGCGGCAGATACGCTCAATGCTGCTACCAGCGACAACATGCTTATATATCTTTTATTCATGATTTATTCTTTTGAAATGTGATAACTACTGGACTAATTACCATCCGGGGTTCTGTTCGAGGCCATAACCCTTGTTAACCTCGGTGAGGGGGAAGGGCTGGAAATACCACTTGGGATCGAAACCGTCGGTCCACCATACGCGGGCACCGGTGATGATTTCGGTACGCTTGTATGAGAAGTGTGAGGGTTCGTGGAAGTCGGGATCGCTTTCGGGCAGTGTGTTCTGGCCGTTCCACCAAGCGCGGTCATATTCTTCCCATTCGCCTGCATCATTCTTGTGCATGCGGTGGATTTCGATACCGTGGAGTTTCTTTTCGAACTGGTCGGCGCGTTTGTAGCGGATAAGGTCGAAGTAGCGAACCATATCGAGAGCGCCTTCACAAGCACGTTCGCGAAGGATTTCTTCGAGGAGTGCCTTGTCGTCGTTAAGCAGGTTCTTGTCGGGGTTACATTCTACCAGACCACCGAGACCTACACGGGCACGAACTGCGTCAACATACTTTACAGCTTCGGCGTTTGAACCGCCCGACATCAGGATAGCTTCAGCGTAGTTGAGATACATACGACTGAGGGTGAGGTAGTTCCACATAGGCTTCTGGCGACGGAAACATTCACCGATCTGATATTTGAGGTTGAAGTAACCTGTAGCGTATACGTTGGTACGGGTAGCGGGGTCATCACCGGCGTTGGTACCCTTTACCCAGCATTCCCAGGGGTTACCGCTGGCTGTACCATCGTCCCAGTTAACTGCGATTTCAGCGCCGTTAACAGCAGCTGTTTCGTACAGACGGGGGTCGCGGGTATAGCGACGGTTCTGGAGAAGACGCTGACCGGCTACGACATCACCGTGGATAAACATGTGGTCGAGAGACTTGTCGGCATCGTCGGGCAGAGCTGCTGATTCTTCCCAGTTGAAGGGAGTACCGTCGGCCCAGGGGAACATTTCGATGTATTCCTGAGTGGGTGAGTAAGCAAGACGGATGTTACCGGCACCATTGGCCCAACCGATGTTGTACCAGGCATAGTCGTTACCGTTGGCCGAGCCACCGCAACGTACTGTGTGGATCTGTTCGGGGCTACCCATGCGGGTGTAGGCGTAGCGGTAGGCGAAACGATAGTCGGCCTGTGTGTCGCCTTCGGGCTGCTGCAGGTGATAGATACCCTTTGAGTTAAGAGCGTTGAAGAACTGTTCGCAAGCCTGACGGAATGCTACCCAGCGACCCTGGTCTTCACCACCGAGCCATGTGTACTCGGGATGTTCTACAGTGTACTTGCCCTGATAGTAAGGCTGAGCTGAGTTGAGCAGGGGAGATGCTGCAAACTGCAGAACCTCGCACTTGAGAGCCATAGCGCCGGCGAGAGTCCAGCGACCGGTTTCTGATTCGCCGATAGCACCGCTGTAACCCCAGTCGAGGTGGTTACCGTTGATAACTTCGTCGAGCATGCCTACGATGTGGTCGATGGTTTCCTGTGCGGTACCGCGACCCTGGTATGAAGATTCAGAACCGGTGAAGGTCTGGGTGATGATGGGAAGACCGCCGTAGAAACGGAAGAGGTTGAAGTAAGCGGCGGCCATAAGGCAGCGTGCTTCGTCCTTCATGTGTTCTTTTTCGGCCTGGTCCATATCGGGTACTTCGTCGATACGCTGGATGAGCATAAGGCTGGCGCGTACGGTTTCCCAAATGTTCATGGCATTGTAGGGGAATACTGTACCCTGGTCGTTGGAGTCGGTGTTAGAGGTGAGCGAACCGATATAGTAAGCGCTCCAGATCAGCGAGCCGTTCCAAGGCAGGTGGTGAGTATCGGCGAGTGCATCGGGCATACCTTTGAACCAGTTGATCCACTGGGGCTTGAGGTTAGAACCCTTTACAGGCATATTGTGGTACTGTCGGGCGTAGTTGGCTGCGAGGAAGCGGCGTGTGTATTCAGCGTTGTGGAATACGGTATCGGCAGTAACGGTACCGCCGGGCGCCTTTTCGAGGAAGCTGTCGCCGAACTTTATTTCATCGGTGCAAGAGCCGAAGCTTACAGCTGCTGCTACGAGCAGACCGGCTACAGACAAATGCTTTATATTGAATTTCATTATCGTTGTATTAGAAATTAAGTTTCAGACTGAGAGTGTAAGTACGCTGCAGAGGATAGGTCGGAGTCGAGCTGGCTCTGGTTTCGGGGTCACCCCAGAGGTAGGGAGTGAAGGTGAGGAGGTTATAGCCGCTGAGCGATGCCTGTACATTGCGCAGACCAATCTTCTTGAGGTAGGGGGCATCCCAAGTGTAGGTGAGTGATACAGTCTTGAGACGGAGATACTTGGCGTCCTTTTCGTAGAGCTGTGAATCCTGATAGTTGTTGGCTTCACCTGCAGTCTTTGAAAGACGGGGGAATTCGTAGTCCTGACCGGGATTTTCGGGGTTCCAGGTGTGTTCTACGTTGTAGGTGAGAAGACCGCCGTATTCAGATTCGCGAGAGTAGAAGGGCTGACGGAAGATATCAGAGATTACACGAGATACATCCCATGCGCCGGTCCACTGCATTGAGAATTCCCATTTCTTGAAGCCTACGCCGAAGTTAAGACCTGCCAGGTAAGCGGGGTCGTCGGTGTAGCCCAGAGCGCGGGTCTTATCGTTGGGGTCGATGATACCGTTGCCGTCGAGGTCGACGTAAACTGCGTCACCATCCTTAAGATCGATAAGCTGCTTGGGGAAGGGGGTTCCGAAAGTCTTTTCGTAGAGAGCGGGAGTTTCTGAATCGTAGAAACGGAAGAACTGGTACTGTGAGCGTGAGCCTGCACGGTGTCCCTTCTGATACTGATAGTCGTTGTTGAGGGGAGCTTCCTTCATTTCCTTAATCTCGTTCTGGTTGTGCGAGAGGTTAACGGTTACCCAGTAGCGCCAGTCTTTGTTAACCTGGTCGCTCCAGTTAACTGAGAGTTCCCAACCCCAGCTGTCCATAACACCAAGGTTGGCGTAAGGTACAGAGAAGCCGATGTATGAAGGAGCGGTCATGTCGCGCAGAAGAATGTCGGTACGGTGTTCCTTATAGATATCACCGGTAACACGCAGACGTGAGTTGAGGGCATAGATATCAACACCATAGTCCTGCTTGAGGGCCTTTTCCCAACCTATATCGGGGTTGTTCTTGGCGCTTTCGTATGCACCGATGAATGTGGTGGCGTTGTCGAGACCGAACATATAGCCGTACCAGGGACCGTTAGGACGGGCAACGAGTGTACCGTTGTCTACCACGTAGGGGTCAGAGGTGTACATGAAGCGGCTACCACCGATACGGTCGTTACCTACGAGACCGAGTGATGCACGGATCTTGAGGAAGTTGATGGCGGGAGCGATGGGTTCCCAGAACTTTTCGTTACTTACTACCCAACCGATAGAACCTGCGGGGAATGTACCGAAGCGGCGATCGGGGTGGAAGTTTTCAGAACCGTTGTAACCGATGTTGAATTCGGCCATGTACTTAGAGTCGTAGTCGTAAGTAAGACGGCCTACGAGACCTACGTAACCGGTGGGGATATCAGAGTAGGTTGAGGGATAGTAAGCCTTGCTCTGGTTGTAAAGGATAAGGGCACCTACGCTGTGGGGGCCGAACTGACGGTTGTAGTTGGCCGAAGCTTCGAAGTACCAGTCACGTGCACGTGAGGTAGATTCGCTGAAGGTGGGCTTGGTGTTTTCGCCGCTCTTACGGTAGAGGATCTCGCCATCGGGCTGGATAACGGGATAGTAAGTGGCGTGGCTCTGGTTGCGGGTCTTCACAACGTTGAACTGTGTGTTGTAAGAACCTTTGAGCTTAACCGAGAGACCCTTGGTGAGGAAGTCGAGCTTCTGCACTACCTGAAGGTCACCCTGGAGCTTGTTGATGTTGGTAGAGATGGCACCACCGCCGTTGTTCATCATGTAAGAGAGACCATGCGAACCGGTAGCGGGAAGTGTGAGGCCGTCGGTGTAGTCGGTGGTTGTGGCAACCATCTTGCCGTCTACGATACCGGGGCTTGAGAACGGGGTAGCTGCATACATGCGGCGGATAACACCCGATGAACCTTCTGAACCGATGTTGGGTTTGTCGGCGTTAGATACGTTACCTGCGATGTTGAACGATACTGTGGTTGATGATGTAACGTCAAGGTCGAGGTTAGCACGGTAGTTGAAGCGGTTGTAACCGTAACCGAAGTGGTAGTCGCGGTCGAATTCCTTGAACAGACCGTCCTGAGTGAACATACCGGCAGATACGAAGTAGCGAACCTTCTTTGTACCACCGCTGATGTTAACGTTGGTCTTGGTCTGGAGGGTAACATCCTTCATGGCATAGTCGGTCCAACGCACGCTGGGGAAGCGGATGGGATCTGAACCGTCTTTGAACTTCTGGATAACAGCTTCAGAGAACAGGGGTGTGAAATCAGCGGGGTTGCCGGTGAAGTCGTTGTACTGCATCTGGTTGTAGAACTCAGCGTACTGTACAGAGTTGGCCTGTTCAACCACCTTGGTGGGAGTGAGAGCTGAGAACGAAGTGCTTACGTCGATACGGGCCTTGCCTTCAGAACCACGCTTGGTGGTGATGAGCACAACACCGTTAGCACCGCGCACACCGAATACGGCGGTAGCAGATGCGTCCTTAAGTACTGTGATGTTCTCGATGTCTTCGGGGTCGATATCCGACATTGAACGTTCAACACCGTCAACCTGGATAAGGGGCGATGAGTCGGTCCAAGTACCCTGACCGCGCACAAACACGGTAGCTGCGTCAGAACCCGGTTCACCTGAGTACTGCACAGTTGTCACACCGGTCATCTGACCTGCGAGGATGTTGTTTACAGAAGATACCGGAGTACGGGTAAGGTCTTCACCCTTCACGCTCGAAAGAGCACCGGTAACAGTTACTTTTTTCTGAATACCGAAAGCCACGACTTCTACGCCTCCGAGAGCCACGGCATCGGTCTTCATTTCGATGGTCATGCCTTCTTTGGGGCTAACCACCTGAGGTTGAAAACCTACATAAGAGATGCGGAGTTTTTTACCTGCGGGAACTTTAATAGAAAAGTTACCGTCAATATCGGTAGCAACGGCTATCTTGGTGCCGTCAACCATAACTGTAGCGCCGATAAGGGGTTCTCCAATGTCATCGACTACCGTACCGGAAATCGTGACGTCCTGCGCGTAGGCAACAGTAAGCGATAGAATGCAAACGAGCGCTACTAACAGTCGTTTGCTGCCTCCCATTGCGAATCTGCGTGCAGTGCATAACAGACTCATTATGTCCTTCATGATGAGGTAATTTGGATTTAGGATTGAATAAATGATTGGTTTATTAATTAATTTTTTTCTCCCTTTGAATGATAATAGATTGCAAATTTATGATTTTATACTCATATTTTGCAACTTTTCAACATGATTTAACATTTGTTTGCACGTTTAGTTAAAAGGAAATTTCCATTTAACTATAATTAATCACTTCGCCGGATTGCTTACAATATGGCCATTGACGTTTACATTTTCAAACTTCACCGACGGATATACGCACGTAAAGTCAGGATTTTTGGCCTTTACCTTTACATTGCGCAGGGTGAAGTCGCTCACCTTTGTTTCAGACTTGCCTTCGCCGAATCCCAGGGCCTTGTCGTTGGCCTTGTTGTCGGCCATGTCGGTCTTGGCTCCGATGAAACACAGGCTTTTGCAGTCTACGTCGATATCCTCGATGACAATATTACGCACTGTGCCAAAGGGCTTTTCGTTGCTGCCTTCGAGTGTGAAGAACTGTGTCCAGGGCTTGAGTTCGACCACTGTGCCGCATGTGCCGGTCACATTTTTTACGGTGATATCCTCGTAAAGCTGATATGTGTCGGGACGCATCTTGAAGCGCAGTATAGTGCAGTCGGTCAGTGACTTGCAGTTGCGCAGAGTGATATTCTTGGCGTGGATACATTCGCTGCCCATGGTGAGTATGCCATGCAGGGCGGGTCCGAAGGTGCAGTCCTCCACAAGCACATTCTCCACAATTCCGTTTTCGATTGATTTGTGAGCGTAAACGCCCTTACCGCCCTTGATACATACGCCGTCGTCGTTGCAGTCGAGGTAGCAACCCCTTATCACAACATTAGAGCATACGTCGAGGTCGATGGCATCGCTGCTTGGAGCCTTTATAGGCTTGTTTGGAGCCTGTATGCGGCAATTCTCAATCAGCAGATTGTTGCATTGGTAGAAGTGATTGGTCCAGAAAGCCGAGTTAACGAGATTAACACCGTCAAAGTGTACCGAGTCGCAGCCCCATACGAATACAAGGCGCGGGCGGCGCACTTCGAGATTGGTGCACGAACGGCCTTCCTTGGCACGCTCGCTGCGCAGATCCCAGAATTCCTTCCAGTACTTCAAGCCGTTGCCGTTGATGGTGCCACTGCCGGTGATTGAGAAACCGTCGACGTGGTAGGCATTGATAACGGCGGCATGATAGTAGATGCTGCGGCCCTCCATACGCGAGGGTATGAGGGGGAAATTTTCAATCTCGTCAGAGCCCTTGAGAGTGGCATCCTTCTCGAGGTGCAGCTTGGTGCCGGGCTTGAAGAACAGCGCGCCGGTGAGGTATGTGCCTTGTGGCACCACCACGCGGCCGCCGCCATCGGCTTCGGCTCGGTCTATCACGGCCTGTATGGCCGAAGTCTGCAGCAATGTGCTGTCGCCCTGCTGTACACCGTAGTCTGTGATAACGTAGTCTCGGGCAAAACCATGCACAGCGCAGCCCAGGGCCGCGCCGGCAAGGATAATGGCTTTCAGAAAATCAAACATTATTTGGGCAGATTGAATGCTACTGTCATTTCTTTCATCTGCTCATCGCTCATGCCTTCGGGGTCGAAGCCCATGTTCTTGGCGGCAATGAATATCAGGGCAGATTTGTTGAGCACGTCAACCTGGTCGAATGCCGACATGATGTCGGTGTCGACTGCAAATACGCCATGCTTTTCCCACAGTGTAACGTCGTAGTCGCCAAGTTCCTTGATGGTGGCATCGGCGAGTTCGTTAGAGCTGGGGAGCTTGTAGGGGATGATACCAAGACCGCGGGGGCAGAATGCCTTGGTTTCGGGAATCATGCTCCAGAGCAGACGGCTGGCTACGTCTTTTTCGAGGAAACGGCGGCAGTGCGACATGGCTACCAGCTCAATGGGATGTGTGTGGAGCGATGCCTTGTAGTTTGAGCCTTTGCCGATGAGGTAGTTGTGTACAGCCAGGTGTGAGGGAAGCTCAGATGTGGGCTTAACGGCCTCGTCGGCTATGATTTCGTATGAAGCGCAATCGTCGAGGATGCGGATTACAGAACCGTTCTGCATGGGCCAGCGGGCCAGGTCGCGCATGCGCTTCTGGGTGCCTTTGCAATAGAAATAGCAACCTTTGAGGTTGGGAAGGGTAAGACCGATGGGATAAACGGGGCTGATGGCCGGCATGGCGCGGATAGCGTCGTCGACGTGTTCGGTGATGTTTACAGTGATGTTGCCACCATTGCGTTCAGCCCAGCCCTTTTGCCAAAGGTAACCGGCTACTTCTGCCACCTGTTCAACTTCGTGTGCTAAAGAGGGGCGGTTATCAAGAATTGACATGATTGGTTATTATATTAATGTTATTATATTAATTGCGGAAGGAAACAAGAGATAATCAGCACCACGATACCGATAATGAGCACTGTGATGGTGCGTGATGAGCATCCTTTCCATTCCTTGAGGATGATGCCCCACAAGTTGGAGAATATCACGTTGAGAGCCATCAGTATGCAGAACGACAGTGTCATCAGAGTGGGCGACTCGTTGAGGAAACCCTTGCCGAGCGCCAGACCGAAGAACTGGCTGTACCATAATGCACCTGCGAGCAGGCAGAAGAAGAGGTTGTTGGCCCATACGCTGCCATTGCTGTAGTCGCTCCAGGTGTTGTTCTTGCTGTTTTGATAGAAGCAGTATACGGCGTTGGTGACAAAGCCGCCCAGAGTAACGAGGAATGTGGCCGGAAGGGTGCGATACATGGGATCGGTGAGCTCGCCGAAGTTGATACCGGCGCCGAATTCAAGACCTACGTTGAAGCATCCGCTCATAAGGCCGCAAAGCAGCGCAATGGCCAAGCCTTTGGGGAAGTTGAAGTCCTTGACGGCATTGCTTTGTTCCTTGGGGCTGAGCGACTTGGCCTTCAATGAGCCCGCATAGCCTATGATGGCGATACCCAAAAGGGTAACGACAACACCGAGAATAACAGAGAAGGTGAGCTTTGAGATGGGGTCGGTTTCAGGGAAGAAAACCTGCAACAGCAGCGGACCCATAACGGTGCCCAGACCGGCGCATGTACCCAAGGCTATAGACTGCCCGAGAGCCACACCGAGGTATCGCATCGACAGGCCGAATGTAAGACCGCCAACACCCCAGAGCACACCGAAAATGATGGTCATCCAGATATTGAACGAATTGCCTGCGGTGAAGAGTTCACAAAGCGAATGTCCTTCGGGAACCGCAAGAAGCGCACCCAGGAAAGGAAGTACGAGCCATGCGAATACGCCCTGCACAATCCAGTAGCTCTCCCAACTCCATTGCTTGATTTTGTTGATGGGAACGTAGCAGCTCGACTGACAGAAGGCGCCTATGGCTATGATGAGTAGTCCAAGTAGTATCATATTATATAATAGAGTTGAAAGCCCAAGGGGGCTTTCAACTCACTTTTTTAAGGATTAGCGTTTTGAGGTAACGTCTTTTTCGTACTGTTCGATTTCAGAGATGTAGCTTTCGCCAACGGGAACGTTGTTCTTGAGGCAGAACATGTCGTAAACGGCGTTCCAAGGCAGGTTCTTACATTCTTCGAGCAGAGCCAGACGCTGGAAGCGCTTGTCTTCGAGCTCGTACTGACGCAGGGTGGCGATGGGTTCGAGCAGTGCGCGGAGCATGCACTTCTGGGCTGCGCGGCTACCGATTACGTATGCACCGATACGGTTGAGTGTGCCGTCGAAGTAGTCGAGACCGTAATGTACGCGGTTGAGAGCGCCTGCACGTACGATTTCGCTGAAGAGATCCATTGTGGGATCGTCCATGATTGTAACGTGGTCAGAGTCCCAACGGATGGGGCGAGAAACGTGGAGCATGAGTTCGGGAACGAACAGGAGCATGGCCGAAACCTTGTCGGCAACACTTTCGGTGGGATGGAAGTGACCTGTGTCGAGGGTGATCATCATGTCGCGCTTCGAAGCGTATGCGGTGTAGAAGTCGTTTGAACCCACGGTGTATGATTCAAGACCGATACCGAATACCTTTGATTCCACGCAGTCTTTCATCCAGTCGTAGCGGTGTTCGAAGATCTGGTCGAGAGAGTCCTTGAGGAGCTCGCGGTACATGTAGCGGTTAACGGTGATGTCTTTTGAACCGTCGTGTACCCATGTATTCATGATACAGGGATCCTGCTGGGCTTCACCGATTGCCTGTGAGATGGCACGGCAACGCTTTGAGTGTTCGATCCAGAAGTCGCGGATGCTCTTGTCGGGGTTGGCCAGCGAGAGGTCGCCGCTCTTGGGGTGAGAGAATGAGGTTGAGTTGAAGTCGAGTTTGATGTCGTTGGTCTTACCCCACTCTATCCAGCTCTGGAAGTGTTCGGGAGTTACCTGGTCGCGGTCAACGAACTTGCCCTGGAAGTCGCCGTAGATTTCGTGGAGGTTAAGGCGGTGCTTACCGGGGATAAGGCTCATTGCATAGAGGATGTCGCTGCGGAGTTCTTCGATGTTGCGAGCTTTGCCGGGGTAGTTGCCATTTACCTGGATACCACCGGTGAGGCCGCCTTCGCGGGCTTCGAAACCGGCAACGTCGTCGGCCTGCCAGCAGTGCATGCTGAGGTGGAAGTCCTGCATTTGCTGGAGTACTTTATCGGTGTCAACACCAATAGCTGCATAGCGCTCTTTGGCAATGTCGTATGCCGCGCGGATCTGTTCTTCTTTCATGGATTGGTCTAATTTTTATTTAGGTAAGTAAGTTTTGGTTTCAGTAGAGTTGATAGCCACCTTGCGCATCTCGGCATAGTCTTTGAGTTCGCCTACGGCGCGGAGCTGTACGAGCACGTTGCCCATAGCTGTTGATTCGGCGGGACCGGCTACCACGGGTATTCCGAGCTCATCGGCTGCGAGTTGCATGAGGTATTGATTCTTGGAGCCGCCGCCTATCACGTGCAGGCGCTTGATAGCCACGGGCGACATCTTGGCGAGCATGCCCAGGATTTCACCGTAGCGGTGTGCCAGGCTGCGGTATATCACACGGATATAATCGGCGGGCTTTTGAGGCACGGGCTGCGATGTGCGCTCGCAGTAGGCTGCTATAGCCTTGGTCATCGAGTCGGGGTGTGCAAACGAGGGATCATCGGGATTGATGATGCTGGGGCAGTCGCTTTCGAGATACAGGGCTGCCAGAGCTGCCACATCCTCGGGAGCGTCCTTGAACTCCTCGCGGCAACGCTCAAAGAGCCACATGCCACATATATTCTTAAGGAAACGGATTGAGCCGTCAAGGCCACCTTCGTTGGTAAAGTTGCCGGCAAGGCTTTCGTCGGTGATGATGGGTTTGGGGCTTTCGATACCCAGCAGCGACCATGTGCCGCAGCTCAGGTATGCATATTCCTCATCGGGGGTGGGAACGCCGATAACGGCCGAAGCGGTATCGTGGCCGGCTACAGCTACCACGGGTATTGCACCAAGGCCGGTGAAGTCCTGCACCTGCTTGGTGAGGGTACCGATAACCTCGCCGGGGTTCACCATGGGACCGAATTTATCACGTGCCACGCCTATAGCTTCGAGCAGTTCGGTGTCGAGGTCGCCGGTGTTGGGATTGAGAATCTGCGATGTAGATGCCACGGTATATTCTGTAACGGCATTGCCTGTGAGCATGAATGCCAGTGCATCGGGCATAAACAGTATTTTGTCGGCCTTTTCAAGCAAGTCAGAGCCATTGCGGCGCAGGGTATCGAGCTGGAAAAGGGTATTGAAGTCCATGAACTGGATGCCGGTGAGGGCATAAACCTTCTCGCGGGGCATTTTCTCAAAGAACTTCTCTACAGCACCCTCGGTGTGGTTGTCGCGGTAGCAGTGGGGCAAACCGGCCATAGAGCCGTCGGCGTTGAAGAATGCCACGTCGCATCCCCAGGTATCAATACCTATAGTAGAAAGTTTGGCACCTCCAAGCTCGTCGGCAAGTACACCGGCACACTTTTTAAGGCCCAGAAGTATTTCATAATAAAGTCCTGAGAGATTCCAGTGCATGTGTCCGTTCAGGGGAAGAATCGGATGTTTGAAGCGCGAAATCTCACGCATTTCAACCTTTTCTCCATCAAAGGTCGCAAGGATTGTGCGACCGCTGGTAGCGCCGAGGTCAACGGCGAAATGATAAGTTTTAGTCATGATAAAAGGTCGGTTATTCAGTTGTCTTTACGACTTTTCAGTTTATTCAGAGGTTTAAAGGGAAAGATTCTTGATCCATGCTGTAAGCTCGGCAAGTACCTGATCGTGATACTTGAAGCTGGTTCTGTATCCCCAGCCATGTCCGCCGGTAGGATACGAGAACAACGCTGCCGGCACCCCGGCCTTGCACAGGGCGGCCACATAGCGCAGGCTGTTGAGCGGATTGACGGCGCGGTCGTCGGAGCTGAGGGCGATGAATGCGGGCGAGGTTTCGGATGTTACTTTGTTTTCTGAAGACCACTCGGCGGTAAGGGCTGCATCAGCATCCTTACCTACAAAGCCGGCACGGGTGCCGAGATGTGTGATTTCGGGGTCGAGCGACACCACGGGATAGAAAAGCACTTGGAAGGCCGGTTTCATCACACCGCGCGGATGTGTGGCTACGGTGGCTGCGAGGTGTCCGCCGGCCGACGAACCCATTATGCCTATCTTTTCGGGATTGATTTTCCATTCTGCTGCATTGTCTACGAGAATCTTGAATGCGCTTTCCACTTCGTTGAGCAGCATCTCGCGGTCGCAGTTGGGCATGGTGTATTCAAGCACAGCGTATGCAAGGCCAAGGTTGTTGTAGAAATGTGCCCAGTTGTGGCCTTCGTGAGCTGCGGCCAGATGGGTATATCCGCCACCGGGGCATGCAATGATAGCTTTGCCGGCAGGATCCGGATCCGAGGGAAGATACACTGTGAGTTTAGGGCTGTCAAACGAGAGTACCTTACCCTGTCCGTACATACTGAAAGCTGAAATCAATGCCAGCAAAAATACTATTGAAAGAGTCTTTTTCATGATTGGTTCTGAGATTTGTTGCAAATTTACACAAAAAATTGTAAATATATCGTGCAATTTTATTCTTTTTTTCTTGTAAATACGTACACCGTTTTTATCGTTTTTTATTCAAATTTGGCTATTTAACCTGTTGGTTGAATTAAATTAGAGAATATTTTATCCGCCCAATCGGACGATGATTAACGAAATTGACATATTGC
>CAMTKF010000059.1 GCA_947072905.1 uncultured Bacteroidales bacterium
ATAAAACCGTTGATTCGGTTTACATTGCAAAGATACAAAATAATCCTAACACTATGAGTATTAGGATTAAATAATTTGCTAAAATTTTCTTATTCGTTGCCGAGGCACACAAACAATATCCTTATCTTATCCTTGCCACGCAGGGCGGCTAATTTTTCCTGTGTAGTTTTCATTTAGAAATATCTGAGATTATTACGTCGGCCGCATTGTCGGCACAATCCTCGGTGCCGAGTTTGGCGCGCATGAAACTGTAGCCGGCAAGCTGACGGGCGCGGGCTTCGGAATTGTCGGGAGTGAGGGCACGCAGCTCGGCCGCCACGCCCTCGGTGGTGCAGAAGTGCAGCAGCATCTCGGGTATTATGGCCTTGCCGCTAATGAGATTTGGCAGGGTAACGAAGTCCACGCTCAGTATACGCTTCATCATGTTGTAGGCCACCTTTGAGCCGTTTGAGCGGTACATTGCCACCTGCGGCACCCGTGCCAGCGCTGCTTCAAGGCTCGCGGTGCCCGATGTCACAAGCGCGGCATGGGCATGGGCGAGCAGGCTGTGGGTTTGGTCGCGTATTACGGTGAATTTGGTAAGACCTTGGTAGAAATCGTCGGGAATTCCGGGCGCACCGCCCACCACTATGGTATATTGCGGAAACTGACGCGCCACGGCATCCATCACGGGCAGGTTGCAGCGTATCTCGCCGCGACGGCTGCCCGGCAGCAGTGCTATGATGCGGTGGTCGCGCAGGCGGTTGGTCTTCAGGAATGTCTCGCGCGCCGGAGCCTCGGCTATGGCGCGGTCCATCTCCTCGAGCGACGGATTGCCCACATACACGGCGCCGTCGTAGCTGTTATCCCTGTACCACTGCGGTTCAAAGGGCAGTATGCACAGCATCTTGCGCACCAGGCGACGGATACTCTTGATGCGCCACTTCTTCCACGCCCATATCTTGGGCGAGATGAAATAGTACACCGGAATGCCCATTTTCTTGGCTTCCTTGGCCACCTTGAGGTTGAAACTCGGATAGTCTACCAGGATAAGCGCGTCGGGACGTCCGGCCCTGAGCGACTCCTTGGCCGTGCGCAGATTGCGGAATATGGGGCCAAGGTGGCGCAGCACCTCGCTGAAGCCCATATAGGCCATGTCGCGGTAATGTATCACCGGCTCCACGCCGGCCTCGGCGGCCATGAGGTCGCCGCCTATTATGGAGAATTGCGCCTCTGGCTGCCGGCGGCTTATGGCGTTGATTAGCCTTGATGCGTGGAGGTCGCCCGAAGCCTCTCCGGCTATAAGCATATACTTCATACTCGGCGTTGCTTGAAAAAGTTTACAATAATATCGCGGCACTCATCGGCCAGCACGTCCCATACCACCTCGGCCTTGGGGTGGAAAGGCGAGGATGAACATATTGTCGAAAAACCGCGCCGGGCATCGCGTGCGCCTATCACTATACGCCCCAGCTGGCTCCAGCCTATGGCGCCGGCGCACATCACACAAGGTTCGAGTGTCACATACAGAATGGCATCGGCCAGGTATTTGGCATCGCGCTCGGCTGCGGCAGCAGTTATGGCCTGCATCTCGGCATGGGCCGTAACATCGCGCAGGGTCTCGGTGAGGTTGTGTCCGCGACCCACTATGCGGCCGCCGCTCACCACTATGGCGCCCACGGGTATCTCGCCGTCGGCTGCGGCATTGCGTGCCTCGGCCAGAGCCAGGCGCATGTATCTTTCGTCGTCGGCAGCGGTCATAGCAGGTCTATTTTCATACCCTCGCGGGCTGCGATAATCTCGCCGC
This sequence comes from uncultured Bacteroidales bacterium, assembly GCA_947072905.1. Classification (GTDB taxonomy): domain Bacteria; phylum Bacteroidota; class Bacteroidia; order Bacteroidales; family Muribaculaceae; genus CAG-873. Next base: position 1,787 of record CAMTKF010000059.1, read on the forward strand.
TGAATGTAGTGGCGGCCTCCTTCGCAAACAGCGAGTCGTCGTAGTAACTTTTGGAATAATGCCCCAATATGAGGCGGCGCGCACCGGCCAGGGTGGCTATGCGACCCGCCTGCGAGGCGGTGGAATGGCCGCGCGGCCCGGCCTTCACCAGCTTATCGTCGAGATAGGTGGATTCGTGATACAGGGTATCCACACCCTCCACGCTCTCGGCCACCTTGGTATTGAACATGGTGTCAGAGCAGTAGGCGTAGCTCATCTGCGGGTCGGCATCGGTGGTTATAAGCTCGTTTGGCACCACGGTGCCGTCGGGCTTCACGTAGTCGGCGCCGTCCTTTATCAGCGGCAGCTGCGCAATGGGAATCTGCAGGAATTTGACCATATCGCCCTTGAGGTGGCGCTGCTTGGGTTTCTCCTTGAAAAGATAACCTACAGCCGGCACCCGATGGTAGAGCGGAAAGGTCTCTACGGTGAGCGAGCGGTCGTCGAGCACTATGCCGCGGGTCGGCTCTATCACGTCGTAGACTATATCGAATGGTGTATCGCGGCAAAACACATCCATTATCTTGCGCAATATATCCACGCCCTCCTTGAAGGTATGCACCACTATGGTGCCGCCGGTATCGTGCAGCGCCAGGGTAGACAGCAGTCCGGGCAGACCCAGGAAGTGGTCGCCGTGCAGGTGTGAGATGAATATATGGTTGAGACGCGAGAACTTGAGCCGCATCTTGCGGAACTGGAGCTGGGCGCCCTCGCCGCAGTCTATCATCATCAGATGGTCGCGGAAGTCAACCACCTGACACGACGGCAGATGCTGCTCGGTTGGCGTGGCCGATCCACACCCCAGTATATTTATTTGAAATTTGCTCATATTGCAAAGTTAACAAATTTCGCTGAGGTTTGGCAAGTTTTAAGGCTGTTTATAAGCTCTATGGCGTCAACGGCGGCCGCCGAAGAGGTCTTTAAGGCCGTCCATGTCGAATGTGAGGGTGAAACGCAGTGTCTGGTCCAGCGGCGAACTTTGTGCGGTGGCAAGCATATACGAGGCATCGAGGCGCACCACGTTGAGCGAGAATCCGGCACCGGCGGCAAAGTACTGGCGGTTGCCCTTCATGGCATTTTCATAGAAATAACCCGCACGCAGGAAGAACTGATTGTTGTAGCTGTATTCGCCGCCAAAGCTCCACATTATCTCGCGCAGCTCCTCTTTGAATCCGCCCGGCGCGTCGCTGAACGACTTGAATATGCCGGTGAAGGGCGACATGTCTTCCCAGTCGGCCAATGCGTCGGCATACTCCTTCTGCCCCTCGGGAGTCTGCATGTCGTAGTCCATCTGGCGTGGTTTGGCCGGCACGAGCAGCTTGTTGAGGTCGAGGTTGAGCGACAGGTTATGATAGTCGGCCAGGGGGAATGTGAACGATGTACCCAGGCGCAGGTTGGTAGGCAGGAACGCGGGGTCCTCGCCGTTGTTGTATGCCACTTTGGTACCGATGTTCGATATATTCCAGCCCCACGACCACTGACACTCGTTGCGGCCGATGATGGGATACGAGGTGTAGTAGCCCGCTATATCGGCCGAGAATGCCGATGCGCCCGTCGACTGGTCGCCGGCGTATGAGTCGGAGAAGCCGAGGTCTGAGTAGATGTAGCGGAATACAACGCCCATAGAGAATTTCTCTGACAACTTGCGCGAGTAGCCCACGTCAAACGACATTTCGTAGGGGTTAAGGCTCTGCACGGCCTCGCCGCTCATGCCGTTCTGAGTCACTTCGCCCAGCGAGAAGTAGCGCAGCGATGCACTCAGGGCCTGATTGTCCTGCGAGCCCAGCTTCCAGTAGCCGGCAAGGTTGGCCAGAAAGATGTCGTTGACGAGTTTGCGCAGCCACGGGGTATAGCTCAGCGACACCGATGCGTTTGAAAAGGCAAAGGCGTACTTCGACGGATTCCAGAACTGCGAGTTGGCATCGGGGTCGGTGGCCGCACCGAGGTCGCCCATCGACGCGCCGCGCGCATCTGGAGCTATGCTCAGCGATGTCACACCCGTCTGTATGGGGTTGAATTCATTTTTCATGGTGTTGCCGTCATCGGCCCATGCAGTATGCACCGACATAGCCATCAATGCGATAAGGAGAGATATATTGCGGAGTAGATTCATAATTCTATTTCTATGCTAATTCTGTGCTTAACACATTATATAACTGAAAAATTACGGTTTTATTGTGCAAGCCGTCATTTTACGGTCCTTGAAATATATTTTTGCCTATCTCAACATTTTCTCAAAATTATTCATTAAATTTGTGTTTTAAAGAGTGTGTTTACTTTTAACTCGCGTTAAGGCTGAGAGGATTTTTTGAATGATTTTCGCAAGTTGAAGAAGGAGCATAGCTCGCTATGCGACTGATGAAACTTGGCGGAAAGCATCAAAAAAGACCCGGGATTAATGCGAAACTCATAAAACAAATACATTCTTTAATTAAAACTTAAATCGTGTGTTAAAAGTAGAACACACTCTAATTATTATAAAAGATGAACGTCAAGCAGTCAATGCGCGAAATCTTGCAAGCAGAGAGCCGCGCTATAGCAGAGATTCCTGTCACCGACCAATACGAGCGTGCCGTAGATTTAATAGTGGAACACGTACATCGCCGCCACGGCAAACTCATCACCTCGGGGATGGGAAAAGCCGGGCAGATTGCCATGAATATAGCCACCACTTTTTCGTCTACCGGCACCCCGGCCGTGAATCTCCACCCGTCTGAGGCTCAGCACGGCGACCTGGGAGTGATGCAGCCCGACGACGTGTTGATGCTGATTTCAAATTCGGGCAAGACCGACGAGATAATACAGCTCGTAAACCTTGCCCGCGGCCTGTATCCGCAGGTGCCGCTCATAGTGATTACCGGCGGAGTCGACAGCCCGCTGGCACACATGGCCGACATTGCCCTGTTCACCGCTCCCGCGCCCGAGGTATGCCCCCTGGGTCTTACGCCCACCACCTCAACCACCATGATGACCGTGATAGGCGATGTGCTGGTGGTGAATGTGATGAACAAGATTGGTTTCTCGCGCGCCGACTATGCCAAACGCCACCACGGCGGCTATCTAGGCCAGGTAAGCCGCTCGTGAACACCCCCGGCACACAAACGTTGTATTCTTATGAAAAAAATTATCTGCATAGGCGAATGTTCGCTTAATATAGTATTTGACGGTGCTGCTCCGGCCGGTGCCATACCCGGCGGTCGCGTAGCTGCCGCCGCATCGCTCATGGCCCGCGAGGGGCTGCCCGTTGTAATGGCCTCTGAAGCCTCCACCGACTTTGTAGGCGACACCATCGTGAAATCGCTCACCGATGCCGGCGTGGATGTTTCTTCGGTCGACCGCTTCACCGAGGGCCGCTCGCCCCTGATGATTTTCTCCGAAAACCCCGACGGCACCACCCGCATCACCCGCTACGAGGACTATACCGACGACGCATTCGACATAGTATGGCCGCGCGTCGACGACGACTCGGTGGTGATATACGGCGGCTACTACACCCTCGACCGCCGCATGCGCAGCCACATGGTGCCATTTCTCAACCACTGCGCCGAGCGCGGTGCCGTGATGATATACCTGCCCGGATTCCTTGCCATACAGGAGAGCCGCATCACACGCGTCATGCCCGCAATTCTCGAGAACCTTGAGCTTGCTCACATCGTCATTGCCCGCAACAACGACATGAAGATGATTTTCGGAATCGACAGCGGCAGCCGCTGCTACTGCGACCACATCGACTTCTACTGCCGCTCCATGATAGGCATCGACACCGCCTGCCGCCAACTCACCTACTACAGCGGCAAGGAAATGAGCCGGCTCGACATACCCGAGGCCGTGTGCGAGACCATGACATGGAATGCCGGCGTTGTAGCCGGTGTGGCCGGCGCTATATTCGAAAACGGCATCACACCCGACCGCCTGAACGCACCCGACGCACCACTGCGCGAACAGATACTCACAGCCGCCGCACGCTCTGCCACCACCGCCGCGCGCGCACTCACACAGCAATGGCAAAAGAAAGTTAAATAAAACCGACCAAAACTCATACATTTTTTGTAAAATTTTGTAACTTTGCATTTTGAAAAGTAAAAATGCAATCATGAACATATCATATAAGTGGCTCAAAGAGTATCTCGATTTTGACCTCTCGCCGGAGCAGCTTGCCGACGACCTCACCTCTATTGGACTTGAAACCGGTACCGTTGAACGCGTAGAATCAATACGCGGCGGCCTGCGCGGCCTTGTCATTGGCAAAGTGCTCACTTGCGTGGAGCACCCCGACAGCGACCACCTGCACATCACAACCGTTGACCTCGGCGACGGACAACCCACACAGATCGTTTGCGGCGCACCAAACGTGGCCGCCGGACAGACCGTGGTAGTGGCCACCGTGGGCACCGTGCTATACGACGGCGACAAGGAATTCAAAATCAAAAAAGGCAAAATACGCGGCGTTGAAAGCCTTGGCATGATATGCGCCGAAGACGAAATAGGCGTAGGCTCATCGCACGACGGCATCATAGTACTGCCCGACGGCGCTGCCGCACCCGGCACTCCCGCCGCCGACTACTATCAGCTCAGCGACGACTTTGTGCTCGAAGTCGACCTCACCCCCAACCGCATCGACGCAGCCTCGCACTACGGCGTGGCCCGCGACCTGGCCGCCTTCCTCGACTGCCACATCGGCACCGAAGCTCCGCGCCTTATGCGCCCCTCGGTTGAGGTGTTTGCCTCCGATTGTCCCGACGGCGACGCCGTAAAGGTAACCGTCGAAGCCGACGACGCCTGCATACGCTACTGCGGCCTTACCATCGAGGGCGTCAACGTAACCGAAAGCCCCGAGTGGCTCCGCAACCGCCTTACCACCGTGGGTCTGCGCCCAATCAACAATGTGGTTGACATCACCAACTACATCCTGCACTCATTCGGCCACCCGCTCCACGCATTCGACCGCGCTCACATCGCCGGCAACCATGTGGTAGTGAAAAAAGCCGTGCAGGGCACCAAGTTCACCACCCTCGATGGCGTGGAACGCACCCTCGACGCCGCCGACCTCATGATATGCAACGAAAACGAGCCCATGTGCATAGCCGGTGTATTCGGTGGTCTTGACTCGGGCGTCACCGAGAAAACCACATCGGTATTCCTCGAGAGCGCATGCTTCCACCCCACTTCAGTGCGCAAGACCGCACGCCGCCACGGCCTGTCGACCGACGCATCGTTCCGCTACGAGCGCGGCGTCGACCCCAACGGCTGCATGTATGCCCTGAAGCTCGCCGCCATACTCATCAAGGAGATGGCCGGCGGCAAGATCATCTCTCAGCCCGTCGACATCTACCCCACACCCGTGCAGCCCTACCCCGTAGAGCTGTCATACGACGCCATCACACGCCTCATAGGCCAGCCCATACCCTCGGCCACTGTCGACACCATACTGCGCTCGCTCGAAATTGAGGTATGCTCGCGCACCGATGCCGACGGAGGCACCATGCAGCTCGCCGTGCCCACCTACCGCATGGACGTACGCCGCCCCTGCGACGTAATCGAAGACATCCTGCGCATCTACGGCTACAATAATATTAATATACCCACTGCCATCCACGCTTCGCTGTCGTACAAGAGCGACGTCGACGCCGCCGACGACCTGCGCCACATCGTGGCCGATAACCTCTCGGGTGCCGGATGGTGGGAAATACTCAACAACTCGCTCACTGCCAAGACCTACTACGAAGGCCTCACAACATACCCCGCCGAAAACTGCGTTGAGCTGCTCAACCCCCTGAGCCAGGACCTCAACGTGATGCGCCAGACTCTGCTCTTCGGCGGACTCGAGTCGCTGGCTCACAACATTAACCGCCGCTCGCCCGACCTGGCTTTCTACGAATTCGGCAACGTCTACCGTCTGAATCCTCAGGCCGAGTCCACCCCCGAGGCACCGCTGAAGCCCTTCACCGAGAGCTGCCGCCTGGGCCTGTGGCTCACCGGCAACCTGCGCCAGCCCTCATGGTTGCGCCCGGCCGACGAATCGAGCTTCTTCGACCTCAAGGCCACCCTGGCCAACATCTGCAGCCGCATAGGCCTTAACCCCAACGAGATACAGGTCAAGACCACCGATGCCATGAGCGACATCTACTCATCGGCCATCGTAATCGAGACCCGCAACGGCAAGCAGCTCGGCAACGCCGGCATACTCAGCGCCGACATCCTGCGCCGCGCCGACATCAAGGTGCCCGTTTACTTCGCCGAGCTCGACTGGACAGCCCTCGCGGCCATGACAGCCCGCCGCTCCACCACATTCACACCCCTGCCCAAGGCAATGCCCGTCAAGCGCGACCTCTCGCTGCTGCTCGACAAGGCCGTGACAATGGACGACGTGGAAAACGTGGTACGCCGCAGCGACCGCAAGCTGCTGCGCGACGTGGCCCTCTTCGACGTGTACGAAGGCAAAGGCCTGCCCGAAGGCAAGAAGAGCTACGCCATCACCATGACCCTGCGCGACGACGAAAAGACCCTCAACGACAAGGCCGTCGACGCCGTCATGAACAAAATTATCGCCAACCTCACCAAGCAGCTTGGCGCTGAACTCCGATAATACATTAATCCAAAAATATAAAAAAATCACAATATGGGAAGAGCATTTGAATACCGCAAGGCCCGTAAGCTCAAACGCTGGGGCAACATGTCGCGCACATTCACCCGCATCGGTAAAGAAATCACAATCGCTGCCAAAGCCGGCGGCCCCGACCCCTCTACCAACCCCCGCCTGCGCGCCCTGATGCAGAACGCCAAGGCTGCAAACATGCCCAAGGACACCGTTGAACGCGCCATCAAAAAGGCTACCGACAAGGACGCAAGCGACTTCAAGGAAATCACTTACGAAGGATACGGCCCACACGGTATCGCCATCTTCGTCGAAGCTGCCACCGACAACAACACCCGCACCGTAGCCAACGTGCGCTCTTACTTCACCAAGAGCGGCGGCTCGCTCGGCACACAGGGCTCGCTCACTTTCCTCTTCGACCACAAGTCGGTATTCAAGATCAAACCCAAAGAAGGCGTAGGCCTCGAAGACCTCGAACTCGAACTCATCGACTACGGCGTTGACGAACTCGTTGACGACGAAGACGAAGAAGGCAACGAACTCGTGGTACTCTACGGCGGTTTTGAAGACTACTCAAACATACAGAAGTACCTTGAAGAAAACGGCTTTGAAATCATCTCATCCGAATTCGAACGCATCCCCAACGACCTCAAGGAAGTTACCCCCGAGCAGCGCGAAAGCATCAACAAGCTCCTCGAACGCCTCGAAGACGACGAAGACGTACAGAACGTTTTCCATAACATGAAGGAAGAAGACGAGGAATGATTTCCAAGTCTTTAACGATATGACAGTCATGAGACTGTGTGCAAATCAGCTGCACAGTCTCATGCAGTTTTTATGTTCCACAGCATTGTTTTAAATCAGGTTTAAAAAACAACATTAATTTTTTAAAAATAATTCAAGAATCTATAAGAAATGTGAATTATTATTCTTACATTTGCATCGTTGTAGCGTGCCTGAGTTTGGGATTGCACACACGGGTAGCCGTTATAACACACATATAATCCTTAAAATAAACCCTTTAACACCACGAAAAACTGCCGCATACCTTGCACCGGGATAAATCAGCTGAAACCCGTGCCTGCTATCGGCCATTAAACCTAATTTAACTCACACAACAAACTAACACAGGAAATAAAAGCACCACTAACAACAAAAACAAAAAGATTTAACACCAATCAATCTTAATTTATATGAGAAAACATCTGTACGTGACCCTGCTCCTGATGGCCGGTCTTCCGGTAATGGGACTCCCCACTGCATACGCTGCAGCGCAACCCCAGGTGCAAAGTCAGGCGAATACCGTTATCAGCGGTACCGTCCTGGATGAGAACAACGAGCCCGTCATCGGCGCAAGTGTAGTTCAAAAAGGGATTAAAGGCGTCGGTGTGGCCACCGATGCTTTTGGTAATTTCAAAATTTCTGTGCCCGCAGGCGCTATGCTCGAAGTGAGCTATGTAGGCTACAAGAACGTAGCCATCAAAGCTGCCAACGGCATGACCGTTTACCTCCAGCCCACAACCGAGCTTCTCAACGAGCTCGTTGCAGTAGGTTACGGTTCGCAGAAGCGTGCAAACCTCACCGGTGCCGTGGCTACCGTTGACGTTGCCCGCGTTATGGACAGCCGTCCTGTTCAGGACGTTACAAAGGCTCTTCAGGGTGCTGTCCCCGGCCTTACAATCACCAACTCCAACGGTGGTATCGGAACAGACGCCGGTATCCGCATCCGCGGTGTCGGTACCCTTACCAACGGCCAGGCTTCCGACCCCCTCATCGTTGTTGACGGTGTGCCTGTCGACAACCTCAACTTCATCGACCCCAACGATATTCAGGATATCTCAGTGCTCAAGGATGCCTCTTCTTCGGCTATCTACGGTGCACGTGCCGCCTTCGGTGTTATCCTTATCACCACCAAGGGCGCTAACTCCAAGGACAAAGTGTCCATCAACTACAGCAACAACTTCGCTTGGAGCGCAGCCACAGTTCTTCCCACTTTCGCCAACTCTGTAGACGAAATCGAATCTGCACTCCAGGTTTACTACCGTTTCCCCACCACAACTAATGCACAGACTCCTGTGGGCGGCATGAAGTACACCGACCTTCTGCCCTACGCACAGGCTTGGCAGCAGCAGCACGGCGGCAAGCGTTACGACGAAATCGTAGCCCTGCAGCCCTGGCAGAGCGCCGACAACGTGGGCGACTACTACGTTGACGCAAACGGCAAGTGGATGCGCTACGCCGACTGGGACGTTGCAAAGACCCTTTTCAACAGCGCCACTCCCTCGCAGAAGCACAACGTAAGCCTTGAAGGTACATCGGGCAAGACCCAGTACCGTCTCGCTTTCGGTTACGACAAGAAGCAGGGCCTTATGGCTTACAACCCCGACAAGATGGAACGCTACATGGCCAGCGCAAACATCTCTACTTCTATCACCGACTGGTTGAAGGCCGGTACACGCATCAGCTACACCCAGCGCGAGTACACCGAACCCAACACTCCGTCAAACACCTACCAGTATGCTTGGCGTTGGGCTCCGTTCATCTCTTGCTGGGGTACTCTGCCCGATCCCGTCACCGGCGAACAGGTTGGTATGCGCAACACCCTCTCTGAGCGTCTCTATGCTCCCACCGACAACGCCGTTACACGCCAGACCCGTCTGCAGGGCTGGATCAACGCCGAAATCATCAAGGGTCTTACCCTTCAGGCCGACTTCACCTACGACTACCGCAACTACGTTCAGCATGCTTCATGGACTCTCATGCACATGATGGACTGGGGCGATCAGTTCCAGGCTCAATACACTTGGCCTACCGCAGGTGTATCAAAGACCCGCGCACGTAAGGACAAGAACGACATGGACCGCTGGACCGCTAACGTCTTCGCCACATACGCCAAGACATTCGCCCAGGACCACAACCTCAAGGTTATGGCCGGTTTCACTGCCGAACGCTACACCTACGACAACCTTACAGCCATACGCTACGGCCTCGTAGACCTCAAGCTCCCCGAACTCAACCTCACCACCGGTACCGAAGCTTCTGACATGTCAATCAGCTCAGGTGCAGGCCACCGCGCCACCGCAGGTTTCTTCGGACGTATCAACTACGACTACAAGAACCGTTACCTCGTTGAATTCAACGGCCGCTACGACGGTTCAACCCGCTTCCCCGCTCACAAGCAGTGGGCATTCTTCCCCTCTGCATCGGCAGGTTGGCGCTTCTCTGAAGAAGCATTCTTCCAGCCCCTCAAGACATGGTGGAGCAACGGTAAACTCCGTGCTTCTTACGGTCACCTCGGTAACGAAAACCTCGCTGCCAACCAGTTCATATCTACCATCACCCTCGGCAGCCAGAACGTAAACTGGCTCAACGCTGGCGGTACCAAGCTCAGCTCGGCCGGCACTCCCACCCTGGTATCAAACGACCTCACATGGGAACGCGTAATCACCACCGACATAGGTGTTGACCTCGGCTTCCTCGACAACAGCATCACTGTAGGATTCGACTGGTACAGCCGTCTTACCAAGGATATGCTCACCCCCGGTGGTGAACTTCCCTCTACTCTCGGCGCCGGCTCACCCCTTGTCAACGGCGGTACAATGCGCACCAACGGTTGGGAACTCGCTATCGGCTACAACAAGTCGTTCGGCGACTGGGACGTATGGGCAAGCGCCACTATCGGCGATGCACGCTCCAAAGTTACAAAATGGGACAACAACGAGGACAAGACCCTCTACTCATACCTGATCGGTAATACCGACGACCGCTTCTACGAAGGCCAGACCTACGGTGATTTCTGGGGTTTTGAATGGGACCGCTACTTCGAAGAAAGCGACTTCAACAAGATTGACGGCAGCTATGGCTCAAACGGCAAATCAAACTATGCCGAAGGTGTTCCCAACCAGGACTACCTCGCATACGGCACATTTGCTTTCGGCCCCGGCGACAACAAGTTCAAAGATCTCAACGGCGACGGTGTGATCAACAACGGTAACTCTACCATGATCGAACTCAACGGCAAGACTTACGTTGCAGGCGACCCCGGCTACGACGAAGCCAAGCTCAATCCCAACTCAAAGGCTGTACCCGTAGGTACTCTGAAGAACCACGGTGACCTCAAGGTTGTAGGTAACGCTCTCCCCCGCTTCGAATACGGCTTGCGTCTTGGCGGTGCTTGGAAGGGATTCGACCTCGACCTCTTCTTCCAGGGTGTAGGTAAGCGCGACATGTGGCAGGTAACCAACGTGGTTATGCCCTTCGCACAGGCCAACTCGGGTATCTTCGATCACCAGATGAGCTACAACAGCTACGTGGTTGACGCCAACAACAACATCATCGGCTACAACATCAGCCAGAGCAACGACTATCCCGTTCTCACAGCAGGTGACTTCGGTTACAACACCCTCATGCGCCCAACCTGTAACCAGGGTCTTAACAACTGGACTCTCAACGACCGCTACCTCGTTAACATGGCATACCTGCGCATGAAGAACATCACCTTCGGTTATACCCTGCCCGTAGACCTCACTCAGAAGGCTTACATCCAGAAGGCCCGTATATACTTCTCGGCTGAAAATCCCTTCTTCATCTACAACGGTGCCGGCAAGTACAAAATCGACCCCGAACTCGCTGACGTAACCGTAGGCGAAGGATATGCAGGCTTCGGTCGTACACATCCTATCATGCGTTCTTACTCATTCGGTATTCAGGTAACATTCTAAATCGAAACTCCACATGAAACTAAATAAATTCTTAAGTCTCGGACTCACTGCATGCGCCCTCTCGCTGGCAAGCTGCAACGACTTCCTCGACGACAACCGCTATCCGCTCGACAAGCAGACCAATAGCCCCGACTACTGGACCACCGAGCAGAACCTCCAGGCTCAGGTAAATGCCCTGTACAATAACTTCACCGGCTACGGCAACGGCGCAACCTGGACCAACAACTACTACTACCGCTCGCTCAACGACGACCAGACCAACCACATGTACTCGGGCGAAGGTATAGTATTCGCACGCTGGGACTACCAGTACGCACCCACATCCAACAGCGTATGGGATGCTTCATACGAAGTAGTGCGCAAGTGTAACTACATCATCGATAACTCAAACATCCCCACCGAGGTCAAGAACAACAACTTCATTGCTCAGGCCCGCCTTATCCGCGCCATGCAGTACTATGAACTCGTTCGCGCTCTTGGCGATGTACCTCTGATCACAAAGGTTCTCGACCCCTCTGATCCTGAACTCTACGGCGAACGCACTCCGCGCAACACCGTTATGGACTTCGTGCTCGAAGACCTTAACTATGCCGTTGCCAACATCATGCAGCAGTCAAGCAAGCTCGAAATGAGCAAGGACATGGCCAACGCCATGAAGAGCGACATCTGTCTCTACGAAGCTGCCTTTGCCAAGTACCACCAGAATGACAACACCCGCGCCAACAAGTTCTATCAGGAAGTTGTAAACGCCACCACCGCCATCATCTCTACCGGTACTTACAGAATCTGCGACGACTACCAGAGCCTTTACAACTCTGTATTCACCGCCGATCCCGCCAACGACCTGGTTAGCCTTCAGGATAACCCCGAAGTTATCTTCATGAAAGGTTATCAGTTGGGCGTTCTCGGAAACTCCGCTCAGGCTTACCTCAGCTCCAACACCGCCATCCCCGGCATGAACCGCGATGCTTTTGACGCATACCTCTTCAAGGACGGTAAGCCCAAAGCTCTCACAAGCTACGACCCCACCGACGCCGCCGAACCCATGTATGACGAAGCCGGCAACGTTACCGGTGTGAGCATCGCCAATCTTCTCGAAGTGCGCGACGACCGTCTCTCTAAGACTCTCGACAACCAGCTCTCTTTCGGCAACATCAAGTACTCACGCGTAAATTCTTATCCTCTTACATCGCCCACCGGCTACACCATCTGCAAGTATGTAAACCTCAACTTACCCACCCAGCAGTCGGTTAACGAAGGTTCAGGCTCATGCTGCGCTCCCCTGTACTGGCTCGCCAACATCTACTGCGACTATATCGAAGCTCGCGCCGAAATGGGTCAGCTCACCGATGCTGATGTTACAAGCTACATCAAGCCCCTGTGGGATCGTGCCAAGATCGACACTTCAAACCTCAGCCTTGCATGGCTCAATGACATGAACGACCCCGCCAACAACATGGGCATCTCAAGCCTGCTGTGGGAAGTACGCCGTCTGCGTCGTTGCGAACTCATGTTTGACTGCTACCACCGCTACTGGGACCTCATCCGCTGGCACCAGCTCGAACTTCTCGACACATTCAAGCACCCCAACATCACCCTCGGTGCCAACGTATCGAAAGTTCCCGAAGCAGCTCTTGCAGGTGTAACAGTTAAGGACGGTTATCTTGATGCCTCTATGGGCGGCACACGCCAATTCACCGAACGTGAATACCTCCAGCCCCTCGGCACAAGAATTATCAATCTTTACAATGAAAAAGGACTTACCCTGCCCCAGAACCCCGGTTGGGAAGGTAACTAATTAAATCCTTTGCATAATTAAAAAGCAAGCTGCGTCTTTGGGCGCAGCTTGTTTTTTTGTAAGCAAAAAAATTTTTTATATGAGTAAAAATTATTTAATTTTTACTTGCATTTTAATATAAAATTTATTAATTTTGTAAATAAACCAAAACTATAATCACTATGAAACAAAACGTTGTTTTAATGGGTATAGCTTTAGCTGCTATTCTACCCGCCTGTTCCGATAATCTCGACAATAGCCTCTTGCCTGAAGTTGAAGATGTCAGTATCAAAGAATCTTCCCTTGAAGATCGAAACGTATCAGAAGAAAAAGGTATTTCTCGTATTCATGAATACGACTATCGTCACGATAAACTGCATGTGATCTCACAAGAAGAGTTTGAGCGTTTGGATGCAATTGCTCAAGACTCTATAAGGCATTGGCGTTTTATGGGATACCGTGTATTCCACATCGACGACCATCCCGGAACCATCACTTTCCCCGATATGCCTCATGTATGCGACTTCTTCATGGGTAGAATTTATCCCGATTACGCAGAAGACTACTGGGCAATATCGTATGCTGTGGAAAAGGATATATACAAATTTGAGAGACATTATACAGAAGTTCAATATTACAGCTTCACATATCCTGATGTCTTTGAATCTATCTTTTTTGAAGAAATTTCAGATTTCGAATACCCAAGAGAATAAATCAACCGGGAAAACCATCTTTCGACCACAAACAATAAATTCCCCGCAATCCGCAGGATTACGCACCCCGAAATATGACATCCGCCAAGGATGTCTGTGAGCTAGTAACCGGGTATGCACGCGCGTAGGTGTAACCGAAGCGCGGGCATGCCCGGTAGGCATATCCAAAAGTTTTAAGGCATTCGCAGAAAGCCTATTATAAAGGTGTGGTTGCCTATATAGACGGCTTCCTACGGATGCCATTATGTTGTGTGCATGCTTTCCGGGCATGTCCTCCCTACGGTCGTACATACCCGGCTACGAGCTGACAGGCTTCCTACGGATGCCATATTTCGGGATTCCGTTATATCCGGACACCTATGCCACATCCTGCGGATGCCTCGCATTGACGGGATGCTTGCCGGGCATGCCCTCCCTACGCGCGTGCATACCGCGGTTACGATGTTTGCAGACATCCTTGGCGGATGTCATATTTCGGGGTACCGTTATATCAGGACTCCTATGCCGCATCCTGCGGATGCCTCGCCTTGATGGGATGCCTGCCGGGCATGCCCGCGCTTCGGCTACACCTACGCGCGTGCATACCGCGGTTACGGTATTTGCAGACATCCTTGGCGGATGTCATATTTCGGTGTACCGTTATATCCGGACACCTATGCCGCATCCTGCGGATGCATCGCCTTGACGCGATGCCTGCCGGGTATGCCCGCGCTTCGGCTACACCTACGCGCGTGCATACCGAGGTTACGGTGTTTGCAGACATCCTTGGCGGATGTCATATTTCGGGATTCCGTTATATCCGGCCTCCTATGCCGCATCCTGCGGATGTCATATTGGTATCACCCTCTCCTACACACGCCACGCGGCATCGGGATGGCGGACTTATTTCACCTGGGTGAGTTCGCCGGTGTGGGAGTCCATTATGAAGCCGCTGACCTTTACGTCGGTAGCCATGAGGGGATGGTGGCTGATGAGGTCGATGGTCTCGTGAACGGCATCAACGCTGTCGTCAAAGCCGTGCAGCCACGAGTCGAGGTCTATGCCGCAGTGGCGCATAAGGTCGATGTGCTCTTCGTTTATGCCGCGCTCGCGCATGAGTTGCAGCATCTCGGCGGCATTCATGCCCTGCACGCCGCAGCCGGTGTGGCCTATCACCATTATCTCGTTGACTCCAAGCCCGTACACGGCCACCAGCAGCGAGCGCATGGTTGAGTCGAAAGGATTGGTTATGGTACCTCCGGCATTCTTGATAATCTTGACATCGCCGTTGCGCAGGCCCAGGGCGGCGGGCAGCAGCTCAACAAGGCGCGTGTCCATGCAGGTGACTATGGCAATGCGTTTGTCGGGGTATTTGGATGTGATGAAACGTTCGTAGCCCTTGCCGGCCACA
>CAMTKF010000060.1 GCA_947072905.1 uncultured Bacteroidales bacterium
CCCATGATTCTTTTTGTCGACAAAGATACAACTCTCTTTCGGAGTTCGTCAATACGCTATCGCGGATGGTTGTACCCTCATCATGATGTTAGGAATATCTCTTACCATGTGCGCGTGTAGCCATGATAACGATGAACCCATACAGAAGGAGGAACCGACACCTGACCCCACTCCGAATCCTACGCCCGATCCGGAGCCGGAACCGACAACTGGAAATGGAAAGGTTCTCGTGGCATACTTCTCTTGTACGAACACAACAGAGGGTATAGCTGAAGATGTGGCTGACATAACTTCCGGTACTCTTTACCGTATTGAGCCTGAAACTCCCTATACATCAGCAGATTTGAATTACAATACTGATTGTCGGGCCAATCGTGAACAGAACAATCCGAAAGCACGTCCTGCAATAAAAGGCAAGGTTGAAAATATCGCGGATTATGATATTGTGTTTCTCGGCTATCCTATCTGGTGGGGAGCCGCTCCAAAAGTGATATATACCTTTCTGGAGAAGCATAATCTTGAAGGTAAGATTATCGTACCGTTTTGCACATCACATTCAAGCGGAATAGGGTCAAGTGATACCAATCTTCATTCTCTCGCAACAAATGCTGAATGGAAACCCGGCAAGCGTTTCGGAGCAAATGAAACAAAAGCCAATATCAGGAACTGGATTGACGGATTGAATTTGCCCAAAACTGAAAACAAAGATAATTCATGGGCTTTTAATCTTTCAGCCGGTAAAAACGGTCTTGCGCCCACTGTCAGACTTAGCAGTGGATACGACATGCCGATTGTCGGATTAGGAACATACAGCCTTACAGGAGAGGTCTGTGTAAATTCTGTAAAATCAGCCATTGCCGCAGGATTTCGTAAAATTGACACCGCGCACATGTACGGCAACGAGGTCGAGGTAGGAAAAGGTGTGAGAGAATCCGGCATTCCACGCGAGGAGATATTTGTAGCGACAAAAATCTATCCCAATCAGTTCAGTAATCCTGAAGCGGCCATAGAGGAATGTCTGCGTAAACTCGACATCGGTTATGTTGACCTTATGCTATTGCACCATCCCGGCACAAATGATGTAAAGGCATATAAGGCGATGGAGAAATATGTAGCCGAAGGAAAAATCCGTTCAATCGGAGTGTCATGCTACTACGTTGACGAGATTAACAAATTCTTGCCGCAGGTCAATATCAAACCGGTCTTGGTTCAGAATGAGGTACATCCTTATTATCAGGACACCGATGTTGTGAATCATCTTCACGATTTAGGTATAGTTGTGGAGGCATGGTATCCGCTTGGTGGTCGTGGACATCAGAAAGAACTTTTGAGTGATTCTGTCCTGTCGCGTATTACTTCTAAACATAACAAATCTGTAGCTCAGGTAATTCTCAGATGGGATTTGCAACGAGGTGTCGTAGTCATTCCGGGGTCATCAAATCCCGCCCACATGAAAGAAAATATCTCAATCTTTGACTTTGAGTTATCTGCTGAGGAAATGGCTGAAATTGCAGCTATAAACCGTAATGAGAAGCATGATTGGTATTGACATTATAATCAAGGACGATGATAAAGATAGCACGTATAACGGTTAATCCGTACAAGTTGGAAGAATACAAGGCTATATTAAAAGAGGAGATGGAAACTTCTCTACGCCTTGAAGATGGTGTACAAGTCCTGTATGCAACATGGGACAACGAGAACCCCAATCGGTTTACAATACTCGAAAAGTATGAAAGTGAAGAGGCTTATACCTCCCACTGTGCATCACCTCAACTCCAAAAGTATTTTGAACTGACTAAAGAAATGGTTCTTAGTCTGAAAATCACGGACGCAACTCCTGTCATAGAAAATATTTGGATGAAATGAAAAAAGTAAAGATTACGGTCCTCCGAAACACGTTTAATGAAGATCTGGCAAAAGATTTTGCTATGCCGGGATTAAAACGTTGCTCCGTACATAAAGAAGGTCAGGTATTTTACGCCGGACTCGGCAAACCTGATGGATTGTGTGATGGGGCTTGGAGAACAATCCATCCTTACGTATTTGCTTTGGCAAATGGGGTAAAACATTTTTACTTCAACGACTGGGTCCGTCAGCCGGGTGTCGCAATAACATGTTGCAATGATGGTTTAAGACCGGTATTCTTTAAGTTGGAGGTAACAGACGAGGAGGTCGAATCTCCATTCAAGTAAAGAAATGAAACACATTACATTTTCAAACGGCGATAAAGTCTGTGCCATCGGGCAAGGAACTTGGAACATGGGGCGTAATCCACTATGTGAAAAGTCTGAAGCCAATGCACTATTGACAGGGATTGACCTCGGTATGAACATGATTGATACTGCGGAAATGTATGGCAATGAAAAATTTATTGGTAAAATTATAAAATCATGCCGTGACAAAGTTTTTCTTGTCAGCAAAGTTCATCCCGATAACGCGGATTATCAAGGCACAATCAAAGCCTGCGAAGAAAGTCTGCGACGACTTGGCACCGAAGTCCTTGACTTATATCTTCTACATTGGAAAAGTCGATACCCGCTATCTGAAACAGTAGAGGCAATGTGTCGCCTTCAGCGTGATGGAAAAATTCGGTTGTGGGGTGTCAGCAATCTTGATGTTGATGACATGGAACTGATTGATGATATTCCGAATGGTTGCAGTTGTGATGCCAATCAGGTACTCTACAATCTTCAAGAACGAGGTGTGGAATATGATTTAATCCCATACGCACAGCAACGTGATATTCCTGTCATAGCCTATTCGCCTGTTGGAGAGGGGAAATTGCTCAGACATCCGGTGTTGAGAACCATTGCGGAGAAACATAACGCCACTCCGGCACAGATAGCTTTGTCTTGGATAATCCGTAACCCCGGAGTGATGGCCATACCCAAAGCGGGGTCAGCCGAACATGTAAAGGAGAATTTCGGCAGTGTATCAATTAGCCTTGATGCCGAGGATATGGAACTGATCGACATATCTTTTCCTGCACCTCAGCACAAAATACAGCTTGCAGGGTGGTAAAAGTAAGTATAAACAATAACGACATAATCAGATATGGAAACGAAAATGAGTTACGACCAATTTATCCCGACAAGAATTATGTTCGGGGCAGGTCAGTTGAACAACCTTCACAAACAGGCAATGCCCGGAAAGAAAGCGTTGATAATCATCTCCAACGGAAAATCGACCCGCGCCAATGGTTATCTTGCCCGCACTGAACAGGAACTGAGTTTGGTTGGTGTTGAAACAGCTGTGTTTGATGGTGTAATGCCAAATCCCACAGTCGAGAACTCCCATGCAGGAGCGGACGCAGCCCGTTCTTTCGGTGCAGACTTCCTTGTTGCACTTGGCGGTGGCAGTGTAATGGATTGTTCCAAGGCGATAGCACTGCTTGCAACTAACGATGGCGACCTGTGGGACTATGTTCCCATCGGTTCAGGAAAGGGACAGCCGATGCAAAACAAACCACTCCCAATCATAGCTATCACGACCACAGCAGGTACAGGCTCGGAAACTGACGGGTGCGGTGTGATTACTAAAGAAGACACCAACGAAAAAGCATTCATCATGGATGCCGCCCTATTCCCGGCATTGGCAATCGTTGACCCGGAACTGATGCTTTCCGTTCCACCGAAATATACAGCATTTCAGGGTTTCGATGCTCTGTTCCACAGCGTTGAAGGATTCATCGCTGCAAGTGCCAATCTTGCCAGCGAAATGAACGCACGTGAAGCTATAAGGAATATCGCACAATATCTACCACGGGCAGTAAGGGACGGCAACGATCTGGAAGCCCGTACCCGCGTGGCATTCGCCAACACATTGTCTGGAGCAGTAATGACACTGACTCTCCTGACAAGCGAGCATGGTATTGAACATTCCCTTTCAGCTTATCATCCCTCTCTGCCCCACGGTGCAGGCCTGATAATGATAAGCAAGGCTTATTTCAGCTATTTCATCAAAAATCATGGTTGCGACGACCGTTTCATAGAACTTGCCCGTCTTATGGGCATGACTGAAGCTACAAAGCCGGAGGATTTCATCACCGCACTTGTCAATCTTCAGGAAGCCTGCGGAGTGGCAGATCTCAAAATGTCAGACTACGGCATTACTCCGGAAGAATTTGAAACCCTTATGCGCAACACCCGCGAAGTGATGGGTATAATGTTCACTGCTGACCGCGTACAGATGTCAGATGAGGATATTGTCAGCATTCTTGCAGAATCCTATAAATGATGAAAATTAAAAGCATCTCAATTCTAATACTGTTGTGTTCCGCTGTCTTAGGACTGCGGGCACAGCAGATTGAAACCATATCAGTCCATAGCGATGCAATGAATTGTGATATTCCCAACATCGTAATACTGCCTGCTGACTATGACAGCACATCGGTATCATATCCGGTGCTATATCTGCTGCATGGGTATAATAATGACCATAATGCTTGGCTAAGAATTCAGCCTGCACTTCCTGAACTTGCCACACGCTATGGAATGATAATCGTTTGTCCGGAAGGTAAAAGTTCATGGTACTGGGACAGCCCAGTCAATCCTGAATTGAAATATGAAACATATATCACTCAGGAATTGATAAAGGATATTGATTCGCGATATAATACTACCGACAATCAGTGCGGCCGTGCTATTACCGGATTCAGTACGGGCGGTCATGGTGGGCTGTGGCTTGCCATACGTCATCAAGATTTATTCGGCGCATGTGGCGCAACAAGTGGAGGTGTTGACATCCGACCTTTTCCAGATAACTGGGAAATGAAAAGATCTCTCGGAGAATATCAAGATAATTCCAAATCATGGGATGAGCATACTGTAATAAACATTCTTCCGCTTATTAAGCCGCAACTGGCAATAATTTTCGACTGTGGTACAGATGATTTTTTCTATCAAGTCAACGAAAGACTACATGAAGAAATGCTTTATCGCCACATAAAACATGATTATATAACTCGTCCCGGAGGACATGATGACTCCTATTGGAATAATTCGATAAATTATCAAATTCTGTTTTTCGCCAACTACTTTGCAGAAACGAACAAGGCACACCAAAATGGATAATAACAACGGCATGTCACGACGCGAGGCATTGAAAAGAATGGGAACTGTGGCTATGAGTGCAGCTTTGGCTACCAGTGGATTTGCTTCTGTCAGTGAATTAACGACAGATAAGAGAAACATGAAAATAGTGGCAATCAACGGCAGTTCCCGTAAAGATGGCAACACCGCAGATATGTTGCGGCTCGTTCTTGGAGAACTTGAAGCGGCAGGATATGACACTGAGTTGATTCAGCTTGCCGGAGAAACAATAAATCCGTGTAAGGCTTGTTTCGCTTGCGCAGGGAATAAAAACTGTGTGTTCAGCAATGATGTATTTCAGAACCTATATCAAAAAATGGTTGAGGCCGATGCCATTATACTGGGGTCATCAACTTACTCGGCAGATGTTTCTTCCACACTCAAGGCAGTTATAGAGCGTGCAAGTGTTGTCAGCGATACCAATCCCGGAATGTTCCGACACAAGATAGGAGGAGCTGTTGCAGTCGCACGCCGTGCCGGAGCTATGAACACGATTGACTCCATAAATCATTTCTTTCTTAATAAAGAGATGTTCGTTGCCGGATCTACATATTGGAATATCGCATACGGTCGTTTGCCGGGCGAGGCTTTGAAAGATGATGAGGCAGTGGCAAACATGAAAAATCTGGGTCAAAATATAGCGTGGTTCTTAAGCCAGACTAATCAAGTATAATCTAACAAACATGAACGACAAACATAAATCTCAATAATCATTTTACATGAACAAAATCCTTATCGTAGATGCCTCTGCATCCGATTGTAGGGTCATGTCCAGCCTGTTGTCAAAGGCAGGATATGACCCTATCGGTGTAGATAGCATCGAAGCCGGAAAAGTTGAGGCGGCCAAGCTGCCTCCCGGCGCGGTAATAGTAACGGCAATGCGTTTGCCTGACGGAACCGCAAGAGAGTTAATTGATTGGCTGAAAGCCGAGGGTTACAAATTCCCGGTTATAGCCATAGTAGAGAACCTGAATGGCATGGATGTTGCCGAAGTAATGCGCGGAGGCGGTGCGGTGGATATAATCCAGCGGCCTGCCATTGACAAGCAACTGGTGAAAACTGTCGGCGAATATTCCAAAGCGGAACACATCGTGCTGACACTTGACAATCAACTTCTGCCACGCAAAAGTGAGGAATGGCAGATGATTGAGGAAAAGATAAAAGCCATTGCCACGACCAACGCCAACGCAATCATCTTCGGAGAGTGTGGCTCTGGCAAGGAGCAGGTAGCACATCAAATCTACCTCAACAGTTCGCGTGAGCAGAAACCGATAACTGTGGTTGATGCCGGCGGTGCGGCTCTTGTCGGCAGGCACAATCCCGAAAACGAGCGCAGTGAAATCTACAACCGAATAGAAGGTTATTTCCAAAAGTCAGCCGGAGGCACAATCATAATCAAGAATGTGCATCTGCTGACTTTTGAGAAACAATCGGTGTTACTGTATATTCTCGAAACCGAACATCCCGATGTTCGTGTGATCTGCACCGCAGAACCGGAGCTACTGAAGATGGTAACGGAAAAGACATTCCGCCCCAACCTGTTCTTCATCCTCCGACAGTCAGACATTGCCGTACCATCGTTGAAAGAAACGACCGAGGACATTCCCGTGATCGCCGACTTCTTCCTCAAACGCTATGCCGCCCAGACAGGCAAGCCACGAAAACACCTCGACGCATCGGCAATCAAGGCGTTGAAACTCTATCCGTGGCCCGGCAACGTGCGCGAGTTGAAAGACATCGTTCTTTTCGCCGCCTTCCACGCCAAAGGCGATACCATATCCGAGGCTGACATCGTTTTCAACCTCTCCGATACATCAATGACTTATGATTTGAGCCTTCGCAATCCTCGAAGAGAGCGTGACCAAATCCTTGAAGCCTATCAACGGGGAGGCAACTGGAAACAAGCGGCGAAACTGCTTAATATCACTGATAAAACGCTGATAAGTCTTCGCAAAAAGTACGGGATTGACAGCAACGGTGAAATCCAGTCTTGACTACCTCGCTAAAAATTAGTACCTTTGCATCATAAATCGCAAAGATTGTGATTGGAGAGCCAATCACACCGACATAACACATATCGTAACACCGCATCTTGTTTAAGTGAAAATCTGGTACATTGGAACTTGTAAGAGCAAATGCGTGATGCTTGCGCTATGCACCTGCATAGCGTGCCTTCACGTTCTCTTACATGGGTTTACCAAAACCTTCACTTTTGAATGTGTTAGGCACGCTTTTTTATGCGGCAACATATTGAAAAGCACAATCTTCTGAACATACCTTTATAGAGTTATTGCCAACTCGATTTTAGCCAATATAGGCTTTGTATTGAATAAAATATATGCTTTTTTATTCAATACAGTGGTTTAATTGAATAAAAAGAGCTATATTTGCAGTCTGATAAGACGGCAATGAAAAATATAATCTTCAATCAAAAGACTGAGCGCGATGAGCTGATGGCTCGTCCATACCAACAGCGGCAAACCAAACATAATGTTGAGGAGCTTCTTGCCAACCCGTTGATTAAGCTGATCACCGGTCCACGGCGCGTTGGTAAATCCGTGTTTGCCTTGCTGATGCTACAAGGGAAGAATTTTGCCTACCTGAATTTCGATGATGCACAGTTGTTGGATAATTGGAATGAGGATTTGGTGATGTCGGCTCTTGATGACATATACCCCGGATATGATTATCTACTTCTCGATGAGGTGCAGAACCTCCCCGGCTGGGATATGTGGGTAAGCAAACTATATCGTCGCGGCAAGAATTTGGTTATCACTGGAAGCAACGCAAAACTCCTGAGCAGTGAAATGGCGACATCGCTGACCGGACGCTATCTGAAAATAGATATGCTCCCTTTCAGCCTCGATGAAACAATGAGCTGGAATGACATCGACATTCATGCGCCGCGAGAGGAACAAATCGCCAAAGCCACCGTACTCGCCGATGATTATATGCGCAACGGTGGCTATCCAGAAACAATAAAGGCGAGAGCTATCACGAAGAACTATCTTTCAACGCTATTTGACTCCATATTGCTGAAAGATGTTGCGAAGCGGCATAATGTAAGGAACACGACCGATTTGTATAATCTTGCCACTTATCTGCTTTCCAACTTTTGCAACCCGATTTCCTCAAACGAACTTGCCGTTGAGTTGGGATTGTCAAGTGTAGCAACTACTAAGAAATTCTGCGACTATCTCGCCGAACCGTACCTGTTTTTCTATCTTCCGCGCTTCAACAACAAGTTGAAGCTGATGAAAAAAGCTCCGCGAAAAGTCTATGTGGTAGATAACGGATTTGTGCAGAGCACTGCATTTAATCTCAGCGAGAACCTTGGACGACTTTTGGAAAACCAAGTGTTCGTGGAGCTTCTGCGCCGAGGCTACGAACCCGGTAACACATTATTCTACTACCGTACCCGCAACGACAAAGAAATTGACTTCGTGACACGGCGCGGCACAAAGGTCGAGCAACTGATACAAGTATGCTACGACATGACCTCCGAGAAAACCCGCAAGCGCGAACTCGACGCCCTCGTCGAGGCCGCCGAAGAACTCCACTGTGACAACCTCCTTGTCATCACCAACGACCAAGAGGCACAAATCGAGTGGAAAGGAAAAACAATCACCGCAATTTCCATAAGTCATTTTTAACGACCAAAGCCATTGATTATCGGAGAAAAAGAGCTAATTTTGTAAATAACCTGATGGCATAATCGGGAAGAACATTGAAATAGTGCCGTGTGCAATTCGTGAACAACGGAAAGCGTGGCATTACAACAATCTGGATACTACTTAGTTAAAGCGATATTCCGCGGCTCCATGCGGATCACAGAACAAATCGGCAGGAAGCCGCAAAGAGGCTGCGCCTGTTTTGTCCCTTAATAACAATCCAATAAGTTGTATCGAAGGGATGCGCTCCATTGGGGGAGTGTGTCCCTTTGTCGTATCTTATAGACTAAAAAACGATACACTATGGCCTCAATAAAAGTAAAGTACCGACCATCAACGATTGCAGACCATGAAGGGGCAATCTACTATCAGATTATCCACGAAAGAAAAGTCCGCCAACTCAACACCGAGTATCATGTGATGCCCGAAGAATGGGATGAAAACCGTTCAATGGTAACAACAAAGCAATCCAGCGAAAGAAAATCTTTAATCCTCTCAATCTGCGAACGTATCCGCCGGGATGTGGAACGGCTGTCCAGGATTGATAAACGCCTTGATGCAGCAGGATTATCCTACACCGCCGATGATGTGATTAACGAGTTCCGCAGATATGCAAGCGAATATTCGCTGTTCAACTTTATGGAAGCCCTCATCATTAAGTTTAAGCAGAATGGCAAGGAAAGGACATCGGAAACCTATGCTGCCGCCCTCAACAGTTTCAAAAAGTTTCTTGGCGAGGCAAGGGGCCAATGGCGATTACGCAAAGACGGAGACCTGATGCTCGACTGCCTGACTTCCGAGATAATGGAGGCATACGAGGCGTGGCACAAGCAACGCGGCAATTCGCCTAACACCATTTCATTTTATGCACGTATACTCCGGGCTGTATATAACCGTGCAGTGGAAGAAGGCATCATCGAGAACCGCAATCCTTTCCGTCATGTCTATACAGGAGTGGACAAGACTGTCAAGCGTGCCATCCCGCTGGCACATGTTAAGAAGATGAAGGCTCTCGACCTGACACACGCTCTGGCGTTGGATTATGCCCGCGATATGTTTCTGCTGAGTTTCTATCTCAGGGGAATGAGTTTCATAGACATGGCATTTCTGAGGAAAACTGATTTGAAGAACGGATATGTCGTCTATCGCCGACGCAAGACAGGCCAGCAACTCACAATCGCGTGGACACCGGAGATGCAAGCCATACTCGACAAATATCCCGACAATCCAACGCAATATCTCCTGCCCATCATCAAAACAGAAGGCATCAACGAGCGATGTGCCTACCGAAACATTGGCTACAACATCAATCACAATTTGAAAAAGATAGCCGGCATGGTCGGAATCAACATCCCTTTGACTATGTACGTTGCCCGCCACTCATGGGCCAGTGCCGCCAAGGCAAAGGGTATCCCTCTCAGCGTAATCAGCGAAGGCATGGGCCACGACAGCGAAGCCACCACCCAAATCTACCTCGCCACCCTCGCCACCTCCGTCGTTGACAAAGCCAACAGCCTGATTATAAAGTCGCTATAAAATACACTGACACCTCGGTGCAATCCGGCATCGAGGCTATTTTTGTTTAGAAACTGTCTCCAACTCTTACCAAGAGTGTGTTGACAGGTGGCAAAATTACGCAAAAATTCGGATATATTATACATATTTAACAAAAAAAATGATGTTAATAGTTAAAAAAGTTATCAATTGTTTTGCAAATGTATCAATTGTGCAGGGATAAAGTGTTGAACAGTAATATTTTATCGGTAGTCAATATCTCTTGGTAAGAGTGCATTGACTAAGCGTCTTTGGCAGATGCATTGCAACGATAGAATCATATAAATTATAGTATATATGTAATAAATAGTGTTCAATTTTTATCAATTCTAAGGAAAAAGAAAAATGAAAAGAATCACATCATTCATTTTGCTTTGTGCCGCTATGCTGGTGGCCAATGCTCAATCCCGGCATGTTTACGGGCGTGTGGTTGATTCCGACAATGACGAGCCTCTGATAGGTGTGTCAGTCATGCCGGTTGGAGGCGGGGCCGGAACGGTTACCGATCTGGATGGAAATTTCTATCTTGGCCTTGACAACACGGTATCTCAAATTAAGGTTTCATATGTAGGTATGCAAACCGAAACACTTGAAGCGCATTTCGGTGAGGAAATGCTGATTAAAATGAAAAGCCTGGACTATGCGCTCGACGAGGTGATTGTAGTGGCTTATGGCACATCAACCAAGGGTGCATATACGGGTTCTGCATCGGTTGTCAACGCTGCGCAACTTGAGGATCGTCTCGTGACAGATGTCACAAAAGCCCTGTCGGGTACTGTGGCCGGTGTGCAGATACAGAGCGCAAGCGGTCAGCCGGGAACCGAGCCGGTGGTGCGTATCCGAGGTGTGGGCTCAATCAACGCCGGCATGGACCCTCTGTATGTCGTAGACGGGATTCCGTTCGACGGGGGCATGAATTCCATAAACCCACAGGATGTTGAATCTATCACAGTGCTTAAAGATGCCGCCTCGGCAGCCCTGTATGGTGCCCGTGGAGCAAATGGCGTGATTCTTGTAACCACGAAGAAGGGCCGCGAGGGCAGAAAAATTACGTTAGATGCCCGATGGGGTGTGAATTCACGTCAGGTGCCGAGATATGATGTAATAACATCTCCGTCAGATTATATGCTTGCGGTATATAACTCACGTCGCAATTATTATATATATCGTGGTCAGAGCGAGGAAGCCGCATATGGTTTTGCTGTAAATGGCAATAGTAAAGACCCCGGCCTTAATGGCAAGCCGGGACAGAACGCACTCGGCTACCAGATGTGGACCATACCCGACGGACAGAGCCTCGTGCTGCCCGACGGCACATTCAATCCGGAGGCCACACTCGGTTATTGCGACGGAACAAATTATTTCATTCCTGACGACTGGCAGAAGGAGTCTTATCGCAACGGTTTCAGGCAGGAGTATAACTTGTCTGTGCAGGGAGGCAGTTCTGCCGGCACATACATGATTTCAGGTTCGTATCTGGAGGATGAAGGCTCGATAGTATGCTCTTCTTTTCAGCGCGCGACAGTGCGTGCCACAGGAGATTATGATTTATACAAATGGCTGAAAGTGGGCACCAACATGCAGTATACGTATGAATGCACCAACAGTCCTGATGGCCAGACTGAGACAGGATACTCAGACAATGTTACATACATGGCCGACTATATTGCGCCTGTGTATCCGATGTATATAAGGGATGCTGAGGGCCGCGTTATGCGTGACGCGGTGTCGGGGCAGCCCCTGTATGACTATGGCATGAAAGGCCTTGGCCTTCCGTATTCGCGTGCGTTTGTCGCCGGGGGCAATCCGACCGGCTCACTTATCTACGACAAGAGCGCATATATGCATGATGTGTTCAATGGCAAATGGTTTGTGCAGGTAAAGCCGCTTGACGGACTCACTTTGACCGGGACAATGGGATATTATCTGAGCCATCGGCAGTATGACTTTTTCTCCAACGACAAATACGGTCAGAGTTCTACTTATCATGGCTCAGTCAGGCAAAGTGCCTCCCGCAACAGTTCAGTCAATCTGCAAGGCCTCGCAAATTACAAATGTTCTTTTGCCGATAAGCATAATATGGATTTCTTGCTTGGATATGAGCAGTATTCCCTCAATATGTCGGGAATATGGGGCAGTGGCCGTAATGTATATAGCGGATTTAACCACACGCTGTCAAATATAATCGACAACAAGGAACTTGGCGGAGAAAAGGATTATTATGCGACAAGAGGCATATTTGGCAGGGTAAACTATAATTATGACAACCGCTATTTTGGAAGCGTGTCGTACCGCCGTGACGCTTCTTCACGATTTGCCCGCGACCACAGATGGGGCAATTTCTGGAGCCTTAGCGCAGCGTGGGACATATCCAATGAAGAATTCTTCGAGCCTCTTTCCCCGGTTGTTGATTTTTTGAAGTACAAAATATCATTCGGCCAGCAAGGCAACGACCAGATGGCACAGGGAGGAGTAATAAATAACTACCCCTATATCGACCAATACAATCAGGGCGGAGCCAATGGAGTATGGTCGGTAGGCACGCTGTTCTTCAAAGGAAACCCCAATCTCACATGGGAGACGTCGAACTCGTTCAACACCGGATTCGATTTCAGCCTCTGGCACGGCATGCTCTCCGGAAGTCTTGAATACTTCATGCGTCAGACCGACGACATGCTGTTCTTCAAGCCCACCGGCTTATCATCAGGATATTCGTCGATACCTATGAACATAGGCTCGATGCGCAACAGCGGCATTGAACTTGACCTCAATTTCCGTCCGGTTGCAACAGATAGATTTACATGGGACCTCAACCTGAATCTCACATATATAGACAATAAAATTATCAAACTTGCCCCCGAGTTGAACGGACGTTGGCAATCCGGAAGCCAGATATTTGAAGAGGGGAAGAGCCGTTATCAGCTCTATCTCGTCAAATATGCGGGAGTAGACCCCGACAACGGCTCGTCGTTGTGGTGGGGACGTCATGCCGATGGCACTGAATTCAAGACAGCCGATTTCAATGTCGCATACAATGGCGACAAATCCACCGGCGACGTATCCAACCGTCAGGCCACGGGCAACATGCTTCCTCCTGTTTATGGCGGTTTCGGAACCTCGCTTCAGGCGTTCGGATTTGACTTCTCAATGCAGTTCGCCTACCAGCTGGGCGGACGTATCCTTGATTCCGGATACCAGCAGTTGATGAACGGCGCATATCAGGAAGACAAAGGCTCCGCGCTCCATAAGGACCTGCTCAATGCATGGACGCCGGAATCGTCGTCGGGTTCTGTGCCTCGTCTTGACTGGGGTGCAAAATATACAGGCGCCACCAGCGACCGCTGGCTTACAAGTTCGGACTATCTGTCGCTCAATAACATTTCATTGGGCTACACCCTGCCCAAGTCGCTTACATCAAAAGTCGGCCTTGAATCAATCCGGATATACGGCGCCGCCGATAATGTGGCCCTCTGGAGCAAAAGGAAAGGCATGGATCCGCGGCAGAGTTACATACAGAGTTACGCCGGTTACTACGCCGCGCTGCGCACCATCTCGGGAGGTATAAAAGTTACGTTATAACAAGTTGTCAAAAAATCCAAAATGAGAATAATTAGAAACATAATACTGCCGGCGGCGTGTGCTCTTGCGCTGGCCTCATGCAACAACCTCGATACAGAACCGATAGGCTCCACTCTCACCTCCGACCAGCGAGAGGAAGTGATAAAGGAGCAGGCTGCAAAACTTCAAGCCACGGTATCGGGCGTGTACGGCAATTTCTATGCCTATCAGAATGTATATGATGACTTTTTCGATTTCGGTCTGCCATCAATTATCACTATGCTCAACCAGAGAAGCGAGGGGCTTGTGTCTGCATCATATGATTACGGCTGGTTTGCCGAATGTGGACAATTTTCCGACAACACTCCCACCACACCTTACGCGCGAATCATCTGGGGCACATTCTACAACACAATCTATTCTGCCAATCAGGTGATGGACATAGTTGGCAAGAATGCCGACGACCCTACGCTCCGCTTCTATATGGCTCAGGCCCTCGGGGCAAGGGCTTACAGTTATTGGATGCTTGCCCAACTTTGGCAATTCAGCTATGCGGATAATCCCGAGGCGCCGTGTGTTCCGGTCATAACGGAAGAAAATGCCGAGACGGCAGCAGTCGACGGTATTGGACGTGCGACAGTACGGGAGGTATATGACCGGATACTCGACGATATAGATACGGCAATCGGATATCTGGACGGCAATCCTGTCGAGAGGGAAGACAAACGCTATATCGACATAGCGGTACTCTATGGACTGAGAGCGCGTGCAAATCTTTGCATGGGTAAATACGACGAGGCCTATGAGGATGCAAATGAGGCTGTCGCACGCACAGAGGCCACCCCTCTGTCGGCAGCAGAGGCTTCTGTGCCGGGCTTCAACAATGCCGGCGCCCACAATTGGATGTGGGGCATAATAATCGAGGAGCCAGATGCCAACGGCCTCTATACATACTCCGGATTCATGGGGTCGTTCTCGTATGGCTATGCCTATGCCGGGCAATGGCAACTCATCAACAGCCGTCTTTTCGGCCGAGTGCCGTCGGAGGATGTAAGAAAAGGCTGGTGGATAAATCCTGAGACCCGCAATTCCATAGCCGACAACTACTCCGCCACCTATGAAGGCATGTCAGCTTCGGAATATCTTGACGCTGTTGAGGCACCGGAATATGCTGTTGTGAAATTCGCACCATACAACGATGTGCTCATGCAGACCACCGGGGCCGTCGATATTCCGCTTATGCGCGTAGAGGAGATGTATCTCATAGCGGCAGAGGCAAGAGCCATGGCCAATGCTTCCGATGGCAAGAGCCTTATTGAAGGGTATGTAAACAAATATAGATGGACTGATTCGGCCACGCCCTACGCATGCAATGCAACTTCGTCGGAGCAAGTGCGTGACGAGATATTCTTCCAGCGTCAGATTGAACTTTGGGGCGAAGGTTTTGAATATATCGACCGATTGCGGCTGAATAAAGGTATCGACCGGCGCAATGCCAATTTCAATCCGGACTGGGCTTTCAACATCCCGCCAAAGGCGGCGGTATTGCTTTACCAGATTCCACAGGCCGAGATTGAGGGTAATCCCGGAATCACGCAGGCCGACCAGAATCCGGCCGGAAACGCGCAATTATAAACTGAAACCGATATAAGAATGAGGGTGTATCAAAATCCTGATGCGCCCTCTTTTCGTAACATGTTGAAATACATAAAACAAAGCCTCGACTTTCCCAAGTCGAGGCTTTGCTATGTCAAAAAGTTTATATAACTTAGTGACATAAAACAAATTAAATGTCTACAAAGTTACACTTTCGGGATTACAATCCCAAACAAATGATACTTTTTACGCAACGTCTTGACAAAAACAAACATGCTGCGAGGCACAGCTTCGCAGTGCTTTTGAATCCTCAGAACAGACCGGGCTTGGAGGCAGAATGCCGACAAGCCCGGTTATCAAAGGAATCACGGCTTAGCCGTGGATAAGTGGCGAAATTTGAATTAAATGATATAATCTTTTGATTATCAGGATTTAATGTCTGCGCGGTTTTGCCGGGTGGAATCTTATTGTTGCCGCGCTGTTAAATGGAGGGTTTCCAAGAAGCGGGCGACTGTCGCCTTGTCGCCGGAATATTTGCCTTTGTCTTCGCTCAGCTTGCATGTCTGTGAATATAACGGCCATGACTCGGTAATTTTGACGTCGGTGAGTTTTATCACGATGTTGCGGGGTTTTACACCGGCAAAATCATTAGTGAAATGTGTCCCTATGCCATACGACGGGAGGCATTTGTCGGCTGCATATTTCTGAATCTCTATCGCGCGGTCAACATTAAGGCCGTTGCTGAATACTATCTGTTTTGTACGAGGGTCGATATTCAATGAGCGGTATTTGTCGATGATAAGGTCGAGCTGCTCGCGGTTGTCGCCGCTGTCAACCCGCAGGCCTTTGAACATATTGGCGTAGTCGGTAGAGAAGTTAAGGCTGAATATCTGCCAACCATATGTGTCATAAAGGAA
>CAMTKF010000061.1 GCA_947072905.1 uncultured Bacteroidales bacterium
CTTCCCATTCCGAACAGAGAAGTTAAACCTAACCACGCCGATGGTACTGCGAAAGTGGGAGAGTAGGTAACCGCCCCTATCAAGCCCCGACAGAAGAAATTCTGCCGGGGCTTTATTTTTTGTGGTCAGACAGGTCAGACGATTCAGACAAGTCGGACGAGTCTGACAGGTCCGACGAGTCCGACATCTTTAAAGCTCATTTTAGCAAAATGGTTAAAAGTTTTGGTAAAAAAGTAATTAATTCCCAAATTATCATTAAGGTTATAAAAAAAATAACTAAATTTGCGAGTAATTAAAACGTATTCATAGGATTACTTTGATTTTCATAAGTAGCCACTAACAAGTAATTATCATTTTTTCTTGAATTTTTCCTTTATTATGTCCATAGAAATCGGGATACATCTAAGAATAAATACACGATTATGATATAAGCTTTTAAAACGGGTCTACTTACCAGGATAGTATAAATTCACATTTCTTAAATATAAAACAATGAAGGAAACGATGTTAAAGAGTATTCTTTCAATAGCTGTAATCGGAACAGCGCTTACTTCGTGTACCGACGGAATAGGCACAGGATTCGGTGGAAACGGCCTTGGAAAGATAGCTCCGACAGCAGAAGTAGATGTATCGTTGGTTTCCACACGCAACTCGCGTAAAGAATACTCAGCGGTCACCCCTTCTGATTTGTCGCTTAAATTGTCTTCGGCTGACGGCACTTATTCCCGTACATGGGAGAGCGTTTCGGCCTTCCCCACTAATCAGGATTTTGCCGTCGGTCAATATCTTGTTGAAGCTTTTTATGGCGATGAAAGTGCTGAAGGGTTTGATGCACCCTATTTTTACGGTTCACAACAGATTCTTGTAAAGGAAAACGAACAAACACGCGTTACGCTGACTGCAAGCTTAGCCAATGCTATGATTGACATTACGTATACCCAAGCATTCCAAGACTATATGACTTCATATAGCGCGGAGGTGCATAGTGCAGGCGGCGCGTATACAACATATTCATCAGATGAGACACGTCCGGTATATATAAAAGCCGGTCAGGCCGAAGTATCGGTTGACTTTGTAAAACCCAACGGAAAGGGTGCCAAGGTAGAAGTGGCCAACTTCAAGGCCGAGCCTCGCCATTTCTATCATCTGACAGTAGATATGTCGCAAGGCTCGGGTGTAATAGAGTCATTGATAGTTACAATTGATGAGACCGTTGAGGAAGAAACAGTTGAAATAGACATAAGCGACGAAGTTCTCAACACATCGGCTCCCGAGGTAACAGTCGAAGGCTTCGTATCAGGCGAGCAGTTCTCATTCTTCCCCGGAAACAATCAGGGTCAGGACAAGATATTCAACATCATCGCCCGCGGAGGTCTCAAGGAACTGGTACTCACAACCACATCAGCATCACTGCGAGCCAAAGGATGGCCTGCCGAGATTGACCTAATAGGCGCATCGGCCGCTGACCAGACCTTGCTCAAGAATTTGGGCCTTAATGCACTGGGCGTATTCTCAAAGCCCGACAAGCTGGCTGTTGTAAATATGACCAAGGTACTTGATAATATAAGCTACGTAAAAGATGGTGACAATACCAATACCTTCACACTTGTTGCCAAGGACAAATACGGTAAGGTTTCAGATCCTGTAAGTCTGGTTGCTGTGGTAGAGGCGCTTCAGCTTGCTCTGAGCAATCCCATACTGTATGTAAATGGCACACAGCTCACACTCGATATGGCCTTCAACGGCGGTAATGCCGACGATGTAGTATTCAAATATAAAAATTCAGGAGGAACATGGACAACCGCACCTTCGGAATGTGTCAAGACCGAAAACGGCATGTACAAGGTTAACCTGACGGTAGTGGGAGGCGTGAACAACATCACCATCCGCGCAGAATACAACGGCGACATCACCCCTGAGCTTACCGTGGAGCGTCAGCCCCTGGTAGTTCCCACTTCTGATGAAGTGAGCGCATTTGCCACCAAGGCATATATGAATGTGACAATCGGACCGAAGGACAGCGATACCGAACTTCTCACCCGAATGATGAACAATGCTCAGATAGTTGAGGTTGACCAATCTCGTTCAGGCGCGATAATCACAGCCGAAGCTGACGTAGCCAACAAGCGATTCATCCTTACCGGTCTTACTCCCGGCAAGACATACAATGTGAAAATCAAGAATGGCGATCTTGACCTTGCCACAGCAACTGCCAAGACATTCACAACAGAAGCAGCCACTCAGCTTGAAAATGCCAACATGGATGCTTGGACTTCTACAAAGAAAGGCGACTACCAGTATCTGTGGACTATAGGCAACGGCTCACCCTGGGCTACACTGAATGAGCTTACCACCTCGCAGAGCGGCAGTGGCAGCGGCAACGGCCTCAATACCGGCGGCTGCGCATATAAATCAACCTCAGGTACTATACCGGCAAATGGCCGAAGCACCAAATCAATGGACGACGGCGGTTTCTTTGGTACTAACAAGAGCGGCGACGGTCACACACAAGGAAACGCAAACCTTCATAACAACAAACATAAAGAAGGCTCAAATGCAGTGCTTATAAGAACTGTAGGATGGGGTAGCGGTAATACTGCATCAAGCAAAACATCCGGACAATATTTCGGCACCTGCCAGAATACAACCCCCGGTGAGCTGTTCCTCGGCACATACAATGGCAGTGCAAACTATGGCATAAGCTTCGGTTCGCGTCCGGCAGGATTGTCGTTCTGGTATCACTATGATGTGGTTTCATCAGGCAACGGCGATTATGGCACAGTCGAAATCAAGGTGTTTGATGCAGCCGGAGAAGTGATTGCCGAAGCAACCAAGCAGCTCACCGAGCAGTCGGGCTACACACAATGCACCATGCCGCTCACATACAGCGATATTACCAAAAAAGCGTCAAAGATAAGTGTTATCTTCAAATCTTCGGCCAACAGCGCCGCACTCGAACACAACACCAAGTACTGGCATTGTCCCGGTGTGAAGAATGTTTCGGGTGGCGAATATGTAGGTTCTGAACTATATGTAGACGACATTCAATTAATCTATTAATCCACGCAAAATATGAAAACCAAGATATTATCATTTTTTGTTGTTGCAGCCATGGCCTTGGGTCTGGCCTCATGCACCGAATCATGGGAGCCTAAAACCGACAAGACCGGTCAGCTGGCATTGTCGTCGCTTGGAGTTGAAGTGGCCGGAGGCGAAGACGTAATCAACAGCAATGTCAATCCCCGTCCCAGCCGCGCCGAAGTCGATCTTAAGCCGTTTATTGTAAGGATTTATAAAGACAACGGCGACCTGTATTCGCAGATGACCTACGGCGAAATGCCCGAAATCATAACACTGCCTGTGGGCAACTATTCGGTGAAAGTATCTTCGCACGAAGTACAGAAAGCCGAGTGGGAACGCCCCCTCTTCGAAGGCGAAAAGTCGTTTAAGATAGAAGATTCAAAGATAACCAATGTAGGAAGCATCAAGTGCACATTTGCCTCTTTAAAGGTTTCGGTACGATTCACCGATGACCTGCGCAAGGTGATGGGCAGCGATGTTCAGGTTAAAGTTGTAGCCAACGACGTCGGTGAACTCATCTTCACACCCTCCGAAACCCGCTCGGGATACTACGAGGTGATTGAAGGCTCAACAACACTGGCCGCTTCATTTACCGGTACTGTAATGGGTGTGCAGGAAAACATCAACAAGGTGTACACTGACATCAAGTCGGGCCAGCACCGCATCATCACATTCTCGCTCAAGCGCAATCCTCAGCAGCCTGATCCATCTACCGGATGGATCGACCCCAACGAGGGTATCTATGTTGATACCAATGTTGAGGACGAAAACATCAGCGGAGATGTCCCCGTTGACGAAGACCCCGGGAATCCCGAACGTCCCGGAGGCGAAGACTTCAACGATGGTGTTGAAATAAGCTCGTCGCTTGATTTCGGCACGGTATACAATCCTGCTGATGTCACCAATGCCACTGTAAACATCACTGCAAAGAAGGGCGTGGCATCACTCATCCTGTCAATGCCCACTCTCGCCGACCTGAACAATGTAGACCTTGCCACAGCCACCACAGCGCCATACGGACTGCCCGTTGGTGCCGCAGTAAAGGACCTGAACTCAGTAAGCCTCGATCTGCTCAATGTATTGGCCGCTGTTAAAGACATCGAAGGCAAACACAGCCTTACAATTACAGTTGTTGACAATGCAGGCATACGCGAAAGCCGTACCCTTAACCTTGAAGTAAAGGCCCAGGGTGGAAACGAAAACGCAATAGTGTTTACAACAGATCCGGTAAACGGTATCAAGGACAACACTCCGGTGCCGGCCAATACACCCAATCTTGACGGTAAGCTTGATATTCAGGTAGCTGCCGGAATCAAGAACATGATTCTCGAAATCAATTCAACCCACGACGATTTCTATAGCCTTGTATCTACCCTTTCGGGAGCAGACCTCGCACACCCCGGCGATCTGGCCGAGGTATTCGACGGATTCCAGATTGTAAACGGCGATCAGGTTCTCAACCAGACCCATGTAGAATTCGACATAACTATGTTCTTCACCATGCTCGCATCATTTGATGGCTCGCATACATTCAAGATCACAGTTACAGACAATGACGGCAACGAGAAATCATATACTATAATCCTCACCGTATAATTGAACGCTATGAAAACAGTATTAAAATATGTTGCCATGGCGGCAATAGCCACTACGGCATTGAGCAGCTGCTCCAACGACGACGAGCTGATCACAAAAGGAGGCGAGGGTACCATATACCTGTCGACCAGAGTGAACAGCGACATTAAGGTGCGCTCGCGTGCCACGGTTGAGGAGCTGAGCAACAGCGCCATGATATGGATTTCAAACTCCAAGGGCGTTGTACGTCGTTTCGACAGTTCAAACACCGTGCCGGCCGAGGGCGTTCGCCTGCTTGCCGACAATTATGTGGCCGAAGCATGGACCGGCGATTCTGTGCCGGCATCGTTCGAACACCGCTACTTCAAGGGTTCGCAGGACTTCACAATCGCAAATAACGACCGCAAGTCGGTAGAGATTGTATGTAAGCTTGCCAACTCGGTAGTGACCGTTAGCTACGATGACCAGATAGATGCCGTACTGCACGATTATAGTGTGAACGTAGGACACTCGCAGGGCAGCCTTGATTTTGTGGGTCGCACAGATGCCCGTGGTTACTTCATGATGAATTCACGCGACAAGAATCTTACATGGACTCTCAACGGCACCCTTGCCAACGGCGATTCATACACCCGCACAGGTGTGATTGAAGCCTGCAAGCCTGCCACTCAATACAATATCGTAATAAAATGCTCTGAAACCAGCGGCGAAATAGGCGGCGCATACTTTACTATTGAAGTAGATGAAAGCGCCGTAGAGGTAGAAGACGAAATCACCATAATCGCCCCGCCCGAGGTGCGCGGTCTAAATACCGACGGCACTCTGTACTCGCTGCCCAAGACAGTGCAGGTGGCAAGCGGCTCCAAGGCTCCTGTGGCAATGTGGATTACTACAAGCACCACTCTCGAGAGTCTAATCGTAGGATGCCCCTATTTCAACTCACTGCTCGGTCTTGAACCGGGAGTGGAAGATTTCGATTTCATGTACAAAGACATGGATCCCGCTCTCAAACAGCGCATAGCTGCGGCCGGTATCGTGTTTGACTATGACTACGATAATATTCTCGACCAGACCACCGTGCGCCTTACCTTTGATGATAAATTTATCTCGGTTCTTGCCGAGGGCGATTATGTCATAACGGCCGAAGCTGTTGACGGCAACGGCAAGAAGGGTAGCGGAACTTTGACAATCAGAGTAGGACAGGGCGGCACAACACCCGATCCCGGTCCTGAACCCGGTCCTACCGACGATGTGGTTTCTACAGGCTATCCCGTACAGGGCAATATATGGGCTTCAAAGGCCACGATAACAGGTACAGTAAATAAGGCAGAAGAGGCAGTAGCACCCAAACTGATGTACCGCAAACGCGGTACCACCGCATGGACCGAAGCCGCCACTACCCAAAGCGGCACCGCCCTCAGCGCCACCATCACCGGCCTTGAAAGCGGTACTGAATACGAATATTGTGCTGCCGACGGCGACTTCTATGCCGCAGTTATGAGCTTCACCACCGAGGCACACAGCCAGATGCCAAACAGCGGATTTGAAAACTGGAGCAAGCCCGGCAAGATTCTGTTCCTGTATGGCGAGGGTGAATCAATGTTCTGGGATTCAGGTAATACCGGAGCGTCTACCCTTAACAAAAACGTCACTACCAACGATTCAGACATCAAGCATTCAGGCTCATATTCAGCCAAGCTTGCATCGCAGTTTGTAGGCTTCCTGAGCATAGGTAAGTTTGCTGCCGGCAATGCCTTTGTGGGCGAATACCTCGGCACCGACGGTATGGACGGTATACTCGGATGGGGCAGACCTTGGTCTACCCGTCCCGCACAGCTCAAAGGCTGGGTAAAATACACTCCCGCAACCATTGAATATGATGCAGATGACTACAATCAGCTCAAGAAGGGCGACATGGACAAGGGTATCATCTACATAGCTCTGCTCGACGATTCAAGGATGGACAGCTACAACGGCAAGTCATATCCCCAGATTGTTAAAACCAAAGAAAAAGAATTCTTTGACAAGAACGGCAGCAATGTGATAGCCTACGGCGAGATGGTGCTCGACGGTGCCACCTCAGGCGACGGAATGGTTGAATTCACCATCAACCTCAACTACACACGCACCGACGTCAAGCCATCATACATCCTGTGCACTGCATCGGCCTCGATTGGCGGTGACTACTTTGTAGGCGGTAAGTCAACCATGTGGCTCGACGACCTCGAACTTGTTTATGAATGATAGTCCTGATTAAAGGATTACATACCGAAAACTGCGCTCCGCCGGGGCGCAGTTTTTATTTCGCAAATTCATGGAAAATTGCTAACTTTGCGACATGTTAGGAATAAAGCGACTTGATACGTTTATGCTGCAACGGTTTGCGCCGCTGTTGGTAATGACGTTTTTTATAGTGCTGTTCATCGTTATGATGCAGTTCCTGTTCAGAATGATCGACGACCTCGTAGGTAAAGGTCTGAGTTTCGATATATTGGGCGAGCTTTTTTTCTATGCCGCCCTCACTATGGTGCCCACCGCATTGCCGCTCGCGATACTGCTGGCAGCCCTGATGGTGTTTGGTAATCTTGGTGAGAAACTCGAGCTTACAGCCATGAAGGCCGCCGGTATATCGTTGTTCAGGATAATGCGCCCTCTGATGATATTGATGGTGATAATCTCGGTGGGTGCGTTTTACTTTCAGAACTATGTGCTCCCCGTAGCCCAGTCCAAGATGTGGACGCTGATGTTCTCTGTGCGTCAGAAGACCCCCGAGGTGGAGATTCCCGAGCGTTCGTTCTATGACGAAATACCGGGCATGAACCTGTATGTGGAGAAGAAGAACCCCGACACCGGCATGCTCTACGGCATGATAATTTACGATCTGTCGAGAGGTAACGACAATGCCAGGGTGATACTTGCCGACTCCGGAAAATTCAGCTTCACACAGGATAAGACACGTCTGTTTCTGCACCTCCACAGCGGTGAGATGTTTGAGAATCTCAACGATAATTCGATGGGACTCGGCACCAACGGCTACATGCCTTTCAGGCGTGAGGAATTTTCTGACAAACAGGTATATTTTACTTTCGATGCCAATTTCAACCGAATGGACGAAAGCGGCATACGCTCGCAATACGTGGGGCAGAATGTGTCGCAGCTGCGTCATAGCATGGACTCGCTGGGCAAGCGTGTAGACTCGATCGGAAATATCTATGCGATAGACCTTGTGACAAAACCATACGCCGGACTGCCCTCGCGCAAAATGCACGTCGACACCATGGGGCGTCGCTTCACTACCGAGATACCTCGCACAGCCGAGCAGAAAGCCGAGATAGCACAGACCGAGCCGGTTGATATCGACTCATTGTTCCTGAAGCCCTCGCCGGCCTATATGAAGACCTACGTTCAGCAGGCCTTGGCCGACTCGCGCCGCGTCAAACAAGACTATGAATTCCGATCGCTGATGCTCACCGAGCAGGCCAAGCTCATGCGTAGGCACGATATAGAGCTACAACGCAAGTTCACGTTGTCGTTTGCCATACTGGTATTCTTCTTTATCGGCGCACCGCTCGGCGCCATTATCAAGAAGGGTGGTATAGGTACTCCACTCGTAATCTCGGTATTCCTTTTCATAGTTTACTATATTTTCGACAATACAGGCTACAAGATGGCCCGCGACGGCAAGATGGAAGTATGGGAAGGCATGTGGCTCAGCACAGTCGCCCTGCTGCCACTGGGCATATTCTTTACAATAAAAGCCATCGACGATTCAGCCGTATTCAATTCAGATGCCTATAAACTGGCATTCAACCGCCTGATAGGCCGCCACCCCAAGCGCAGCCTTGAAGTGAAGGAAGTTATTATGACCGAGGTAGAGACACCACAGGCCATAGAGCATCTGCTTGCACTGCGCGAGACCCTCGGCAATGTAAAGGCAAGGCTTGCATCGCGCCCTCGGTTCCTCAGGCCGTTTGAATATGGGGCAGTGCGTCAGTTGCGCGAACCGCTCAACGAAGTGGTGGATTATCTGAGCAATTCTTCCGATTCAAACGTTATTAATTTGTTAAATAAATATCCATTTGTTCCACGCAGGCGCGATCTCGCCGAGATTGCGGCCACTACCGACCGACTGCTCGATATATACGGCTACAGCCACGACGGTGAACACAAGGATGATATCATACATACCAACGATAAAGATGATGGACAACAAGATTAAGCTCGACTCCATAGAAGAAGCTCTGCTCGATTTCCACAATGGCAAGATGGTGATTGTGGTAGATGATGAAGACCGCGAGAACGAAGGCGACCTCATAGTTGCCGCAGAGAAGATTACACCCGAGCAGGTGAACTTCATGCTCAAAAACGCACGCGGCGTGCTCTGTGCGCCCATCACCATAAGCCGTTGCCACGAACTTGGACTCGACAAGCAGGTTGAGGATAATACCTCGGTGCTCGGCACACCGTTCACCGTGACTGTCGACAAGCTCGAAGGCTGCACCACCGGCGTGAGCATTCAGGACCG
The DNA here is from genome assembly GCA_947072905.1 of uncultured Bacteroidales bacterium. Taxonomy (GTDB): domain Bacteria; phylum Bacteroidota; class Bacteroidia; order Bacteroidales; family Muribaculaceae; genus CAG-873. Next base: position 9,182 of record CAMTKF010000061.1, read on the forward strand.
TTGCGCCACCATACGCGCCTTGGCCGATCCGTCTTCAACTCCGGCCACATTTGGCCGTCCGGGTCATATCAATCCCCTCTATGCCCAGGACCAGGGAGTGCTGCGCCGCTCGGGCCATACCGAGGCCGCTGTGGATCTGGCCCGTCTGTCGGGGCTTGTGCCTGCCGCCGCATTGATGGAGATAATGAGCGACGACGGCTCGATGGCACGTCTGCCCGAGCTGCGTCAGAAGGCCGATGAGTGGGGTATGAAACTTATTTCAATCCGCGACCTCATAGCTTACCGCATGGAGCACGAACAACTCGTGGAGATGGGTGTGGAAGTGGATATGCCCACAGCCTACGGCCATTTCCGCCTTATTCCCTTCCGCCAGAAGGATAACGGACTCGAACACATCGCCATCATCAAGGGCAATGTGGCCGACGGCAACCCCGTGCTTGTCAGGGTGCATTCGTCATGTGCCACCGGCGATATTTTCGCATCAAAGAGATGCGACTGCGGTGCCCAGCTTCACGAAGCCATGCGCATGATTGAGAAAGAGGGCCGCGGCGCAATTGTATATCTCAATCAGGAGGGCCGCGGTATAGGCCTGATGGACAAGATTCGTGCCTATAAGCTTCAGGAAGAGGGTCTTGACACCGTAGAGGCAAACATACATCTGGGACATGCTGCCGATGAACGCAATTACGGTGTCGGTGCGCAGATTCTCAATATCCTCGGCATTAAGAAGATGCGTCTTTTGACCAACAACCCCGTGAAGCGTGCCGGCCTTGAAGGCTTCGGGCTTGAAGTAGTGGAGAATGTACCTATCGAGATAACTCCCAACAAGTACAACCTGCGCTACATGTCAACCAAGAAGGAGCGTATGGGTCATAAGCTCAACGAGGTATGAGAACTGCCTCTGTCTTGGCCGCTATAATAGCGGGTATGCTGCTGTGTGACATAGCGGCATACGAGCGCGAGGACATCATACGCGATTATGATGCCTCATGCTCATTCATGGAATGCGGTCTGTTCACAACCACCGACATTCAGTGGCACAAGGTTGAGCATACGCATTACACGGTGAGCATAGACAGAGGTACAAACGACAACGATATTATTATCAGGAATTTCCTGCCGGGCGAGAAAGCACTGAATGCAGTATTTGACCCCGTGCGCGGACAGATAAGCATTCCTGTGCAGGAATGGCCATTTGCAGGATATGAATTCTGCTACGGCAGTACGGCCGTGCAGTATACCGACGACCGCCCCGTAGTGGTGAACATAAGCGCTGACCCGGCGGGGAAGTCCGACTTTATAATCGAATTTCCGTCAGGCAGCTGGGCTGTGCGCGACGCAGCATACGGCGACTATATCTCTGTAAGGCTGGCCGAGACAAAGCTCGTGGCACGCGAAAAAACACAGTCGGGCATATCAGATGCCATTGCCGACACAGACGACGGTATTCTGTTGAACCTGCAGGGGCAGGAAGTGAAGAATCCCGCCCCCGGCATCTACATCCGCATATCATCAGGCTCAGCCCGAAAGGTAATGATTCGGTAAGACGGATGATTTCTTGACGGCATAAGTAAAACTTAAACAAATCGCTAAATTTGCATTTGTTTGTGGATATCAACTATTTGTTGTATATTTGCATGAAAATAGGGGTGCGCCGCAGTGGCGGAGCTGAGAACAGACCCTTTGAACCTGATTCGGTTAGTACCGACGTAGTGAAATTTTTATGCAAAAAACAATTCTTTTAGGGCTTGCAGCTCTTGCTGTGATGCCTGCCCGTGCAGCTGTTGCCGAAGCGGCGGCTGCCAAAGCCGATTCGGCCTCGGTTGTGAACCTGCGAAATGTTGAGGTCGTGGCAAACAGAGCCAACGACAAGACTCCCGTTGCTTTTTCAAACATGGATGCCAGGCAGATTGCCAAGGTGAACGACGGCCGCGATATCCCATTCCTGCTCGAATCAATGCCTTCTATTGTGACCACCGGCGATGCCGGCGGCGGTATAGGCTACAGCGGCATACGTGTGCGCGGTACTGATGCTTCGCGCATAAACATCACCGCCAACGGTATTCCTATCAACGACTCCGAGAGCCACAACGTATATTGGGTGAATATGCCCGATATGGCTTCATCCTTGCGCGACATACAGGTGCAGCGCGGGGTGGGAACCTCGACCAATGGCGCCGGTGCCTTCGGTGCTTCAATCAACATGATAACAGATGCTCCGGGTTACGATCCCTCGGCGGAAGTGGCCGCATCATACGGCTCGTACAATACCAACCGCGAGACCGTGAAGGTGAGTTCGGGTGTATTCGGCGATCACTGGAGTGTGGATGCACGCTTCAGCCACATAGGCTCTGACGGCTACATCGACCGCGCATATTCTAAGCTCTGGAGCTACATGGGTCAACTGGCCTATACCGGTTCTTCGACAACCGTAAGGCTGTTGGCATTCGGCGGCAAGGAGCAGACCTATATGGCTTGGGACTATGCCTCAAAAGAAGATATGGTCAAATACGGCCGTCGTTACAATCCATGCGGGCAGTACACGGCTGACGACGGATCTATAGCATACTATCCCGATCAGTACGACCACTTCGTGCAACATCATGTGCAGCTGCTCGGCAGCCAATCGTTCGGCAATGACTGGCGCCTTAACCTCGCTTTCCACTATACCAAGGGCGACGGCTACTATAATCAGTACAAGACCAAGCGTACATTGGCTGAGTATGGGCTTGAGCCTTTTGTGAACTCAGAGGGCGAGCTGGTGACCAAGAGCGACCTCGTGCGTCTGAAAAACAACGACAACGACTTTGGCGGAGGTATTTTCAATCTCAACTACAGCCACGGCCGTGTGGACGCAGTATTGGGCGGCGCGGCCAACTGGCATCGCGGTAACCACTTTGGCAACATAGCCTGGGTGCGCAATTATGTAGGCCCGATAAATCCCCTGCAGCAATATTACCATAATACAGGACGCAAGTTCGATTCAAATATCTACGCCCGAGCCAATGTCGACATCGCCCGCGGCCTGTCGGCATACGCCGATATGCAGTACCGCCACATACGCTATACCATAAAGGGCGTGAGCGACAATTATGATTGGAATACGGAGTCGATGGGACACCTAGACGTTTACCGCACATACGACTTCTTCAATCCCAAGGCAGGCCTGACTTACGCTGCCGGGCCTCACAGAGCCTTTGCATCGTGGAGCGTGGCTCATAAGGAACCGGTGCGCGACAACTTCACCGACGGCGATCCCAACCGTTATCCCTCGGCCGAACGTCTGTTTGACTACGAATTGGGTTACGGCTATTCTTCATCATTGTTCGATGCCGGAATCAACCTCTATTATATGGACTACACCGACCAGTTGGTTGCCACCGGGCAGCTGTCTGACACGGGTAACGCCATCAGTGTGAATGTACCCGACTCATACCGTATGGGTGTGGAACTGCAGGCTGCCCTGCGACCGCTGTCGTGGTTTGACTGGCAGGCTAGCGCAACCCTTTCGCGCAACCGCATCAAGAATTTTGTGGAATACATATACGAGGACGAGTGGACCAATCCCATCACCATCGATTGCGGCGACACACCCATAGCCTTCTCTCCCGACTTCACATTCCACAATGCTTTCAACTTCCATGTGACCGATTTCGAGGCCTCGCTCACAAGCCGGTATGTGTCGAGCCAATATATGAACAATGCCAAGTCGGCCGAGGCCAAGCTCGATTCGTATTTTGTGAGCGACCTGTCGCTGGCCTACACCTTCCGACGCATTCCGTCGGTCAAAGCCCTGCGCGTAGGCTTTGCCATATATAATATTTTCAACGAGAAATACTTCAACAACGGCTATGCCGGCGCTGGATATACCGTAAACGACAAAGGCGAGAAAGAAATTTACCGCTATGCCGGATTTGCCGCACAGGCACCTGCAAACGTAATGGCCTCGATAAGCTTAAAATTCTGATGAACTGGGATCTGATACTCGAAATAGCCGGTTTTCTAATAGGCCTGCTCTACCTGTGGTGGGAATATCATGCCAATGCCAAGCTGTGGCTGGCGTCGATAATCATGCCCACCATCTCCATGTGGATTTACTTCCGCAAGGGGCTATATGCCGATTTTACCATAAATATCTATTACTTTGTAATGGCTATTTATGGCTACATAGCCTGGACCATGCACTCGCGCAGACGTCAGGCCGACAAGCCTGCCAAAAAGGAACTGAAAATCAGTTATGCAGGATGGTCAGTGGTAGGTGGCTGCGCCATTGTCACCGCACTGCTATGGTATGCCATATACTACGGATTGGCTAATTTCACCGACTCCACAGTTCCCGTCTATGATGCTTTTACCACCGCACTGAGCATTGTGGCCACATGGATGCTCGCACGCAAATACGTTGAGCAATGGATAGCATGGATTATGGCCGATGTGGTGTGCGTGGGTCTGTACTGCTACAAAGGCATCTACTTCTACGCCACCCTCTATGCCATCTACACAGTAATAGCATTCATGGGCTACAGAAAATGGCTCGGTCTGATGAAGAAGCAGGGGTAGGGGGAGCGGTCTATTCTTGTTCATAGCCCTCGTAGTAGTACGATTGTTCTATTCCGTGGAATATCACGTCGCGGTCTTCTGTATCGTTGGAGAGTGCCGACTGTAGAAGAAATCGCAGTTCAAGGTCGTTGACAGGACTTCGCTCCATTGCCTGCATATAAGCCTCCTTTGATATCTTGCGCCAGTCTGTAACCTTGCCCAAAGAACGTTTTAACATCATGTCGAGCCATATACGGGTAGCTCTGCCATTGCCCTCCATGAATGGGTGCGCTATATTCATTTCAACGTATTTGGCTACTATTTCTTCAAACGTATTTTCGGGCATCTTTTCTATAGCCTCGAGAGCCGGAACAAGATACAGGGAATTGGCAAATCGGAATCCGCCTTTTGAGATATTCAGAGTCCTTATTTGCCCTGCAAACGGATACAAGCCGCCGAACAGAGCCAAATGAATATCCTGAAGACCGCGCACGGTGCCTGTTTCAATCTCTGCAATCTTTCCCGAGGCAAACAGATCCTTTGCCTTATCAATGCTTATCTTGTCAATCTCGTTCTGCGTCATATAATATTAATGAGTTACTTACAAATTTAGATAAAATACTTCATATATCCAAAACAAACGGGCCATGGTTTTCAACTTTACAGAAAACCATGGCCCGGATTCTTGTTTATGAAGGAGGGGCTTATTTCACAAGCACTTTTTTGCCGCCTATTATATAAAGGCCGGGAGCGAGTGCGTCCACGTCATCCTGCGTAGCGTTGCGTTTCAGACATACACCCTGCAGGTTGTACACATCGTTGGGGCGTTCAAATCCACCGTCGGTGGCAATGTCTGTCACTGCAGAAGATGGATCCTTTATGGTTATCTCGGCAATCGGAGCGTCGGCATACAGAGTCTCGGCAATGATGGTGCATTGGTTGGTCTGAGTGTCGTCGGAGTCGGAGTCGCCTTGGGCGCTTATATGTATCTGCTCACCGGAGTTCTCAGCTTCGGCTGTGCGTGTCACATTACCGTTGTTGTCAACTGTGGCGAAAGCAGGGTTAGTCGAACGCCAGAAAATGTATGGCAGTGTAACATTTGACGGATATATTGAAGCCGCGAGCCTGATGGTGTCGCCGGGTTCAAGAGTCAGATCGGTCTGTCCTTCAATCTCCACTTTCTCGGGAACTACCATGGCTTGTGTCTTGAAGCGGTTCCAGCAACTTGCGGCGTTGAGGTATGCACTTTCCGAGCCGGGAGACACGAGCAGGGGGCAGTCGTAATTACTGAAAGTACTGTCGGTGGCCGCGGGCGGAGTGAGAGCGGCAACGCTCACCCCTTCAAGCGACACTGAGCCGTCAAAAGCCTTATTGCCAATTTCAGTCATTTTGCTGCCGATAGCTATTTTCTTGATGTCATTGCCTGCAAAAGCATTCTCACCAATAGTCTCCAAATCAGGAGGCAACACAAGCTCTGAAATACCACAGTACTTGAACGCATTTTCTCCGATAGTTTTCAATGAAGAACCAAGATTGAGATTAACCGTTCCGGTTCCATAGAAAGCATTATTCGGGATGTCTGTAACAGAGTTGCCTATAATTATAGAATTGAACAGGCAGTTAAAAGGAGATTCACTGCTAAAGTTGCGACCCATATAAAGGTTTTCTATTGTAGGATCATATACAGATATAATATAGTGTCCGAGTTCTATTTCATCAGGACCATCTGCAATTCTAAAGTCCTTAATTCCACTGCAATCTTTGAAAGCATAATTCTCTATAACTTTGACTGTATTGGGGATTTCCACAGATGTCAGACTGCTGCATCCAACGAAAGCTCCCAGACCTATCTCGGTTACGCTGTTAGGAATTTCAATATCAGTTAATTCTTTACAACCATTAAATGTGTTGTTTTCGATTTTTGTGATAGCGTTAGACAGCTCCACATTCTGTAGTCCCGAACAAAACATGAATGCACAAGCACCAATACTTGTAACAGAATTAGGGATATTAAGGCGCATGGTAAAAATCCTGTGTTTATGCAAATAGATTACAGAGTCGGAAGATGAAAAATTTTGTATCATTGACACC
>CAMTKF010000062.1 GCA_947072905.1 uncultured Bacteroidales bacterium
TTTCCCAATTTAGTATATTTATATTATTGATTTTTAATGTTTTATAATATTTCATAATTGTTACATCGTTGTTACAATATGTAGATTGTTACGTTTATGCACATATTTTGTAACAACTCCGTCACATCTTTAACACTCCCTCCGTAAACAAAACAGAACTACCGAAATTTACAAAAAAACTGATTGGGACCTACAAAAATCAACCTTTCAACACCAGCACGAGACCAATTACATTGAAAACTATCCATATACCGAAGCCCCAATATTTATATGGCTTGTATATGGCATTAAATCTGTCTTTGTCAGTTTTTCTATATGGCCAAGCCTTAACAGCTCCGACTATAATAAGTATCATAAAAATTGCCGGACCTGCAATGTCAAGGGCGATTCCTAAATTTACGCTATTCATATAAACTATTGTTTTACAATGAAACAACGCGCGCGTAGACAATGTTTTTATACGCGTGCGCACATATACGGATGCTTATTACATGCCGCATAAATTGATAGCAAACAGTGTTAAAATGCTTCACTCTCAACATTTGTTGAGAGTTTTTATTTTTCTTTACTCTATCTTTGTTGATTGATTCATATCAGTATTATGAAAGCAATCTTAATATCAATACTTATTTTTCTGCCATTGGCTCTGCGCGCTCAAGGTACGACAACACTCGCAACTGACACCGTGGAGACAGCAACTCGCTCTACGTGGCGGTATGATGAAGCGTATAGGCATATCGTGCTAAATCCGGTATTGCCTGACAGTGCTGATGTTTTTAGGCAACAGAAGAAGCATTTCTGGAGGGCCGCAGCTGAAACAGTCGGATTCAATATAGGATTGTGGGCATTTGACCGTTACGTTATCAATGGCCACTTTGCCTATATATCGTGGAATACCATTAAAGAAAATTTCAAACACGGCTTTGAATGGGACGATGACCACCTGCATACCAACATGTTTGACCATCCCTACAATGGCAGCTTATTTTTTAATGCCGGACGCTCCAACGGCTTCGACTTCTGGCAATCCGAACTGTTTGCCATTGGCGGAAGTGCTATGTGGGAGATGTTTATGGAATGTGAATATCCCTCTACCAACGATATAATAGCCACCCCGATAGGTGGGGCTGCAATTGGCGAGGTATTGTACCGTACATCCGACCTGATACTTGACGACCGGAGTAGCGGCGGCGAAAGATTTGGCCGGGAAGCAGCAGCATTTTTGGTTAATCCTATGCGTGGCCTTACCCGAATACTAAACGGCGATGCTTGGAAGCAACGACCCACCTCGGGCAGAAGATTCGGCATACCACCGATAAACATAGAAGTGGCGTTGGGTGGAAAGATGCTGACCCTGTGGGATTATGATGAGGGAACACGAGCCGGCGCAGAAGCCACAATTAATATAGAATATGGCGACAAGTTTGCCGAAAAGACCAAAGCGCCCTACGACTATTTCACTTTCCTTATGGAATTCCAAGGCATCAGAACTCAACCGCTTTTAAGCAGGATCGAGATTACAGGACGTCTGTTAGCCAAAGAAATTATCGACAAAAAAGGGGTAAAAGCCTCAATCGGCTTGTTCCAGCATTTTGATTTCTTTGATTCCGACACAATCAAAAGTCGCAATCCAAACCTCAGCCCCATATTTCCATGCGTCGTACCATATAAACTCGGAGCACCGGCATCAGCAGGAGTTGGATTTACAGCAGCGTATGTACCTTCGCCCGACTTTGTTTTTGACGGATATGTTCACGCCAATGGACTCATACTTGCCGGTATACTGACAGACTTTTACCGCAACTACCACCGCAACTACAATTGGGGATCGGGATTCTCGATAAAGGCCGGATTTGACGCATCACTGTTCAAAAACAAACTGATTGTGAGCCTGGCCAATCAGTATTACAAAGTATATACCCGCAAAGGCTCTGATCCTGGTACGGAATGGACGACCATACCCGACGGCGCACCGGTCAAAATACAGGGCGACCGGTCAAACTCAACATTCAACCATCTGGAAGCATCGCTGAAATACCGTGTGTGGAAACGGCTGTATCTGTCGGCCGGCACGGACTTCTATTGGCGCACCACAAGCTACCTCGACTTGCAGATAAAAGACGGAGGAACGGTGAAGTATCCAAGGGTACACAGCAAACAAATTGGCGCGCACCTTATGCTTACGTATGTACTGTAATATCAACTGAAAATTCAACCGAATATGAACACAAAATCAATAATCATCACAATAATGGCTCTTATGGCAGTTATGACTGCCACAGCAAAAAAGAAGGAATATCCCCGCGCCGAGATAAAGGTAGGATACACCTATCACGAGACCTTCGTGCGGGGTTCCGACGGTATAATAAAGAGAGACATCCCATTTGTACTGCTGGCAAATAACGAGCAATCAAAGTTTTACAATATCTCGACCGAATACAAAGACTCGCTCGAATCCACTCCGCAAGGACGAGCATTGAGCAAACAGATTCTTAATGCAGCCATTGATAAGTATATGGCTACTAAAGATGACGAGGCTATGAGTGCTGTGACATATAAGACATTCTTGTATATCTTCCGCTCCGTTCACGACCGTGTCATGACCGTATATAACTACGCAGGACTCAGTCATGGGTATTACACCGAGCCGCTCGGCGAGATTCATGGGAAATAGCCGATTCTGCCAAGAACATACTTGGCTACGACTATGTGATGGCAACCGCCCACTATCACGGCCGCGACTGGACTGCGTGGTTTACTCCAGACCAACCATTGCCCGAAGGCCCTTGGAAGCTGGCCGGACTTCCCGGATTAATTCTCGAAGCATTGGAGTCGACCGGACAACACAGCTTCACAGCCACCGGTCTGGAATCCACCGACCAAGAAATCGTACCGATCTATCCATTCAGGCAATATGACAAAATGAAACGTACCGACATGCTCCGACAACTGCGCGACTATCGCGACAACAGCAACTCAATAAACGCAGCAGCCACCGGCATAAACTTCGGCTCAGACCATATCAAAAACAAAGAAGAATCCAAAATCGACTTCCTCGAAACCGACAACCACATAAGAGGTGGTTACAAGCCGATAAAAATGCCCTGCTTTCTTTACCCTCTATTGTTGGATTCTCAAAGTTTTCTATTATCTTTGCAGCTGCATCAAGGGTTTCTGTGGCGATTGCCTGCGAATTTGATTTCGCTGAGGACAGCCATTGAAGCCCTCTTTTTTTATCAGCCCATAAAAGTGTACAGTAACTGACTATAAGTAGAATTATCTCTTTTTTTACTCTCTTCAAGAATTTTTTCGCCTGATTTCTTGTGTATTTCAGCTCCTTGAAGTAAATTTGCAATCCGAAGTTGAGTGTCCTGCTCAGCGACGGTAGCATTCGAAGTGCTTGGCGTTTCTGCGTCGAGCACTTCGATTTTTGTCACCTCGTAGGTATGTGCACGTGGTGGCTCGCTCTCGCGTATTTTATAACGAATATCGCCGTTTCTTTCACTCTCATCCAAAAGTTTAACACCCGGATCGTAGGATTTCTCAACTCCATTCAGTAACTTTGCAACACCAAGGACACCCTCTTTATTTTGAGGGAGGGGATTATTTCACAACATTTTAGAGTCGTTGGCAAGAGAAGCGGTGACGTCTGATGCGTCCATGATTGTCCGGCTTACTGACGACTCCTCTATAAGCTCCACAGCTGATACTTCAAAGCTATGGGGCTTATTCTTTTGTACACGACCATTCTCTATAACAGTGGTTTTTACCCGATATATTCCTGTCAATCTCAACAGCTCCATAAAACCTATGTACCAAAACATCGGGATTATAACCATTTTCCGGTTTACGTACACCATCATCTCCTTTGATATAATCGGGATGAACTTCGCCTTCATCTTCCTCTGATTCATATTCAATGTTGGCTGCGATCTCTACCGTTGCATCAATGTCGGCATAATTGGCTTCTTTTTCTGCCATTCCTGCTTTCATTTTCTCTGTGTACTCAGCAAGTCGCACCTTGGCTTCTTCAAGCTCTTTGCCATACTCAAACGGTTTACCGTCGCGTTCACTTATGGCTGCAAGCTGTGCGTAGTTTCACTCCGGGATTCATCTCCTCCCAACGTCGTATCCTGCTCACGTTGCTGTCGTTGTCCCCCGGCTTGGCCGGTGCCAACTTCCAAATCAGTTTTTTCTTCATTTTGATCAGTTATTTCTTCTTTATTATCAAACAAGCTTCCGACTGAAGGTTTCTGAATCTTAGATTCCGCCTTTTCCTTATTCTGCTTTTCCTCGTGCATTTTAGCCGCGCGAGATGCCACAGCGGCATAATCCTCATTTCCGACAGTAGCGAGTGGAGTCTTACCCTCTGTCTGCTTGCGCTTTTCGTTACGCTCAGCCGTGAGGCCTTCAATCAGCTTATTTGTATCTTTCTGCGACTGCTGTTCATCAACTATGTGCTGTGCAGTCTCAATGATGTCTTTCGCACCGGGCTTATCAAAGTTGTAGACGTCGAAAGACTTGACGGTCTTTCTATCGTCCATTTCCTCATCCCAGCCAAGGTCGATGACTTCCTCCATGTTCTGCGCGGCAGCATACAGAGATTTGAGGTGCGGACGGATTGCATCGCCTACTTCCTCTACCATGGCTTCGGCATAGTCAGAGAACTTACGCAGACCGCCCTTCATCATCAGATAAGTCATGCGTGTACCCATCCTCAGAACTTCTGCGTCCATTTGCTTGGGCTGCGGCTTGCCGTAACTTGGTGCATCCTCCTGTACAATGTCCGTCTCCGGAGAGCGATTAACAAGAGCTTTGCCACTGAGATCAACATACTCACCCGTCTCAATCATCTGCCGAAGCGACTCCGCAACCTGCGACAGCAAATTACCGTCAGCCTTGATAGCTTCTGTGGTATAGACATACTCCATTAGCTCCACGTCAGGATGCGGACGGAATGTGTTGGCTGTTCTACGGCTTTTAATAACAATACTTACGTTTCCTTCAAAATCTCCTCGCTCTGCAAAATTATCGGATGTGGCATTGTGATTGCTTATGCGAATGTTTACTTCATTACCATTATGCAAAACAAGACTGGAGTATTTACTAACTCCTGTACCGGTCGCCCCTACCGCTGTTGCCAAGTCTGTTATAACACCATAAGGTGATTTACCCCCCTGAAATTTACCGGAGAGAATACGAAGATTTTCATTTATTTTTGCTAACTTTGCAGAGCCTGTTGAAGTTGGGGCAAATAGCTCTTCGGAGCGAGTGGTTAAGTCCTGCCGATTCTTCGACCGGCTTTTTTTATGTCTGTAGCTAGGTGCATCCTCACGCACTATATCGGGGGCGTCTGTACCAAGATGTGAACGAAGGCCGCTACGCAGGTTGTCAAACTCCGCGGCATCCTCATCGCTAATCCACTTGCTACGCTTCTTCGGCTTAGGCTGTTCTACAGTATTATCTACGCCCACATTCAAGAAGGGATTTTCTTCAGGTCCCGATTCTTCCCAATCAATCAGCCTGTCTGAATTGTCCGAAATGTCAGCCATTGACAACGGAGCTTGGTCGGCAACATCATCCTCACTCTTGCCCATTACTTCAGCGGCAAATGCTTTCGCATCAGCCTCGGATTTGAACAGGAACCCTTTCTTTCCGAAGTTAGACCAATAACCGCCGTGCTTCTTCGCTATGGCTTTCTGACCTTTGAATTCATCTCGGCTAACACGCTCTTCAAACTTGACTGCATAGATGTCGGAGTTGTCGCGGGTGTCTTTCCGAACCTCAATAGTATAGCCATCGCCACGCAAGTTTTCAGCCGATTTTTGCGAAAGATTATCGGTAGTTTTTCTGTTTCCCTTGCCACGCTGCTTTATCTGTTCGAGAGTTAGCGGTGTGCCATCCGGGTTACGCAATCGAGAGGCTGCTTCATCATACCTCTTCTTTGCTTCTTGTCTTGCAATAGTGTTGGCTTTAGCGATAGCATAGTCAGCAAATGGTTTGGTTTTACGGTGACTGCTCTCTATCCAGGCCTTGAAGTCATCAATGTTTACTCCAGTTATGCGTATCCCTGGATGCGTCACGTACCAATCTTTGGAGTAATTGGCGTAATACGCATGGCTCGCCTCGGCTTCATTATTGAAACCAAGCATCACCTTATGTTCGTCAAAGCTGCCGTCAGGCTTCGTCTGGTCCACAACATACACCTTACGACCGTTCCACTCGTCCATATCGGTATGCAGGAACACGTCAATGTGGTCTCCGTCCACGCTCTCCGTGCCCTTGATGTAGCCGTAAGTGTTGGACATCTTGGTTTCCCACTTCTTGCCATTTGCGTCAACTCCGCTGCGTACCGACCCTGCCGGATTCTCAATGGTAATATCAAAGTCGCCGATTGTAACGTGGCCTTTCTTGTAGTTACCGGCTACCTTTTGCGCATCGGTCGGATTCTGGTCTACCTCGGCCGATGCAGCTTGTACAGATGCTTGTACAGATGTTTGTTCAAGTCCTGCGCCCTTATCATCAGTCACTTGCGAAGAACTTTCTTCGTCAGTCATCGACTTTGTCGCTTCCGAACTTTCTTCGTCAGAAATTTGTTTATCTGCTGACAAAGAGCTATCTTTGCCGTCAGAAGTAAGCCCGTCAGACTGAGTTTCTACGGCTTGACGCTTACTCTCTTCGCCTTTGCTCTGACCTTCAGTGCGGCCCATGTGCTCGTCGCCTTGTTGAGCCTTGATGGTGGTAACGGTTGGAGTTGCGACAGCTTCAGCAGCGGAGTCGGCGCCCCGCTGCCATAGCAGAGGCCTATCTTTCAAATTCTTTATTCGGTCATATCCTGATGTGCGGATTCCCATGAATTCGCCGGTCTCGCTATTGACAACAATAGTTACTGCTCGCTTTCCAATACGACCTCTACCATTTTCGATAGAGAAGATATAAGAATTATCCCTGCCAAGCCTGACATGGTCTACATTGTTAATTATATCAAGGACTGATTCTATTGCATCATCCATATTATGTAGACCCAACTCTTTGGCATGATTATTATATACATGCCACCCCATTGTCTCGGTTAACTTGAACGGGATGGGTTCTAATCCTATCCTATCAAATATTTCATTATCTATTCGGGCAAGTTCTGTACTACCATCTGCGTTTTTGTAAAATACCTCACCATTGTTGGCTTCTTCATCAGAGAAACTATACTTTGATCCAAGTAATGCCTTAATCCGCTCTCTCCGTTGGATTATTCGGTCATTATCCAGTTCTCTCTTTCCTGCTGTTGCGCTATCATCTGCAGCTCCTGCTCCACGCTCGGACGGTTCTGCTCCTGCCCGTTGTCGATAAGTCGGTCTATGTACTTTCGGGCATAGTCAGAAAACGGCATTACCTCCTCCGGCGTTGTAAGGAAGTCCACTATCTGTTTGACCGTCCACTGTCGGGTGTCTTGACGATTAAGGCGGTCTTGATAATCCTGAATGGTCTTAATGCAAAACCCCAGCACAAAAGTATCCTTGATTTCGTTCGTGGATGTAAGTTCCCGTTTAGTCACCATCTTGTCAGTCTTGATGTAGACTGTTGCCCTTTGGTGGGTCACGCGGATATAGACCGGATAAAATCCGTCCTTGCGTTGCTTTTGAACGCATGCTTTGAATGTTGCCATTTAATCTGTGTTCCTATTGTTGTTATTAAGATTTATATAATTCATTGCAACTCACCGCAACAAGACTCTAAACACGCTCTAAACAAGGGGTGAAAAAGTTGCGAACTATTTCTAAACATTTCCGTTCATTAGTACATCCTTTCGTGTACAAATGCACAAACCGTCTAAAAATACCTTAGGCGATAAGCCTCTGTGGTAGAGGACTTATCGCCTAAGTGACTTATTTTAAACGTATATTGCTTACTCTTCGATGGCTGCCTGTGCGGCGGCTACGCGGGCGATGGGCACGCGGAAGGGTGAGCAGCTCACGTAGTTCATGCCGAGTTTGGCGCAGAACTTAACTGATGAGGGTTCACCACCGTGTTCGCCGCAGATACCTACCTTGAGGTCCTGACGGGTTGCACGGCCTTTTTCTACGCCCATGCGTACGAGCTGGCCTACGCCTTCCTGGTCGAGTACTTCGAAGGGATCGACCTTGATGATGCCGTGTTCCTTGTAGTATTTGAGGAACTTGGGAGCGTCGTCGCGTGAGAAGCCGAAGGTCATCTGGGTGAGGTCGTTTGTACCGAATGAGAAGAATTCAGCTACGGTAGCGATTTCGTTGGCTGTAAGGGCTGCGCGGGGTACTTCGATCATAGTACCTACCATGTAGGGCAGTGATTGACCCTGTTCGTCGAATACCTTGGCAGCGGTGGTGTTGATCACGTTGGCCTGGTGCTGGATTTCCTTGAGCGAACCTACGAGGGGGATCATGATTTCGGGCTTAACGTCGATGCCACGGGCCTTAACGGCGAGAGCGGCTTCGATGATAGCGCGGGTCTGCATTTCGGTGATTTCGGGGTATGTGATACCGAGACGGCAGCCGCGGTGACCGAGCATGGGGTTGAATTCTTCGAGAGCGTCTACCTTGGCCTTAACTTCAGTGAGCGAGATGCCCATTTCGTCGGCGAGCTCTTTCTGAGTTGCGGTCTGGTGAGGTACGAATTCGTGCAGAGGGGGATCGAGAAGACGGATGGTAACTCCGTAGCCGTCCATAGCTTCGAAGATGCCTTCGAAGTCGCCGCGCTGCATGGGAAGGAGCTTGGCGAGGGCCTGGCGACGGCCTTCTTCGTCAGAAGCGAGAATCATTTCGCGTACGGCCTTGATGCGGTCGCCTTCGAAGAACATGTGTTCTGTGCGGCAGAGACCGATACCCTGAGCGCCGAAGTTGCGTGCCTGACGGGCGTCGCGGGGAGTGTCGGCGTTGGTACGTACGAGTGTCTTGGTGTACTTGGCTGCGAGGTTCATGATTGCGCCAAAGTCGCCACCGAGTTCGGGATCGGTTGTGGGAACCTGGCCGTCGTAAACTTCACCGGTTGAACCGTTGAGCGAAATCCAGTCACCTTCGTTGTAGAGCTTGCCGCCCATTTCAACTGTCTTTTCTTTATAGTCAACCTTGATTTCACCTGCACCTGAAACGCAGCACTTACCCATACCGCGGGCAACAACGGCTGCGTGCGATGTCATACCGCCACGCATTGTGAGGATACCCTGAGCCACAGCCATACCGCGGAGGTCTTCGGGTGAAGTCTCAATACGTACGAGTACCACTTTGCGCTTCTTTTCGGCCCATGCTTCAGCTTCTTCGGCTGAGAACACGATCTGGCCGGCGGCAGCACCGGGAGATGCGGGCAGACCCTTGGCAACAACCTGAGCGCGCTTGAGGGCAGCCTTGTCGAATACGGGGTGCAGAAGTTCGTCGAGCTTCTGGGGTTCCATACGCATCAGTACGGTCTTTTCGTCAATCTTGTTTTCGCGGAGCAGATCCATGGCGATTTTCACCATAGCGGCACCTGTGCGCTTACCGTTACGGGTCTGGAGCATCCAGAGTTTGCCGTCCTGGATAGTGAATTCCATATCCTGCATGTCGCGGTAGTAGTCTTCGAGGCGATCGGCGATCTTGAAGAGTTCGTTAGCGCAAACGGGCATTGATTCTTCAAGTGAAGGATATTTTGCGGCACGTTCTTCTTCAGAGATACCCTGCAGCTTGGCCCAGCGGCGTGAGCCTTCGAGGGTGATCTGCTGAGGTGTGCGGATACCGGCAACCACGTCTTCGCCCTGAGCGTTGATGAGGTATTCACCGTTGAAGATGTTTTCGCCTGTAGCGGCGTCGCGAGAGAAGGCCACACCGGTAGCTGAGTTGTTACCCATGTTGCCATATACCATAGCCTGTACGTTAACGGCAGTACCCCACTCTTCGGGGATCTGGTTCATGCGACGGTAGATGATGGCACGTTCGTTCATCCAGCTGTCAAACACAGCGCAGATGCCGCCCCAGAGCTGTTCCCAAGCGCTGTCGGGGAAGTCCTTGCCGGTGTATTCCTTTACGGCACCCTTGAAGAGCTTAACGAGGTTCTTGAGGTCGTCTACGGTAAGATCGGTATCGAGTTTGATTCCTTTTTCTTCTTTAACCTTGTCCATGATTTCTTCGAAGGGGTCGATGTCGGTCTTGGACTTGGGTTTCATTCCGAGCACAACGTCGCCGTACATCTGTACGAAGCGGCGGTAAGAGTCCCATGCAAAGCGGGGGTTGCCGCTCTTCTGGGCGAGAGATTCAACGGTTGCGTCGTTCATACCGAGGTTGAGGACGGTGTCCATCATACCGGGCATAGAGGCGCGGGCGCCTGAGCGTACTGATACGAGCAGAGGGTTGGCGGGATTGTCGAATTCCTTACCTGTAAGTTCTTCAACGTGTTTGATAGCCTTCTGTACGTCTTCTGTGAGGCGTTTCACAACTTCATCCTTGCCATACTGGGTGTATTCAGTGCAGACGTCGGTGGTGATGGTGAAGCCGGGAGGTACGGGCATTCCGAGAAGGTTCATCTCGGCGAGGTTAGCACCTTTACCGCCGAGGAGGTTTCTCATCTCGGCATTGCCTTCAGCCTTGCCGTCACCAAATGTATAAACTCTTTTCATGTCTCTTTATTTGGTTTAAAAATATGATTATTCTTTTGTGTATTATGTCTTAAATGGTATAACGGTGCAAATTTACTAATTTTGGCTCTAAAAACCTCACTAAATTGTTAAAATTTTGAATCCCGCCACCACAAATTAGCAGTTTTTAAGGGGCCGACAGCTTATTTATGACCGTATTGCAGCTGCGGCAAATACCTTTGTTGCACGCAAGAGCAGAAATGTCCATAGATAGTATTCATCGCAAACCACAGAGTAATTAATATGCCGCTTCATTACTTTTTTTGACTATTCAGATAATTTTTTGGCAGAATTGGCGGGATTTTGTACAATTGGACGGAGTGCGCTGCCTGCAGGATTGGATTTTTTTGTAACTTTGCAGGTTGAACAGGAAAATAGATTTTTCATAAAAATGTCAAGAAAACGCAAGCCTTATCCCCTGCTCGAAGGGGTTGAAATAACTGATGTTGCGGCCGAGGGCAATGCTCTGGGCCGTGTGGACGATATGGTGGTATTTGTGCCTTATGGCGCTCCCGGCGACATTGTAGACATACAGGTTACCAAAAAGCGCAAGTCGTATGCCGAGGGCCGCATAGCCCGCATAATCAAAGAGGGCGACGTGCGCATAGCACCGCGCTGCAGCCATTTCGGCACATGCGGCGGATGCCGTTGGCAGCATTTGCCTTATGAGGTTCAGCTCGACTGCAAGCAGCGCCAGGTGAGCGATGCCCTGCGCAGAATTGCCAAAGTGGAGCTGCCCGATATTTCGCCTATAAAAGGTTCGACCAACATCTGGGAATACCGCAACAAGATGGAATACACATTCTCCAACAAAAAATGGCTCACAAACGAACAGCTGGCCTCGGGAGAAGTGTTTGACGACCGCGACGGTGCCGGATTCCACATTTCGGGCGCATTCGACAAAGTGCTCGACATTGACCGCTGTCATCTTCAGGACGATTTTTCAAACCGTCTGCGCAAGTTCATCAAGGCCTACGGCAAGCAGCACGATCTCAGTTTCTACGACCTGCGTCAGCAGTCGGGCCTGCTGCGCACACTGATGGTGCGCATGGCCTCAACGGGCGAGATCATGGCCGTGATGTGCTTCGGCGAGGACAATCCGGCCGCCATCAAGGATGTGCTTGACGCCGTTAGGGCTGAATTCCCCGAGATTACATCGCTGATGTATGTGATTAATCTCAAAGTCAACGACACCATCACCGATCAGGAGATACTCACCCACTCCGGAAAAGATTTCATCGAGGAGGAAATGGAGGGACTGCGTTTCCGTGTAGGCCCCAAATCGTTCTATCAAACCAATTCGCGCCAGGCATACGAGCTGTATAAGGTGGCACGCGAGTTTGCATCGCTCTCGGGCAACGAGCTTGTGTACGACCTCTATACAGGCACCGGCACCATAGCCAACTTCGTTAGCCGCAATGCGCGCAAGGTGATAGGTATAGAATATGTACCCGAAGCCATAGCCGATGCCAAGATAAATTCGGCAATCAACGGCATTGAGAACACCGACTTCTACGCCGGTGATATGAAAGACATCCTCACCGACGATTTCATTTCAGAGCACGGCCGTGCGGATGTAATGATAGTCGACCCACCGCGCGCCGGCATGCACGAGGACGTTGTGAATGTGATTCTCAGGGCTGAACCCGAGCTGATAGTCTATGTAAGCTGCAACCCGGCCACACAGGCGCGCGATATAGCCCTGCTCGACACCAAATACAAGGTTACGGCCATTCAGCCCGTCGATATGTTCCCGCATACCCACCATGTGGAGAATGTGGTCAAGCTGGAGCTGCGCCATTGAGCCTGCAACAATCCTACAGATTTGAATTGTAGTAGGCAGGATCGCCCGTTACCTCGTGGGCAATGAACCGTGGTATGTCTATGGGTGTGTCTTCTGCAGGAAGCTCTATTTCAGCCAATACAAGCCCCTGCAGACGGCCGCCGAAGACATCCACCTCCCACTTCAGTCCGCCTGAAGCCGGCACTATGTATCGGATTTTCTCAATCACACCCTCGCATGCCGTCAGCATCTCGGCAGCGTCGTCCGACGGGATTTCATACTCCCATTCGTTGCGTGTGGCGCCCGAGTTGCGGGTTTTCACAGTCATAAATCCGCGACCGTCGCGCAGGCGTATACGCACTGTGCGGTCGGGATCGCGGTTCAGATAACCCTGCGATATGCTCGACGAGCTTATTGCTTCGGCAAGATATGAGTCATCTGCCACGAGAAATTTACGTTCAATTTCCTTTGCCATTATTCTTTCTTTAATGAAAAATCACGCAAATATACAATCTTTCAAACAAACACATCGCCTGCTGTTGCTATTTTTTGCGATATTGACCGCAGGTATCATGTTTCAGGCCACGGCTCAGGCCGATGGAAGCTCGTACTTTGTGAGGGGAATAGTGCGCGACTCCATAAGCGATGAGCCTTTGCCCTACGCATCGGTGGTGGTAGCCGGTAAAAAGCGCGGCACCGTGAGCGACAGCCGCGGCATATTCGAGATGAACATTCCTGCCGATACCAAGGCCCTGCAGGTGACCTGCGTAGGCTATGCCAAGAAAATCGTGCCTGTAAAACAGAACAGAATAAATATGTATGCGGTGTATCTGGAGCCGGCGGCCACAGAGCTACAGGAGCTTGTGGTGAAAAACCGCAAGTATTCCAAAAAGAACAATCCGGCCGTGGATTTTCTCAACCGCCTCAAAGACCGCGCCCCGCTCACCGACCCGCGGCGCAATCCATACTATTCTTTCGACAAATACGAGCGTATAACCATAGGGCTCAACGACTTCTCTACCGACGACCGTCGCGAGATGATGCGCCGCTTCCCCTTCCTTGCCGAGCATGTAGATACTTCCGAAGTCTCCGGCAAGCCCTTCCTCGGCCTTATGGTAAAGGAGAAGAAGAGCAGCACCAACTACCGCCGCAGCCCCGAAGCCCGCAAGGAGATAGTAGAAGGCATACGCTCGGCCGGAATAGACGAAATAGTGGACCAGGCCTCGATGCGCGTATTCATGGAAGATGTGATGCGCGAGATTGATCTGTATCAGAACGACATCAACCTGCTGCAGAACAGATTTGTAAGCCCTCTGAGCCGCATCGCGCCCGATTTCTACAAATTCTACCTCACCGACACCGTGGAGGTAGCCGGCGAAAAGTGCATCGTACTGTCATTCTATCCCCATAACAAGGCTGCATTTGGCTTTAACGGACATGTATATGTACCGGTCAACGACACCACCATGTTCATAAAACGCGTGGAGATGACCGTACCCAAGGATATAAACCTCAACTTTGTAGACAACCTCTCTATAAGTCAGGACTACACCAGGGCACCCGACGGCTCGCGACTGAAGCAGAACGACATCCTCACTATGGAACTGTCGATAATAGGCGGTAAAGGCGGCATTTATGCAAGCCGACACACCGAGTACGACAATCACAGCTTCGAGTCTGTGGCCGACGACGTATTCAGCGGCGACGGCCCAACCCTGCAGCTCGAGGGTGCCACCCGCCGCGACAGCACCTACTGGGAGCATGCCCGTCGCGGTACCATAGGACGGGGCGAAAGCCGAGTGGACGAGCTTATGCAGAAGCTGCGCAAGGTGCCGCTGTATTACTGGGGTGAGAAGGTGTTGAAAATCATGTTTTCGGGATATGTGGCCACCGGCAATCCGAGCTACTTCGACTTCGGCCCCATGAACTCGGTGTTGAGCTTCAACACACTCGAAAATGTAAGGCTGCGCGCCGGCGGTATGACTACTGCGGCACTGTCCAAGCGGTGGTTTGGACGCGGATTCGTGGCATACGGATTCAAGGACCACAGATGGAAATACAGTGCTGAGGCCGAATATTCATTCATAGACAAAGAATATCATTCGCGCGAATTTCCCGTGCAGTCAGTCAGGCTCACCTCATCATACAATATAGAGCACCCCGGACAAGACTACATGTTTACCTCGCCCGACAATATAGTGCTGTCGCTGAAGCGCTTCAGCGACGACCGCGCCGTGTACCGACGGCTCAACAAGGTGGAATTCAACTACGAGACACGCTCAAACTTCTCGATAAAGCTGGCCATAGCCAACGACCGCCGCGAGGCAGCCCCCACCATGCCGCTCGTCAACGGCTACAATGAGGTGATCAACAGCATTACCGATAACAGCGTGGAGCTCACCCTGCGCTATGCCCCTGGAGAGAAATTTTTCCAGACACGCACATATCGCATACCGGTCAACCTCGACGCACCGGCCATAACACTGCGCCATACATTCGCACCGCGCAATCTGTGGGGCGCGAGATATGGTATCAACAAGACCGACGTGGCATTGGCCAAGCGCTGGTGGTTCTCGGCCTTCGGATATCTTGACACATACATCAACGCCGGCCATGTATGGAGCCGCTCATCATTCCTTGACCTTTGCACTCCCAACGTGAATCTGTCCTACATAATACAGCCGCAGAGCTACGCGCTGATGAACCCCATGGAATTCATCTGCTCATCATACGCCGGCTGGGACTTCACCTACTGGGCCAACGGTGCCATATTCAACTACATACCCTATCTCAAGAAACTGAAATTGCGCGAGGTGTTCGGATTCCGCGGCTACTGGGGCGAGCTCAACGACAATAATAACCCGCACAAGCATCCCGAGCTGTTGCAATTCCCGCTCGGCACCGGAGTCACCGCCCTCAACCACGGCCCCTACATGGAGGCCTCGGTAGGCGTCGACAACTTATTTAAAGTGCTCAGGGTAGACTACGTATGGCGACTCAATTACCTCAACGTACCCTACAAGATAGACCGCAGCGGCCTGCGCGTAGCCGTACACGTAACATTCTAAGGGCTTGTTTGACAGCAAGCCCTAAACAACAGGCAGCCGATAAACACCTTGTAATTGGTGTTTATCGGCTGCCTTGCTTTAATTCTGCCGAATTATTTTAATCCGCCTGTATGTACTTCTTGCCGTTTTGGATGTAGATTTGTCCCTTGGCGGGATTTTCTATTCTGCGGCCTGTAATGTCATACT
>CAMTKF010000063.1 GCA_947072905.1 uncultured Bacteroidales bacterium
GTGAATTCCGCGACTATGGAGGCCCGCGCAAAATTGTTGCCACAATAATTGGAGATATGGAATAATTTTTGTAAATTTGTAAAAGAGTTACATATCTATAAACGATTAAGCCGATTAGCTTATATAAACTATGAAACATAATATTCTTGCAATTGCCCTGCTGACCGGAGTAATGGCTCTTCCCGGAAATCTCTCAGCTCAAAACAGGGAAGAAGGTGATTATGGCTTCCTTTATTGCCACATGAGTGGTGACGGTGAATGGACAGCCTACGCTCTGAGCCGCGACGGTCTGAACTATCATGACCTTATTGACGGGGGACCCGTGTTTGACCCCGCTGAAGTAGCCAAAATCGAAGGCGGCACCCGCGATGCCTACATCACACGTAAACATGACGGTTCAGGATACCTTATGGTAACAACCGACATGAATGTAGGAAAAAGCAAAAAATGGCATAACTATGGTATAGACCTGCTCACAAGCGATGACCTCATAAACTGGAAATCCACCACATTCGATTTCCGCAAAGGCGCATCAATCTTCTCTGACCCCGAGAGCCCCGACCCCTATACCGACTACAGCACCATCAAGCGCGTATGGGCTCCTCAGATTTTCTGGAATCCCGAATACACATGGCCCGATGGCAAAAAGGGCGGCTACATGATATATTATTCGTTGTGGAACGAGGCCGACGGTGAAAAATACGACCGCATGTATTATTCATACGCTGATGAAAGTTTCACTATCATCACCAAGCCCCGTCTTCTCCTTGACTGGGGTTATGCCACAATCGATGCCGATATAAACTATCTTGAAAGCGATGGCAAGTATCACATGATGATCAAGAAGGAAGGCGGTCAACCCGGCCTGTTCACCTCTACAGCTCCCAAGCTCGAAGGCCCCTGGAGCGAACCCGTTGAAGATGACTATGTGAACTTCGAGGGTAACAAAAAGTGCGAAGGTGTTTCTGCTTTCAAGATTCCCGGTGAGAAGGGTTGGCGTATAGCCTATATTGAATACTCATCAAATCCCAAACGCTATCGCATTTGCCAGGCCGATGAAAACATGCGCAACTTCCACTCGCCTATCGGCATCCAGGGTGTTAAGGCTCCACAGCACGGTTCCTTTATGAGAATCACCAAGGAAGAATACGACCGTCTTGAAAAATGGTCGGAATCTTACAAGAATAAAAAGTAAAATCTTCTTGAAATCTTATATCGCCGGATTGCAATCAAAAGTGCAAGCCGGCGATTTTGTATAAAAATCATAACAGGCGTTTCTTTTTTTAAGCAATTAATTCCATTAAAAATGTAAAAAGTTCCGAATTATACTAAATATGAACTTTTTTCCACCTAATAATGGATAATTTTATATTTACGTATGGTATTTTTTTGCTAAATTTGAACATCGTTTGAAACCAAAACAATTCTAAATAATATACATGAAACAGTTTAATGACGAGAACTTCCTTCTCGAAACATCTACAGCCCAGCGTCTGTACCATGAATATGCAGAGGGCCTTCCTATCATCGACTACCACTGTCATCTTATTCCCGAATACGTAGCTAACGATCACCGTTTCCCTAATCTTTCTAAAATATGGCTCGAAGGTGACCATTACAAATGGCGTGCCATGCGTACAAACGGTGTTGACGAACGATTCATCACCGGTAAAGACACCACAGACTGGGAGAAGTTTGAGAAATGGGCCGAAACTGTGCCTTACACCATGCGCAATCCCTTGTATCACTGGTCGCACCTTGAACTCAAGACTGCATTCGGTGTTGAGAAACTGCTCAATCCCTCAACCGCCCGCGAAATCTACGATGTTTGTTCAGACAAGCTGGCCAACGGTGAGCTTACAGCCCGCGGCCTGATGCGCCACTACAATGTGGAGGTAGTCTGCACAACCGACGATCCCGTTGATTCTCTCGAATACCATAAAAAGGTGAAAGACGACGGTTTTGAAATCCGCATGCTTCCCACATGGCGTCCCGACAAGGCTATGGCTGTTGAGTGTCCTGCCGACTATCAGGCATACATCCGTCAACTGGCCGAAGTTTCGGGCGTTCAGATTTCTTCTTTCGACAATGTGATAGAAGCTCTGAAAGTGCGTCATGATTTCTTCGAATCTGTAGGTTGCCGTCTCAGCGACCACGGTATCGAGGAATTCTATGCCGAAGACTATACCAAAGATGAGATTGATGCCATCTTCAACAAAATATTCAAGAACGGAGAAGAACTCACAATTGCAGAAATCAAGAAGTTCAAGACTGCAATGATGGTTGAGTTTGCCATAATGGACCATGACTCGGGCTGGACCCAGCAGTTCCACTACGGTGCAATCCGCAACAATAATTCACGCATGATGGCACAGCTTGGCCCCGATACCGGTTTCGACTCGATCGGGGACTTCACCGTAGCCAAGAAAATGTCGAAATTCCTCGATATGCTGGCTTCGCAGGACAAGCTCGGCAAGACCATTATTTACAACCTCAATCCCCGCGACAACGAACTCGTGGCTACAATGCTCGGTAACTTCCAGGACGGCCGTTACGGCGCCGGTAAGATTCAGTTCGGCTCGGGATGGTGGTTCCTTGATCAGAAAGACGGTATGGAGAAGCAGATGACAGCACTGAGCAACCTCGGCCTGCTCAGCCGCTTTGTGGGCATGCTCACCGACTCGCGTTCATTCCTCAGTTATCCTCGTCATGAGTATTTCCGCCGCACACTTTGCAATCTTCTCGGCAACGACATCGAGAAGGGTCTGCTTCCTGCTTCAGAGCTTGACTTCATCGGTAAGGAAATCGTGGCAAAAGTATGTTATGGCAATGCCAAGGAATACTTTAAATTCTAAAGCGAGTAATCCATACCATGAAAAGTGCAATAGAAAGAAAGGAAAACGCGATGCTTGCCAAGGCATCTAACTTCCGCTGGTTTATCTGCGTGCTGTTGTTCTTCGCAACCACAGTAAACTATATGGACCGTCAGGTACTGTCGCTCACTTGGAAAGACTTCATAGCACCTGAATTCCACTGGACCGATACCGATTATGGTCTTATCACTGCCATATTCTCAATAGTATATGCCGTGGCAAACCTTTTTGCCGGCCGATTCATCGACTGGATGGGCACCAAGAAGGGTTATCTGTGGGCTATATTCATCTGGTCGCTCGGCGCCTGTCTGCATGCCGCATGCGGTTGGGCTACAGAGCACACCGTAGGTCTGCACAACGCAGCTGAACTCGTGTCTGCTACCGGAGCCATAGCTTCAACTGTAGCTATCACCAGTGTCTACTACTTTATAGCCGCCCGAATCATTCTCGGACTTGGTGAGGCCGGTAACTTCCCGGCAGCTATCAAGGTTACCGCCGAGTATTTCCCGAAACGCGACCGCGCTTATGCAACATCAATCTTCAATGCCGGTGCTACCGTAGGTGCCCTTATCGCTCCCATCTCCATTCCGCCCCTGGCCCGCTACTTCCAGAAGATTGGTGTAGGTAACGGTTGGGAAATGGCATTCATTGTCATCGGTGCCTTAGGCTTTGTATGGATGGGCTTCTGGATGTTCTTCTACCAGAATCCTGCCAAGAGCAAGTATGTGAACGAAAAAGAACTCGCCTACATCGAGCAGGACAATACCAATCCTGATGAAACCGCTGCTCAAAAAGCTGAGGTTGAAGATTCTGAGACAGCTACTATTCCTTTCTGGAAATGTTTTGCTTACCCCCAGACCTGGGCTGTGATATTCGGTAAATTCATGACCGATGGTGTGTGGTGGTTCTTCCTCTTTTGGATTCCCGCTTACATCTCCGATGTCTATGGATATGCCACTGATACCCCAACTGCTCAGATGCTGATTTTTGTGCTGTATGCAATCACCATGCTGTCTATTTACGGCGGTAAACTTCCTACAATTATTATCAACCGTACCGGTAAGAATCCATATTCGGCCCGTATGCAGGCAATGTTTATCTTTGCATTGTTCCCGCTGCTTGCCATCCTCGCACAGCCGCTTGGAAATTATTCATATTGGTGGCCTGTGATTATCATCGGTCTTGCCGGAGCTGCCCACCAGTCGTGGAGCGCGAATATTTATTCGGTTGTGGGTGATATGTTCCCCAAGAGCACCATCGCCACAATCATAGGTATCGGAGGTATGGCCGGCGGTATCAGCTCATTCCTTATCAACATGGGATCTGGTATACTCTTTGACCATGCAGCCGAGACTAATATGAAGTTCATGGGCTTTGAAGGCAAGCCTGCCGGCTATTTCATTATATTCTGCATCTGCGGTGTATCTTATCTCATTGGTTGGTGCATAATGAAGCTCCTCGTTCCCAAGTACAAAATCATTAAAGTTGAAAAATAATGAATCTTAAGCCATTAAACCGTTCAACTGTCGATGTTGAATTGCAACGCCCCGTGAGGGTGTTGCAATTCGGCGAAGGCAACTTTTTGCGTGCATTCGTTGACTGGCAGATTGATATCGCTAACGAAAAGGGTGTATTGGACACTTCCGTTGCTATCGTCTCTCCACGTTTTAACGAAAACCATGCCACCTCTATCCTCAAGCAACAGGACTGTCTGTTTAACGTGATGCTTGAAGGTATCGAGGAAGGTAAACCCAAGAGGGAAATCCGTCTGGTAAAATCGGTGTGCGATATCATGGCACCCGATAATGAAGACGACCGCAAGCGTTACGAAAGCTTGATTCTGTCGCCTGAGCTGAGGTTTGTAGTTTCAAATACAACCGAAGCCGGCATCCGCTACGAAAAAGATGATGTAATGTCTTGGAAGCCCGTGACTTTCCCCGGCAAGGTTACCAACTTGCTGTGGAAGCGTTTCAACCATTTTCATGGCGATAAATCAAAGGGTCTGATTTTCATCTGCTGCGAGCTTATCGAGGATAATGCCACCACTCTGCATAATTATGTAATCCGTCATGCCGAGGAGGCAAATCTTGGCTCTGATTTTATCAATTGGATAAATGAAGCCTGCATTTTCGTCGACACTCTTGTCGACCGAATAGTCCCCGGCTTCCCAAAGGATAATATCGATGAAGTAAAGGCCGAACTCGGATTTGATGACAATGTTGTTGTAAAGGGCGAGCTTTACCATCTTTGGGCTATTGGAGGTAAGGATTATGAAACTGTAGCTCGCGAATTTCCTCTCGACAAGGCCGGAATGCACGTGCTGTTCATGCCCTCGATTAAGGCTTTCCGCGACAAGAAAGTGAGGATTCTCAACGGTTCGCATACAGGTATGGTGCCCGTAGCACTTCAGCTCGGTTGCGAAACAGTTATGGATGCCTTCAACAATAAGGATGTAAACAGCTTTATCAACAAGATGGTAGAGACTGAGGTCCTTCCGATGATTGATGAGGATCAGGCTGAACTCAAGGCTTTTGCCGACGGTATTCTCGAACGATTCTACAATCCGTATATCAAGCACTATCTTAAGAGCATCGCGCTCAACTCTCTGTCAAAGTGGGAAGCCCGAAATTTCCCCACAGTGCTCGACACATATACCAAGGCCGGCAAGCTTGCTGAATTTGAGCTGTTTACTTTTGCCGCTCTGCTGTCTCTTTATGGTCCGGGTTCGTCATTCTCTCCTGAAGACGATGAGGCTGCTTTGGCCAAAATTAAAGAGTTGTGGAATGATAAGGACTTTGCCGATACTGTGCGTAAAATTGTAGAAAGCGGAATTTTTGTATTGAATTTCGAACAACTCGTACCAGGTTTCTCTGAAAAGGCCGGTGAATATCTCCGTAATATCAGAACGTCGGGTATGGAAAAGGCTCTTTCAGATTTCCTTAATGCCCATGCATAATAGTATGAAAAGACTTTTTCAGATAAATCCTAAAGACAATGTCGCCGTCATTTTGGTTGACGGCGATGCTGTCGCTCCCCGTGGTCATAAAGTTGCCTTGTGCGATATTCCTGCCGGTGCCGAAGTAATCAAATATGGTTTCCCCATAGGCAAGGCTACTCAGGATATTGCCAAGGGTGAGTGGGTGCATTCACACAACCTTGTTACAGGATTGTGTGATGACCTGCAATACGAATATAATCCGACACCTGTAGTAGCCCATGAAGCCGTCCCGGCACCGACAGTGAACGGATATCTCCGCAAGAACGGAGATATGGGTATACGCAATGAGCTTTGGATTGTACCCACAGTAGGGTGTGTGAATGGCCAGGCCAATGCTATTATTGAGCGTCTGCGCAAGGAATGCGACCTTACCGGCATTGACGATGTGCGTGCTTTCACCCATAACTATGGATGTTCACAGCTTGGACAGGACCATGCCAATACCCGGTCGGCACTGGCCGCGCTTGTAAAACATCCTAATGCAGGTGGTGTGTTGGTACTCGGACTTGGATGTGAGAATAATCAGATCAAACGCTTCCGTGAAGAATTGGGTGATTTTGATGAAGAACGTATCAAGTTTCTTACCGCGCAGGAAGTTAATGATGAAATCGAAGCCGGCTTTAATGTTTGCTGCGGTCTCATCGAGCAGATGCGCTCCGACCGACGTCAGAAATTGCCGGTTTCGAAGTTGAAAATAGGTCTGAAATGCGGTGGCTCGGATGGATTTTCAGGAATTACAGCAAATCCGCTGCTCGGTCGTCTCTCCGACTTGTTCACATCATGGGGTGCCACCACAATTCTCACTGAAGTTCCTGAGATGTTTGGAGCGGAGACAATTCTGATGAACCGCGCCAAAGATCGCGAAGTGTTTGATAAGACTGTCAGCCTGATCAACGATTTCAAGGCTTATTTCCGCTCATACGGTCAACCTATATACGAGAATCCCTCGCCCGGAAACAAGGCCGGAGGTATTACAACTCTCGAGGAAAAATCTCTCGGATGTGTGCAGAAGGGCGGCAGTGCCACGGTTACTGATGTTCTGGCATATACTCAGAAGTCTACCGTGCCGGGCTTGAACCTGCTTACAGCCCCCGGTAATGACCTTGTGGCATCTACTTCTTTGGCTTTGTCAGGTTGTCAGATGGTACTCTTTACAACAGGCCGAGGTACTCCCTTCGGAACTTTCGTGCCTACCATGAAGGTGTCAACCAATTCGCAGCTGGCTGAAATGAAGGCCAATTGGATAGACTTCAATGCAGGGGTATTGCTCGAAACAGAAAATCCCGATGAAGTCTTGTCAGCTCTGGTCGACAAAGTGCTGGCTGTAGCTGATGGAGAGAAGTTGCATCACGAACTTATAGGTGCCAAAGAGATTGCCATATTCAAGACCGGAGTGACTCTTTGACATTCTTTACTGTAATAAAAAACATAAGCTTGAACCTTGCCGAGGGCTCAAGCTTATGTTTTTTATTGCGTTTGAAATATTATTCGTTTTCGAGCAGGAAGCGTTCGGCATCCAGTGCGGCGCGGCATCCCATGCCGGCTGCCACTACAGCCTGCTGATAACGGTTGTCGGCTACATCGCCGGCTGCGAAAACGCCGGGAATGTTGGTGGCGGTTGTTTCGCCGGCGGTCTTTATAAATCCATTCTCATCAAGGGCTATTTTACCGCCAAACATTGATGTGTTGGGTGTATGACCTATGGCAAGGAAGAAACCGTCGAGATTGATATCAAAATGATCTTCTTTGCTTGTGCCTGCATTCTCTATCAGATGTGCTCCTTCGAGTGTGTCCTGACCAAACAGACCTTCGGTTGTGGTATTGAACAGAATCTGAATTTTCGGATTCTCAAATACTCGGGTCTGCATTACTTTGGATGCACGGAGGAATGATTTCCTTACGATAAGGTATACTTTCTCGGCAATTGAAGCCAGATACAGGGCCTCTTCGCAGGCTGTATCGCCACCGCCTACTACGGCTACAGTGCGGTTGCGGTAGAAGAATCCATCGCATGTAGCGCAGGCCGATACGCCCATACCCAAGTACTTCTGTTCGTCATCAAGACCAAGATAACGCGCTGTGGCGCCTGTTGCGATGATGATGGTATCTGCCATAATGGTGTCGCGGTTGTCTACGGTTACTGCATACGGACGGCTTGAAAAGTCTACCGATGTCACCAGGCCGCTGCGCAGGTCGGCATTGAACCGCTGGGCTTGCGAACGCAGGTCTTCAATAAGATTTGGGCCTGTGATTCCGTTAGGATAGCCCGGGAAATTTTCTACTTCGGTTGTTGTCATCAGCTGGCCGCCGGGTGCCGGGCCCTCGATGACTATGGGTTGGAGATTGGCACGCGAGGCATAGATTGCAGCGGTATAACCTGCAGGGCCTGAGCCAATGATTAAGCATTTGGTTGTGTTCGACATAATATGTTTGTTGTTATGTTTATTTATCAATGATTCTATCTTAAGTCTACAATTTCTTTAGCCGGATAGAGTTTCTTGCTATAGACAAATGTAGTTGCCGGCACTTTCGATCCTTTTTTCACAGTGCCCGCCGATGCAGTAAGCTCTTTGCCGTTCGACATCGTTATTACAACTTTTGTTGGTAAATCGGTGCTTGGATTGATTGTGATTCTTGCCTTTTTTATAACGGCTCTTCTTGATTTGGCAATCAGTTCGATGTCTGAACCCGACTTCTTGCATGTATATGCTTTCGAATAATGGTTCACTATGGCAAAGGGATTGCTCTCAAGCAGCTCTTCGGTAGTAGGTTCACTGATTGAGAGCTGCTGATTGCCACTCAGATAGGTCCATTGGGTGTTTCCGTCATACCATACCTGCATGTCTTTTGATGAAAGATGATACTTGTCTTTGGAAACAGTTATGTCGCATGGTATATGGATGTTGTCGTAAGACAGGACAAACTTCATTGATATCGAGGGTGAGATGTTTATGGTTTTTGCACACCGTGATAACATCTGTTCAGCACTGTCTGCCCCATGAACATTTTGAGAAATGGACAGTAACCCGAATACTGCAGCAAGATATATGAGAAATTTTATTTTCATTTTGGGGTAGGGTAGGGGATATGGCATTTATTGCAACATACTATTAACGTAATTAGGACATGCTTGGTTCATAGCGACCGCAGGATGCTCTCGAGCATGATGGAATCTACCAGTACAGCGCGCGGTTTCTGTCCGTCGGCAGGTCCTACTATTCCGGCTGCCTCAAGCTGATCCATGATTTTACCGGCTTTATTGTAGCCTATTGAAAACCGTCGTTGCAGCGATGATGTGGAAGCTGTGGAGTTCTGCACTATGAACCGGGCACAATCGTCAAACATGCTGTCACGCTTCGATAGGTCTATAGCGCCGGGTGTCATCCCTCCGTTTTCGCTTTGAGGCTCGGGTAGGGGATATGCGGTTGCATAGCCGGTCTGATCGTTTATAAAGTCTACAAGCGATTCTACTTCAGGCGTGTCTATGAAAGCACACTGTACGCGTTCGAGCTTGCTGTTGTGGCTGAATAGCATGTCGCCGCGGCCTATCAGACGGTTGGCCCCGGGGCGGTCGAGAATAGTCTTTGAGTCGACCATTTGGGCAACCCTGAAGGCTATTCGTCCGGGGAAGTTTGCCTTGATCATACCTGTGATTATGTCGGTCGACGGGCGTTGTGTAGCTATTATCATGTGTATGCCCACGGCTCGGGCCTTCTGTGCTATACGAGCTATATGCACTGAGATGTCTTTACCGGCAGTCATTATAAGATCTGCAAACTCATCCACAACAACCACGATATAGGGGAGGAATCTGTGGCCTTTTTCTGGATTGAGTTTGTGCAGCGAGAACTTGCGGTTGTATTCTTCAATTCCTCTTACTGCAGCCGCTTCGAGCAGGTCGTAGCGATTATCCATTTCGGTACAGAGTGACTGTAGTACTGTCAAAGCCTTTGAGGGTTCTGTAACTATGGGCTTTTCTTCTTCGGGCAGTTTTGCCAGGAAATGGTGTTCGAGTTTGCTGTAAAGGCTGAATTCAACTCGTTTTGGGTCTATGAGCACAAATTTCAGCTCACCGGGATGCTTTTTGTAGAGCAGCGAGGCTATGATGCAGTTGAGCCCTACCGATTTACCTTGACCGGTCGCACCGGCCACAAGCAAGTGGGGCATTTTGGCAAGGTCTTCGATGAAGATTTCATTATTGATAGTGGCACCGAGAGCCATGGGGAGTGTCATGTTGCATTCGCGGAACTTTTTGGAGTTGATGATAGAGAACATTGACACTGTGCGGGGATCGCGGTTGGGTACTTCAATACCAATGGTGCCCCTGCCGGGTATGGGTGCAATGATACGTATGCCAAGGGCGGCAAGCTGTAGGGCTATATCGTCTTCGAGCTTCTTGATCTGGGCGATGCGTACACCTTCGGCAGGTACTATTTCGTACAATGTTACTGTCGGGCCTATTGTGGCTTGGATCTTTGAAATCGGAATCTTATAGTCTTTCAATGTTTTGACTATGAGGTTCTTGTTCTCTTCCTGTTCGGCTTCATCCACCGATATGGTCATTGGCCGCTCTTCCAGCAGGTCAGGCGACGGATAGCGGTAGTATGACAGCTCATCCTTGATATCGTATGGCTGCTGTCCGGTAGGGTCTTCATCATCATATAATGACTGTCGTGCAGGTTCATCTTCACCGTCTTCGAGAGTTGTGGATGTGATGTTGAACTCCGGTTCGATATCCTGCACTGTTACTTTATCTTCGGCTTGTCTGCGTGGAGTTTCTACGGCATAGTTGTCGTCGTCGTCAATCGAAAAACCTACTATGGGCGAAGGGTTCTCAATGGTCTGTGATATGTTTTGGGTAAGCCCCGGGCTTTCAATCTCCGGATTTTCTTCCTGAGGTGCTGCGCCTTCTATGTTGTCTGAAGGAAGCTCTGCAAGCTCTGTAGAAGTTTCGCTACCTTTGGCAGCAGCTGCGGCCATGGCAGCACGGGCTTTCTTATAGTGTCCTGAAACGCTGAGGTAGAATGAGCGAAGCTGTGTAAGATACATTACCACCAACAGGCCTATGAGCAACACGCTTACCGCGTATGCGCCCACAGCGTCAGAAACATGCATCAGCCACATGTTTACATACCTTCCATGATTGCCTCCCCAGTGGAAACTTGTCTCGGCATTGTATAAAAACAATCCTAATATTATGGAAACTGAAATTGCAGTGAATAGACATTTGAAACTGAAGGCCCAGAACTTGCATCTCATCAGGCCGAACAGCGACAGGGCAAGTCCTCCAAGGTATATGGCAATGAAAAACGAACCTGCGCCTAAGCCGTCTATCATCAGAGTATGGGCTATTTTGGCGCCTATGGCTCCGCCTGCGTTTTCAATGGGTTCACCGGAATTTGCTATTGTCATTACTCCGTTTTCAGCCACCAGGCTTTGGTCGATTGGTCCGTTATGTATGTAATTGATTGATACTATCAACCATACACCGGTGAGTACTGTAAGCAGAATGCCTAATGACAGCCTGGTGCGTAAGTCTCTGAAAAATTCTATGACAGGGTTGAAGCTTGGTTCTTTTTTCTTCTTTGGAGCTGACGGTCGTTGCGAGGGGGTGGGCTTCTTCTTGGCAGGTCCTTTTTTAGAAGCAGGTTTGCGGGTTTGGGGCTCTTCAGCTTCAAGTATTGTGTTTTCTTGTGGCATCACAACACTCGGCTGGGTGGTCCCAAACCCGTCCATTGATAAATCAAGAGGGTAGTTAGGATTCATAATTTATTGTAAGAGGAGATGATTGATAGTTGATTGGAGAGCTTTACTTGATTATTTAGAGTGAATTCAGGTATGAAATGAATTCCTTAGGATTCGGATTTTTGAAAACGGCACTGCCGGCTACCAGTGCATCTGCCCCGGCCTTTGCGAGCAGGGGTGCGGTATCGGCATTTACTCCGCCGTCAATTTCGATTATTGCGTTTGATTGACTTTCTTTTATGAGTTGTTTCAGCTTTTGTACTTTATTTATTGTATTTGGAATAAACTTTTGACCTCCGAAGCCGGGATTTACACTCATCAGCAAAACCATATCCAGCTCGGTTATTATATCTTCAAGCAGCAATACCGGTGTGGCTGGGTTAAGGGTTACGGCCGCCTTCATGCCGGCTTGCTTTATTGCCTGTATCGTGCGGTCGAGATGTGTGCATGCTTCTTGATGTACGTTCATTATCGACGCACCGCAGTCGCGTACCTGACCTATATAGTTCTGTGGATTCACTATCATCAGATGTACGTCCAATGGTTTAGCTGTCAACTTTGATATCGCCTGTATTACAGGAAAACCAAAAGATATGTTGGGCACAAATACTCCATCCATTACATCGCAGTGAATCCACGATGCATCAGATTCATTTATCATTTCTATATCCTGTGACAGATGGCAAAAGTCAGCAGCCAATAGTGAGGGAGATACAATCATATATTTTCTTTTGATGTGTCAGATTTTTTATGGAACAGAAGTCTGTAGGCTATGAATATTACGCATATCGCTCCTATGATTATTCCTGCCCACGACAGATAGGTGTTGTACTTTTCTACTGTGTCGAACAGCTGGTTGAGCGGTACCCATTTAGCCAACCACCAGCCTAATACGCCGAGTACTATATTCCATACCAATGCGCCTAAACCGGTGAAGATGACAAATACTGCAATATTCATTCTTGATAATCCGGCCGGAATGGATATCAACTGACGTACTGCCGGAATCAATCGGCCGATAAAAGTTGATATTGCGCCGTGTTTGTCAAAATATGCTTCTGCCTTTTCTACTTTTGCCTGATTTATCAGACATGCGTGGCCGAATCGCGAGTTGGCGAATTTATATACCAGAGGTCTCCCGATGAGCAACGACAGGTAGTAATTGATCAATGCCCCGCAGATTGCTCCGGCTGTTGCAGCCAATATTATCATGAAAAAGTTCATATCACCTCTGGTCGCTGCAAGATAGGTGGCCGGTGGGACTATTACTTCTGAAGGAAATGGAATGAAAGAACTTTCAATTACCATGAAAATGAATACAAACAAATACGATGCGTTTTCTACAAACCATCTGAAAAATTCTGCTGCATCAAATATTGCTAATGGAATAAATAGTTCAATCATATTTTAGTTATTAGAAAATAAATAGGTTTTACCTGTGTACATTATGCAAAGTTAGTGAATAATTTTGGTTTTACAACAAATAAACCCGCGTAGAAAGTTCAATAAAAATCATATTCTGTAAAAAAAAGATTTTATGTATGATGATGTGAAAAAATATTTTTCATGTCTTCATTCAAGGGAGTAGGGCGTTTCTTATATTATTAATGTGTAGTCTTAAAATGGCGTAATTAGGGCTAACCTGCTGAATATCAGCGATAAGATGTTTTGCTGATGAAAAATCATGTTTTTCAGCATAAAAAAGTTGCTAAAAAATTTGGAGGGTAAGTAAAAAAGGTGTAACTTTGCACTCG
>CAMTKF010000064.1 GCA_947072905.1 uncultured Bacteroidales bacterium
ATTCAGCATGAAAGCCTTATTTTTTTGTTGATGAACCACACAAAAGAGAGGCTGCCTAAACTTGTTAGACAGCCCCTCTTTCATCCAATTTTACCCCTCGGGAGATTATCTATAAAGAAGTATTATAATGTATTATCTTATGGGATGGTATTCCACGAATGCTTCCATTGCTTCGTATGAGGCGAGGCCAAGTCCTTCGTAGAGTTTTGCGGTTGCGCGGTTGCGCTCTTCGGCTCGCTGCCAGAACAGGCGGTCGTCGTCGCCCAGGAAGGGAGCGTTCTCCATCTGCGACTGATGCTTGAGGATAGAGTTGCGCTTGAAACGCAGTTCTTCGGGCGAGATGGGCACAGCCATTTCGATGTGGTCGATTTCCCATTCGGCCCATGCACCGCGGTACATCCATATACGGCAATCTTTCATCCACTCTTCGTCAATCAGTTCATCTACGGCTGCCAGGACTGCATCGGTGCAGACCTTGTGGGTACCGTGGGGGTCGGCAAGGTCGCCGGCCACAAATATCTGATGAGGTTTGACGTCAGAAAGAAGTTTCTTGATTATATCCACATCGCGCTGCGAGAGGTCGCCTTTCTTGATTGTTCCGGTTTCGTAGAAGGGCAGACGCAGGAAGTGGATATGGTCGGGCTTAACTCCGATATAATTGCAGGCAATGGTAGCTTCGGCCTGGCGAATCATTGTCTTGATCTCGCGGATATCGGCACTGTCGGTTTCGCCGGCGGTCTTTGCTTTTACAAATTCGCTCACGCCCTTTGAGAGCTTGTTGTACCCTTCTGTGTCAAATCCAAACTGGGGAGCGATTTTGTCCATCATCATGAAGTAGCGCATCATGTCTTCATCGCCCACAGCTATGTTGCCTGAGGTCTCGTAAGCCACATGCACATCGTGTTTCTGGTCTACAAGGCGCTTAAGTGTACCGCCCATCGAGATCACATCATCATCGGGGTGCGGAGAGAATACTATCACACGCTTGGGATAGGGCTTGGCTCGCTCGGGACGATAGGTGTCGTCGGCATTGGGCTTGCCGCCGGGCCAGCCGGTGATGGTATGCTGAAGGTCGTTGAATACCTTGATATTCACATTGTATGCCGATCCGTAGAGTACCAGAAGTTCGCCCAGGCCGGCATCGTTGTAATCCTTATCGGTAAGTTTCAGAATGGGCTTGTGTATGAGCTGTGAGAGCCATACTATGGCGCGGCGGATGAGTTTGTCGTTCCATTCGCACGAAGTCACTTTCCAGGGATGGCTTATGCGTGTGAGATCGTCGGCTGCGGGCAGGTCAATCACAACCTTGGCGTGGGGGTGTCCCTGCATGAACGAAGCGGGCACCTGCGCAGATGCGGGTTCTTCCACTGTCTCATGTATGATCTGCGAGCGGCTTTCACCCCAGGCCATTGTGAGTATGCGGTTTGACTTCAATATGGTGCTGATACCGAGAGTGATGGCTGTGTCGGGCACTTCATCGCACTTATAGTCGTTGCTTATCTGATGGCGTGTGTAGTTGCTCAGCAGCACAAGACGGCAAATGCTTGAGGGAGCGCTGCCGGGCTCGTTGAATGCGATAGAACCGTTGCTTCCTATTTCGCAAACCACCAGATTGAGGCCACCTTCGTTCTGAATTGATTCCTCGTATGCCTGACAGTAGTCAAACATTGTTTCTTTTGTAATCTGGGGGTCGATGGTGCGGATGTTTTCCTTCTTGATGTTTACATGATTAAGGAATACATCGTTGAGGCGTCGCATGGTCGACGGACCTTCGGGCATCAGAGGGAAAAATTCGCTTATGTTATAGATGATAACATTAGAGAAGTCGACTTTGCCTTCCTGATAGAGCTTTATAAGAGAAGCATATACACGGTGTGTGCTGTTTCCGGCGCCAAGAGCCATGACGCATTTGCCGTTCTTCTTGACGAAACGATTTATATAGCGTACGATTTCTGAAGCTATGAATTCACCGCCGTCGTTAGCGGTTTCAAAAATCAGTGTGTTGAGTTTTTCCTCGCGTGTGACGGCTGCAAGTTCTATCTCGTTCTCGGGATGATAGTAGCGCTTGGGTACGCGATCCAGTTTTATCTGAGAGCTTAAGTCAGTTTTCATAAAGGTTTAGAGCCGGGGTTAAATGTTTATCGTCTCTGGAGCGGCTAAGCCGACGGAGTGTTCTATGATTAAGTATTAAAGGACATTCTGATATCCACACGCAAAGGTAACATATTTTGGCGTTGTTTTATCCTAAAAATATCTAAATAATCTATAACAAACCTTAATTAAGGGTGTTAAAAAGCCGCTATACGCGAGTATAGCGGCTTAGTCATCAACTACTTATAGTAATTTTATTCTTTTTCTTCAGCGTCGGCTGATTCTTCCTTTGCCTTGAATTCTGTGATACCGGCAGCCAGCAGAGCGTTGTACCACTGGAAAAGTTTGCGGATATCTGAATCGTGTACGCGTTCGCGGTCAAAGTCGGGCAGAATGGTGCCGAAATACTCGCGCAGCTCGGCATCGCCACCTATAGCCTTTACAACTACGGGCTGGCCGCCGGTCTTTTCTTTTACGAGTTCAAAAACATCGGCCAGGGGAATGTCCTCGCCTGTTGTATACATTGCGATATCGCCGAGCGACATTACTTTGTCGTGGGCGAAAGCCGGAGTGCGCTTACCGGTTGAAAGCGACTCAACGATGAGCATATTGCGTCCCTGGCTTACGAGACGATAGAGTCCGGGCTTGCCGGCAATTGAAAGGATTGTGCGTATCATTGTGTTCTAATTGATATTCTTTAATTTTCATTTTAACAATAATCCATATCTTATCATTTAACTTTACATTAGTCAACAAATATGATATAAATTATTATCCAAAGTCTACTTAACGAATTATTTTTGTGCAAATTTACGAATTTAAGCCAAAATAACACAACAAATTTCGTAACTTTGTATCTCTAATTCAATCCGACTTTTTAAACCAAAACTGTGCAACGGCCGCTATGTGGTTATTTATCAAACACTTAATCCAGCTTTTACTATCTCCTTCGCGAGGATGGGACGATGTATCCGAATCGGTACTCAATGCCGACGAGGTACAGCGCAAAGGCTTCTATCCTCTGGTTGGGGTTACTGCCCTGTCGGAATTTTTTCCGCTGGTGTACTCCCACAGCGAGGGTTTCACACATTCGCTGGTGGCGGCGATTGGCATAGCATGCTCGCTCTTCGCATCAATGTACCTGTCAAAGCTGTTCCTTGATTTTTTTATGCCTAAATTGATTGATGGCACATTAAATCAAAACAAGGTGAGCGTGTTTGTATCGTGCATGCTCGGTCTCAACTGCATATACTACACAATACGCAATCTGATGCCGACATCCATGACCTTACTAACGTTGATGCCTCTGCTGTCGGTCATTGTTATTTTCAAGTCTACCGCTTATATGGGTATAAAAGAAGACAATCAACTCAACTTTACCGGGCTGGCAATTGTTGCCGTTATAATAATACCCATATTGATAAGTTCTCTGATCCTTTGTTTTATGTGATGTATCATGGCCCAGAAAATGAAATTTAAAGAAGTAAACATCAAAAATCGCCGTGCGACTTTTGATTACGCCATATCCGAAACCTACACCGCCGGTATAGTGCTCACCGGCACTGAAATCAAATCTATACGTCTTGGCAAAGCTTCGCTTGTCGACACCTTCTGCTTCATCAACGACGGCGAGGTGTGGGTGAAGAATATGTATATAGCCGAGTATTTCTACGGCACCTACAACAATCATACCGAGCGTCGTGACCGCAAGCTGTTGCTCTCGCGCAAAGAAATACTGGCTCTGAGCCGCGAAACTCAGTCGCCCGGCTATACCATCGTGCCGCTGCGTCTGTTTATCAACGACCGTGGATATGCCAAGCTCGTGATAGGTGTGGCCCGCGGTAAAAAGGAATACGACAAGCGTCAGTCTATAAAAGAACGCGATGATAAACGCGAACTGGCCCGTGCCATGATGAAATAAGCACTCATCCTAATAACACTACAGGCTGCCTTCTAACATAACGGAAGGCAGCCTGTAGTGTTTATTTAAGGTCTGATTATTTTGCGAGCAATTCTTCGATGCGTGCGCGGAGTGTTGCTTCGGTCTGTGAACCGGCCAGACGTATGTCGGTCTTTTTGCCATCCTTGAAGAAAAGAATGGTGGGAATCGACATTATGCGGTATTCGGTAGAGAGGTCGCCTTCTTCATCGACATTGTATTTGCCTATAACAACGCGGTCGGCGTATTCTTCGGCGAGCTTGTCGACTATGGGAGCCATAGCCATGCAGGGTCCGCACCATGTAGCCCAGAAGTCGATAACAACGGGCTTGCCCGAAGCGATGATGTCTTTGACGTTTTCGTCAGTAAATGTAGTTGCCATTTTTAGTTTGATATTAAATTTATGATGCTAAGTTTTTGTCAAAATCGAGTTTGAAAGGAATGCCTGTTTCCTCAAGATGTTTTATAAATTTCTTGTCTACGGCTATGCGTTTGCCCGATGAGAGCAACATGCGGCTCTGGCGGCCGGGAATGCCCGAATCAACCGAGAACGACAGGCTCATGCGCTGTCCCTCGCCCTCTCTGAGCTGATCTATAATCGAGGCCGTGGCTGTAGGGGTACACTGCGAGAACCCGAGTGCTATGGTGATTGAGTTCAGCATCTTTCCCTTGACGGTCTCAAGCGGAATGATTGAACTGATATTGAAACGCAGGTTGTCGTACTGTTTATTGTATGTGCCGCGTATGAGTATGGGCTTGCCCACCTGGGTGAGATGTCCGTAAAGCTCCATCTGCTCGTTGAACATGACTATCTCGGTTGTGCCGGTGAAGTCTTCGAGCTTTACTATCATCATCGGCGACCCCTTGCGCGTGGTGCGACGGGTACACTCGGTGACTATGCCGCCAAACGACACTTCCTGATTCTCTACAATCTTCGCATCCTCGCGTTCGCTAAGGCGGAAAGTTGTGCCGTAATTAAGCTCAAGATAATAAGGGTCGAGAGGGTGCGCCGACAGATACATGCCCACCAGCTCACGCTCCTTGTCTAGTTTGGTTATCGGTGCCCATTCCTCGGCACTGCGCAACTTGGGACGCGCCTCGGCGTTGAGTTGTTCGTCGTCGAAGTCAAAAAGCGAAGCCTCCTGCTTGCGTATGGCATTCTGGTGCATGGCACCATAGCGCAGCAGTACTTCCGGAGCAGAGTCGCCGGCATGTCCGCCGCCGTCGTCCACAAGGTCTTCGCGCTTGTAGGCACCGAAGCAGTCAAAAGCTCCGGCGAGAGCAAGGTTTTCAAACACTCTGCGGTTGATGGACTGCGAAGGCACTCGTTCCACAAAATCGTATATATCCTTGAACGGTTCGCTGCCGCGGGCTTTTACAATCTCATCCACCACGGTATCACCGATACCTGATATAGCCGAAAGCCCGAAACGTATGTTTCCGTCGGATGTCACACCGAAGTCACGTACCGATTCGTTCACATCCGGGCCTTTTACAGTGATGCCCATGCTCTTACACTCGTCCATGAAGCCTATGAGCTTGCCCGAGTCCGAACGGTTGTGAGTGAGCACGGCAGCCATGTATTCGGCCGGATAGTGAGCCTTGAGATAACCGGTCTGGTACGCTACCCACGAATAGCATGTGGCATGACTCTTGTTGAACGCGTATGATGCGAACTTCTCCCAGTCGGCCCATATCTTTTCGAGTTTGGCAGCATCGTGACCGTTGGCCTGTCCACCCTTCATGAATTTGGTTTTCAGGGCGTTCATCTTTTCGATAAGCTTCTTACCCATGGCCTTGCGCAGAGTATCGCTTTCGCCTCGGGTGAAGTTGGCCAGCAGACGCGACAGCAGCATGACCTGCTCCTGATACACGGTTACGCCGTATGTATCGGCCAGATAACGATCCATACCCGGCAGGTCGTATTCGATGGGCTCGTGGCCATGCTTACGGGCGATGAACTTGGGTATGTAATCCATAGGCCCCGGACGATACAGGGCATTCATCGCAATGAGGTCCTCGAACTTGGTGGGCTGAAGCTCGCGCAAATATTTCTGCATACCGGCCGATTCAAACTGGAATGTACCGATTGTGCGTCCGGCCGAATACAGCTCGTATGTTTTTTTGTCTTCTATATCAATTTTCTCGATGTCAATAACCTCGCCGGTGTGGGCTTTTACGTTTGCAAGCGCTGTTTTTATTATCGAAAGCGTCTTCAGCCCCAGGAAGTCCATCTTGATAAGGCCGGTTTCTTCGATTACCGAGCCTTCATACTGTGTTACGAGCAGCTTGCCTTCTTCCTTATCATCGGCTGTTGATACGGGTACCCAGTCGCTCACGTCGTCGCGGCAAATGATTACGCCGCAGGCATGCACGCCGGTGTTGCGCACATTGCCTTCGAGCTCGCGGGCATACTTCAGAGTTGAGCGCACCAATGGATTCATGCTCTCAAGCTCGGGCTTGAAATCCGGCACGTACTCATAGCAGTTCGACAGTGTGGGTTTCAGCTCCTTGCCGTTTTTTTCGGGCATGTGTGGAGGGATGAGCTTGGTAAGGCGGTTGGCCTCGGGTATGGGCAGCTGCTCTACCCTGGCAACGTCCTTAATGGCGCTCTTGGCGGCCATGGTGCCGTATGTGATGATATGTGCCACGTTGGGTTCGCCGTACTTCTCAGTCACATACTTGAGTACCTTGCCACGGCCATCATCGTCAAAGTCAACGTCGATATCGGGCAACGAAATACGGTCGGG
Source organism: uncultured Bacteroidales bacterium (assembly GCA_947072905.1). Classification (GTDB taxonomy): domain Bacteria; phylum Bacteroidota; class Bacteroidia; order Bacteroidales; family Muribaculaceae; genus CAG-873. Next base: position 6,781 of record CAMTKF010000064.1, read on the forward strand.
GTTAAGAAAACGCTCAAACAGAAGGTCGTATTTAAGAGGGTCTATCTGGGTGATTTCAAGGCAATATGCCACAACCGAACCGGCAGCCGAACCACGACCAGGACCGATAGACACACCAAGTTTCTCGCGACCGGCACGTATGAAGTCCTGCACGATAAGGAAGTAACCCGGGAAACCCATGGTTTTCATTATATGCAGCTCAAAATCTATGCGGTCGGTGATTTCTTCGGTGAACGGCATGGGATAACGTTTTGCCGCGCCCTCGTATGCAAGCTTGCGCAGGTAATCGGCCTCAAACTTTATGCGGTAAAGCTTTTCATAGCCGCCCAGCTTCTTGATTTTAGCTTCGGCATCCTGTTGCGACAATACTACGTTGCCCTTTTCATCGCGGGTGAATTCATTGAAGAGGTCTTCTTCAGTGAATCGCTTGCGATACTCCTCTTCCGTGCCAAAATCCTCGGGTATGGCATAGTTGGGCATGATAGGCTCGTGGTCTATGGAATACGTCTCGACTTTACCTATGATTTCAAGAGTGTTTTCAATAGCCTCGGGAATGTCGGCAAACAGCGTCGACATCTCCTCGGTGGTCTTGAACCACTCCTGCATTGTATACCTCATGCGTTTGGGATCGTCGAGGTCTTTTTTGGTCGAGATACATATCAGGTGATCATGTGCCTCAGCGTCGTCCTCATTGATAAAGTGCGAGTCGTTAGTAGCAATGATCTTCACCCCGTATTTACGGGCTATACGTATGATTTCGGGCTCGATTTCCTTCTGCAGCTCGTATGTTTCGTGATTAGCCAAGGGTTTTGTAGCCTTATGGCGCTGCAGTTCAAGGTAGTAATCATCGCCCATGAGGTCTTTCCACCACTTCACGGCCTGCTCGGCCTTCTCTATCTCGCCGGCGGTAAGCAATTTGGGAATCTCACCACCAAGACAGGCCGATGATATGATCAGACCCTCATGATGGGCGGCTATCGAGGCATGGTCGGTACGCGGGTGAAAATAAAAGCCCTCTGTCCATGCTTTCGACACCAGTTTGATAAGATTGTTATAGCCGGTCTTGTTTTTGGCAAGAACTACCAGATGTCGGCCGGTGTCCTTCTTATCCGAGCGGTCGTGCATATCGCCATTGGCCACATACATCTCGCAACCTATGATAGGCGTAAATATCTTGGCCTTGTTTTCGGCTATTGTCTGACGCAGCCCCTCGATAGACTCGCCTTCGGCCGGTGCAGCGCCTGCTTCGAGTTCCTTGATGCGTTTCTCAGCATCTTTCACTGCGCCTTTGGGACCCTTGTTTTTCTTGTTCACATAGTTCATGAACTCCTTGATACCGTACATCACACCATGGTCGGTGATGGCCACGCCGGGCATACCGTCGGCTATGGCTTTATCAACTATGCCGCTGATAGATGCCTGGCCGTCGAGCAACGAATATTGTGAGTGAACATGAAGGTGAACGAATTTGCTCATGATATTTAGAGTGTGAGAGGTTTAAATAGCTGCCAAAGTTAATAAAAATCCCCGACCCATCAACAGGGCCGGGGATAAAACTTATCTACATTGTATTTAATTAGCTAATTTAATTTACCACATGGGGCTGAAGGGCTTTGATTCCTTAAGCTTGTCGTTGACACATCCGTAGAAGTCTGAGTGATTTGATGTATCGAGTTTAAGCACGGGCGAGCCGGGCTTGAGCATGAGCTTGGATAGGTCTACGTAGAATGCACCCAGCGAATCGGCGAATTTGAAATAATAGCGGTTGCGGGTCACATCTGAAACCGAGCGCCACTGGCTTGACGACAGTTCGGGCTGTCCGGCAATTTCATATCCGAAAGGCACGCTCACATTGTCAATCACTGTCATCAGCTCGTAGAGGGCTGTATCAGCATCTACCTTTGCTGGCACGTGGTGTATGAAGTAGTTGCCGCGTACAAAACGGTCTGACGAACGTACGCCGCCGGGCAGGAAGTTCATGCCGCCTATGCCTTCCCAATATCCGTCAATGGCAAGCATATTCGGGAAGACAGGATCGTTGGTAAGCATCTGATATTCGCGGCCGCGATAGATATTCATCTTTCCGTTATCAAACTCCATGATAAGTGTTTCGCCGGTGCGGTCGGTGAATCCCCAGTGCAGCAGCGATACGGTACCGCCGTCAAAGGTTTTGCCGGAAATTCCAAATTCATTAGCTCTGAGCCACTTGTCCACTTCATCCACAGTCTCGAAATTATCAAGGAAATAGCTCACTATTACAGCCAGGCTCATCACGGGCATATCAGAGCCTTGAGGAGCTTCACGGTACTTTGACACTTTACAGAACAATCCGTTGACCACCAGTCCACGCTCGTTCATACCCTCGGTTACGCCACCATCGTAGCCTACAGCCAGAGCCGAGGCATACTTGGAGGTCCACTTGTAACGCGGTCCTGTGGGCATGCTTTCCTTAGCCATACCGGCGGGATATACATATATATTGGTAGGAATTGGTGTGCGCCAGTCGAGTGTGCGGCCCACCATCACTACATCGGTACTATCGCCAAGAAACACTATTCGTGAACATGGACGTGCCACAACAGACGAAATCATCACTGCTGCAAGTATCAGGATTGTCTTAACTAATTTCATAGGGCTATTTTTTTATTGTTTTTAGCTGATTTATGATATATGTATTAACTCATTAATCAATACAAAAGTTCATTTATTTGTAATAATACAAAAAAATCATTAACTTTGCCATATCTCCGTCGACCTAAAATAATCTAATGAGATATATCAGCACATCAGGACAGTCGATCACCGACTTGCGTGGAGCATTGATGCACAGCATAGCTCCCGATGGTTCTCTCTATCTCCCCGAGATTCTTCCTGTAATTCCGAAGGCATACTTCAACAATATACAGGAAATGAATATCAAGGAAATCGCCTACGTAGTCGTAAGCACACTGCTTGGAGCAGACACCGACACCGTCATGCTCAAACAAGTGGTGGATGAGGCTTTCAACTTCCCCATGCCGGTGTATCCGCTGATGAACAACCTCGATATTCTTGAACTTTTCCACGGTCCCACCATGGCTTTCAAGGACGCCGGAGCGCGCTTTGTGGCCTCTTTCATCACAAAGTTTCATAAGGCCAACAGCCGACGTCCGGTAGGGCTGGTGGCAACTACCGGAAACACCGGAGCAGCCATTGCCAATGCTTTCATGCGCCATAAGGACAAGCACGTGGTGATATTGTTCCCACACGGTACCATGACACGCGCACAGCTGGCTCAGTTCACCGCGCAGAGTCCCAACATACATCCGGTGGAGGTTGGAGGCACCATCTCGCAGTGCAAGGATATGATCAGAAACGCCATGGCCGACCAGGCTCTGGCCGAGAGGATGATGCCCGTTTGCATCAACACCAATAATTATCTGCGTATAGTACCTCAAGTGGTGTTTTTCTTCTACGCCTATGCCATGCTCAAGAATATACATGGCAATGCCGAGGGATTCACGGTTTCAATTCCCTGCGGATGTCTGAGCAACCTCACAGCGGCCGTAATTGCCAAACGTATGGGTTGCCCCATCGGTAAGATTGTAGCCGGATGCAACGCCAACGACGACTTCGTGAAACTTCTAAACGACGAAATCACGGTTTCGCAGATGCACGAGAACAACCGCCCCACCCTGGCCCGCGCAATGGACTCGGGTATACCCACCAACACTCAGCGCATACTGCGGCTGTACAACGACGACATCAAGGCCGTGAACAACGATATTATGGCCATATCGCTGTCAGACCGGGAAATAGCCGACACCATAAACGGAGTATTCGCACGCCGCGGCTACCTGCCCGACCCTCATACCGCCGTAGCGCTCGGGGCTCTGAATCGTTCGGGAATTGACTACGGCAAAACACCTGCCATAGTCTTGGCCACGGCTCATCCGGCCAAGTCGCTCGACACCATGACCTCGATAACCGGCCGCTCTGTAGAACTGCCCGTGCAGCTCACTCACTTCATGACCGACGCCCGCACGCGTCAGGTTCCGGTAAAGCTGCCCCCCACCTACCCCGCTCTTAAAAAATTCTTATTCTCAATATAAATTCACCATGCCTAACAAAAGACAACTCAAAAAACGTATATCATACGTATGCGGCGATCTCGCCGGCGACCTCATCCTTTCATCTTATTATGTAAAGGACATCGACCGCAATCAGGTTAACAAAATCCTCACTGAGATTGCCGAACTTCAGGAAGATTCACGCGCCAAGGTTTCTTTCGGATTCGACAAAGCCAGAAAGTCGTTTGAAAACGAACAGGCTTATAACCGCGCCCGCCGCAGCTACAATAAATCGGCATTTTTGAAACTCCGCAAGGAATTTGCCGACCGCGCCATCGAAATCGTGAAGCAGATGAACGAACTCATCCCTGCCGACGTACGCAAATCAGTGTGCGAGTATTAATATGAACCTGTCGGCCCGGATTCTTAAATTTTTTGGCTGGGAAGTGTCCATCACTGTTCCCGATGCGCCAAAGTGTATTATCTGTGTCGCCCCACACACCAGTAATTGGGACTTCGTCCTGGGAAAACTGGCATACGCCGCCGTGGGCAGAAAAGCCGGTTTCCTGATGAAATCCCAATGGTTTGTGTGGCCTTTGGGCTACTTTTTCCGTGCGATAGGCGGCATACCTGTCGTGCGGAAAAACAAGTCGGTATCGCTCACCGAGGTTGTAGTTGACAAATTCAAGCACTCCACACACCTCCAGCTCGCCATAACGCCCGAAGGCACACGCAGCCGGGTGTCGAAGTGGCATACAGGCTTTCTGCGCATAGCCATGCAGGCCAATGTGCCCATACAGCTCGGCGTGCTCGACTACGAACACAAGCAGATACTTATCAACAATATATTCACCCCTACCGCCGACATAGAGGCCGACATGCGCCGTATCAAGGACTTCTATGCGCCCTACAAAGGAAAATATCCCGATAAATTCAGCACTGAATGACAAGCGACTCTCTGAATATTGCAGCAATTGCCCTTGACATTACCTGGGGCGAGCCCCTTGTGAATCTTAATGCGGCAGAGGACTTTATAAACCGTCTGCCGCAAGATACCGACATAGTGGTGCTTCCCGAGCTGTTCACTACCGGAATGGTTCAGGATGAAACACTTCTGGCCGAACTTTCGTCGCAGAAATACGTCGATATCACTCTTAACCGCATCACGGCATGGGCGCACGACCGTCAATGCGCCGTTTGCGGGTCGTTCACCGCTGCAGAGAACGGGAAGCTTTTCAACCGCGCTTTTTTCGTTACTCCCGACGACCGGATTGTCTACTACGACAAGAGACACCTGTTCTCGGTGAGCGCGGAAGGCAGGGTATATACCGCCGGCACCGCGATTCCTCCGGTTATACCGTACAAAGGCTGGAATATCTCTATGATGATATGCTACGACCTGCGATTCCCGGTATGGTCGCGCAACCATCACCATGCATACGATATGATGATAGTACCGGCCAACTGGCCCACTGCCCGCGGATATGCCTGGGAGCATCTGCTCATAGCACGTGCCATAGAAAACCAGGCCGTATATGTAGGCTGCGACCGCAGCGGCAAAGACGATTACGGCACCTACGACGGACTTTCAAAAATTGTTGACGCACTGGGACGCCCGGTTTCTTCAATCGCCGAAGGCTCTGACCAACAACCTTTGGTCATCACAGCCACGGTATCATTATCCGAAATACACAAATCAAGACGGAAACTGCCTGTTGTGGATTCCGCCGACGATTATACCCTGATTATCAATTAATACTATTAAGAGCTTGTTTAAAAACAAATGTTAACGACAGGGTCTCATATTTTGGAGCGGATTAAACGCTGCGTTGAAGGAGTGTACTTGACGTACACGACTGAAACAA
>CAMTKF010000065.1 GCA_947072905.1 uncultured Bacteroidales bacterium
TAATTTACTAATAATCTGCAAATTGTGCAACTTTTTCATTTGTAAATATTTAGAATTTTAATTCAACCAACGGGTAATAAATAGTAAAATGTAAATTTTTGAAATTAACTTGTTATCGTTAGAGCAACAATTATGGACAAGAATAATCAGATAATCATATATCAGGGTGAGGACGGTGAAACTCGCATTGAGGTGAAGTTTACCGGCGAGACTGTTTGGCTGTCGCAGCAGCAGATGGCAGACTTGTATCAGACAACTCGCCCTAATATCGTTCAGCATATTAGAAATATCTATGCTGACGGAGAATTGGAAGAGTTGGCAACCTGTAAGAATTTCTTACAGGTTCGGCAGGAGGGTAACCGCAATGTGTCGCGTGAGATTCCATTCTACAATCTCGACATGATTATTTCGTTGGGGTATAGGATTCGGTCGGTTATCGCCACGCATTTCCGAAGGTGGGCTACTGAGCGGCTGAAAGAATATATCATTAAGGGATTCACGATGGACGATGAGCGGTTGAAATGTAATGGAGGTGGCACTTATTGGCGTGAGCTGCTTGACCGTATCCGCGACATCCGTTCGTCGGAGAAGGTAATGTACCGTCAGGTACTCGACCTTTATGCTACTGCCGTGGATTATGACCCTCGTAGCGACATCTCGGTGGAGTTCTTTAAGATTGTGCAGAATAAGCTGCACTTTGCCGCTCACGGCCATACTGCTGCCGAAGTTATCTTTCATCGGGCTAATGCAGAGTCTTCTATGATGGGGCTTACTTCTTTTAAGGGCGACCATCCAACCTTGCGCGATGCCAAGATTGCCAAGAACTATCTTAGTGAGGAGGAATTGAAGATTCTGAACAATCTTGTGTCGGGATACTTTGACTTCGCCGAGATTCAGGCGATGAAACGCCGCCCGATGTATATGAGCGACTATGTGCAGCAACTCGACAATATTCTGTCTTCGACAGGCGAGGCTCTACTCAACGGCCCCGGTACGGTCAGCCATCAGCAAGCTATGGAGAAAGCCGAGCAGGAATACCGCCTGTTCCAAGTGCGCGAACTATCTCCCGTGGAACGCGCTTATCTCGACACGATAAAAGCCCTCAATGCAAAAGCGAAAGGGAAGGGCAAGAGTTCCGAAAAATAATGGGGCGGAGTCGCGTGTTGAGGTTCGAGGGGAGGGTGAACGGCGGACTTCGGTTGACACCATTTGCACGTAATATGCACGTAGAATAAAATAAAAGCGAGATAACTGTTGATGTTTCAATGAGTTATCTCGCTTTTGGGGTGCCCAGAACAGGACTCGAACCTGCACGCCTCTCAGCACTCGCACCTGAAACGAGCGCGTCTACCATTCCGCCACCTGGGCTTTTGCTCTTTTGGAGCGCTTGTTGTGGTTTTGTGAGTACAAAGTTACTACTTTTTTGTGAAATACAAACGTTTTAATGAAAAAAATTATTATTTTTGCATTTAAATTTGTTTATCCGGTGGGTGAAAGTGTGTTTTTGCCCGGTTTTTTCGGATTTTTTTGAGTACTGACTTTATTTTTTTACTGATATGAGTATTGTTCAACCTGATAAGAAAATTGCGATTTGCAGCGATCATGCCGGTTTTGAGCTTAAGGGTGTAATTGAATCCTGGCTTGCCGAGCGAGGGCTTGCGTTCGAGGATTTCGGCACTCATTCGTCGGAGTCGTGTGATTATCCTGATTTTGCTCATCCGGCGGCTGTGGCTGTGGAGAGTGGCCGTTGCTATCCGGGTATTGCCATGTGTGGCTCGGGCAATGGCATTGGCATCACTCTCAACAAGCATCAGGGCATTCGCGCGGCTCTGTGCTGGAATGTGGAGCTTGCTTCGCTTGCGCGTCGTCATAATAATGCTAATGTGCTGGTGTTGCCGGCGAGGTTTATTTCGGCCGAACTTGCCCTTGAGATTGTTGAGACTTTCCTCAACACTGATTTCGAGGGTGGACGTCATGAGCGTCGTGTGGCCAAGATTCCGGTTGACGGTATCTGCTAATCTAATATCCATTATATTAATTATGAAATTAAAGAGTTTAACATCCAATATCTTCGGGCTTCTGGGTGCCGGAGTGTTGATGTCGGCAGTTGTGTCGTGCTCGGGCAGCGATAAGTCGCAGGCTCTTGAGAGTGCGGCTGCTTTGGCCGACAGTATTGTGAGTGCCGATGGCAATGCCAATGTGGAGGTGAGTGAGAATGGCATTGGAATGGATGCTTCGTTCCGCATTTCGGATCCTCAGATTCAGGTGCAGGCTATCGGTCAGGAGTTGTTTGATGCCTACGCGTCGCAGCAGCTCAAACTGGTGTCGCCTGACGATATTAATACCATAAGCCATGCTTTGCGTGGCACAAAAGGCGACATCACCGTGCAGCTGCTCTCGCGCGACCAGAAGCCTCAGGTGTTCACCCTCTCGCCTCAGCGTTTTGTGGAGTTGCAGAAGGCCCGTCTGTCGCAGCTCGACCCGGGCAAGGCCAAGGAGCAGGCTGTGAAGGTTGCCGAGGGCATGTGTCCCAATCCCAAGGCTCACGAGGGAGCGGTGCGTGTTGATGTAGCGCTGGTCAAGGGCTTCATCGAGTATAATATTGTGTGGCCGTCGCAGAAGGATCTGGCCAACAAGGAGCAGAGCATGCTCACCCTTCTTTATTTCAACGATCTGAAGAAGAGCCTTAAGGAGCTTGGCGAGCTTGAGCAGCCGGTGATTGATCTTCTTACCAATCTTGGTGTCGACGGTGTGCGTGTGCAGTATTCGGCCGAGGATGGCGACAAGGTCATCAAGCAGGCTTTCCCCTGGCGCGAGCTCCAAAAACCTATCGAAGAATATAAAATTTAAACTAATCCCCGACACTTACTTATGAATCTTGTAGACCGCTTCTTGCAATACGTCAAGTTTGACACTCAGAGTGACGAACTTACCAATCTTACACCTTCTACACCGGGTCAGATGATTTTTGCACGTCATCTCAAGGATGAGCTTCAGTCGCTGGGCCTTGAGGATATCTCGCTTGATGAGAACGGCTATCTCATGGCCACTCTGCCGGGCAATATCACCGACCGCAAGGTGCCTACCGTAGGCTTTATCGCTCACCTCGATACATCGCCCGATATGTCGGGACGCCATGTGTCGCCGCGTATCGTGGAGAATTACGACGGCAAGGATATCGAGCTTAACCAGGCAACGGGCATAACCCTTTCGCCGGCTGATTTCCCCGAATTGCTCAACTATGTGGGTCAGGACCTCATTGTCACCGACGGCAATACCCTGCTCGGTGCTGACGACAAGGCCGGTGTGGCCGAAATAATTTCGGCGGTGGATTATCTGATTCAGCATCCCGAAATCAAGCATGGTCCGGTGCGCATTGCCTTCAATCCTGATGAGGAGATAGGCCGTGGCGCGCATAAGTTTGACGTGGCCCGCTTCGGCGCCGACTTTGCCTATACCATGGATGGCGGCGAAATCGGCGAACTTGAATATGAGAATTTCAATGCAGCCGTAGCGCGTGTTACATTCAAGGGCCGCAACGTTCATCCCGGATATGCCAAGCACAAGATGGTGAACTCCATGCGCATTGCCAATCAGTTTGTGATCATGCTGCCCCGCTGGGAGACTCCCGAACACACCGAGGGCTACGAAGGCTTCTATCATCTGGTAGGTATGGAAGGCTCGGTGGAGAATACCGTTCTCACATATATAATACGCGACCACGACCGCGACCGTTTTGAACGCCGCAAGAAGGAACTCGAACACCTCACCCGCAAGATCAACAACGAATTCCCCGGTTGCTGCTCAATTGAGATCAACGACCAGTACTATAATATGCGCGAGAAAATCGAGCCGGTGATGTATATCATTGACATCGCCCGCGAGGCCATGCTGGCAGTTGGTGTAACTCCCAAAGTTCAGCCCATACGTGGCGGTACCGACGGCGCACAGCTGTCGTTCAAGGGTCTGCCCTGTCCCAATATCTTTGCCGGTGGTCTCAATTTCCACGGCCGCTATGAGTTTGTGCCCATTCCCTCGATGGAAAAGGCCATGCAGGTGGTTGTGGAAATCGCCAAGCAGGTGGGTTCATACAATTTCTGATAGCCGATGGACAAGACCCTTGTAGTAGTTACGGGGCCCACGGCATCCGGCAAGACCTCGTTGGCCATCGACCTGGCCCTTGAGCTTGGATGTGATGTGATTTCTGCCGATTCGCGGCAGATATATAAAGGAATACCGATTGGCACAGCCGCGCCCACTCGCGAAGAGTTGGCGCGGGTGCGCCATCATTTTATAGGTACCCTGCCGCTTGATGCCTACTACAGTGCGGCGTGCTACGAGCGCGATGCCCTTGATGAGGTAGGGCGGCAGTTTTCGCACGGCGACTATGCAGTGGTGTGCGGTGGCTCAATGATGTATATTGATGCGCTCACCGACGGCATTGATGAGCTGCCTACCATTTCAGAACATGTAAGAACCAAGGTAAAAGACCTCTATAGTCAGCACGGCATCGACGGCCTTAATGCCTATCTCGAAATCTTAGATCCGGAGTATCACGCACAGGTTGACAAGTCCAATCACAAGCGAGTGGCCCATGCCATAGAAATTTCGCTTGAAGCCGGAGCGCCCTACAGCAGCCTGCGGGCCGGCCGGCGTACACAGCGTCCGTTCCGTATTATAAAGGTTGCCATAGAGCTGGAGCGCGAAATTCTGTTTGACCGCATCAACCGCAGGGTCGGCCTCATGATAGAGCAGGGACTGGAGCAGGAAGCCCTGGCCATGCTGCCGCTGCGCCACCTCAATGCTCTCAATACCGTGGGCTATAAGGAAATGTTTGCATATTTCGACGGAGAGATGACACGCGACACGGCCATAGCCCGTATTGCAAAGAATACCCGCGTGTATGCCAAAAAGCAGCTTACGTGGCTTGCAAGGCCATCGGTGCGACCCGCTACATTCGTTAAACCCGAGACGGCTCTGAGTGATGTATTGAGTCTTTTATAAGAAAAATATGCTGAAAAACATATTTTTTCGACATGTTTTCTGAACCATTCAATAGAAGCAGGTGTTATAATTACAACCCGGATGAAAAAAGAAAGCCGGTAAATGTTTAAGATCTAAAATTCTGAAACTATGGCACTATCTATGAAAAAATTCAGGAAAGAATTTAAAGACTTCTTTTATACAGTTGGTATGAGCGACAGCTTCCGTCCTACAGGAGATTGCTCAATTCACGAACATTTCAAGAAATAACAGCTTGTATATCATTGATATATAAGTAACAAAGTAATAATAAAGGCCGCGGCTTCACTACGAAGTTGCGGCCCTTGATATTTTCACCCGGCAACAGGTTTATTCGCCGTAATGATGCTTGTTTATCAGTCGTGCGAAGTGGCGGCAAATGCTTTCGTGGCGACGCATCATATATATCAGCAGCCCGTTGAGAACAATCAGCTCGAAGGCGAAGTAAATCCACGGCTCACCCACAAACAGCGATACAAACAGGGCTATAGTGCGCCAGTTGAACGACAGTATATTGGTGTATTTCATCAAGGGCAGGCTTGCCTTGCGGAAGTCGGCCACAAACTGCGGATTCATGTTGCCGTCGGGCCACTGGCGGGCTATCTCTCGGCGCAGGCGTTGGAACGAAGGGGTCCACGCTTCCTGATTTATGGTATATTTGGTGTAGAAAAACTGCACGAGTTTGCGCCAGAAGTTTTTCTTCCACGACAGCGACTCATAGAAAGCCTTTTGTTCCGAAGCCTGGTCGAGCTCCGACTTGCCGTTGACAAACAGCAGATGGAACTGTCGGTAATAGTCGGCCATGGCAGCCTGTTTGCCGTGGCATATACCGGCAGTCACGGCTATTACCCATATAAGCCAGGGCTGCTGTGCGAAGAAAGGCGAGAAATGGTTTTCCCTAAGGCAGATAGCTATGTATATTGTGGCAAACCATATATCGCCGCTGAGGCCGTCGAGTATTCTGCCCAGGGGCGAGTACTGCTTGGTCATGCGGGCCAGCTGGCCGTCGCATGAGTCGTATGTGTTGGCCCATATCAGCAGAAACATACCTATGCAGTTAATCCACAGTGTATTATAGTAGAAAAGGATTCCGGTTCCAATACCCAGAAAAATAGAGGCAATGGTCACGGCATTGGGCGTTACACCAAGCTTGCGAAACAGCACAGCCCAGGCAAAGCCCATCGGCCTGTAGAATGCAAGGTCAATGTGCTCTTCGGTGTCCATCGACTTTAAAGATTGGCGATATTGTTGTTTCAGGTCAGAAATCATTGGTATTAAACTGATTAACAGGTTATATAAGAAGCATATCGCTCGACAAAGCGTTCGAAAGGCCTGATGCGCATCAGACCGTATTCAAAGATTAGGTAGCCGGCTATCGTAACAGATATTCCGCCGATAACGTCGAGTATATAGTGATGAGATGTGTACACGGCTGTAAACCATATACCAAGGCATATCACTGCCCATGCTATGCGCATACCCCGCGGGCAGCGGGCGCGCAGCGAGTAGATGAATGCTATGAGCATATAGGCCGAGTGGAGCGATGGCATGGCTGCAAATACATTGGCATTGCGCGCATACAGCGCGTTGAAAATACCCAGTCCGGTCATTTCGTCAAAACGCCCCAGACCGGCTACCTCGCCCGGTGTGCCTTGTATGAAGTCAAATCCGTGCGATGCCACATACCATGGCGGGGCGGCCGGATGCACGTAATAAAGGGCAAAACCCAGCAGGTTCACAAACAGGAAGACCATTGCGAAGTGCAGATACTCGGTGCGCTGTCCCTTGAAGTAGAGCCACAGACCGAACATTATGGGCACCGGCACCCAGCACAGATAGAAGAATCCGGCCAGAAAGTCCATCCACGGTGCATTGTGCAGGGCGAAAAATTCGTTGGGAGTGAGTATGTTGGCTTCGGCAACCGTTATTCCGAAAAGCGATTTCTCTGATTCGTACAGAGCCTGTATATCCACCGGATTCACTTCATAATTAGGCAGGATATTCATCCAGTCGTAGCTTATGCCGAACAGGGCAAACGGAATCAGAGCCACTATCAGGCGGCGGGTGGCGGGAGTGACAATGAACAGCGCTGCAATCAAAAGGGCCATGACCGGATGCTCGGGTCTGAAGCCCACACACAGGGCTGTGACCGTGAGCCATGCCGCAAGGCTCAGTATCAGTATGGCTGTCTCGCGCTTATCGGGCAGGTTGGTTCTTTTCATCCCAGTTCTTTCTTGCAGTGGATAAGGCGGGCAAAGGCTGTTATGTTGGCTAATACGGCTATAATGGCCATTGCCACGATCAATATGATCATGGCGCCTTCGTCGGGATTGAACATGCCGGTGATACCGGTGGCCAATGCACCTACCGAAGTTACCACCACGCGCTCGGGCCGCTGCATGAAGCCTACTTTGCACTCTATGTCGAGGCCTTCGGCGCGTGCGCGCACATAGCTCACCATTACCGAGCCTATCATGGCAAGGAAGGTGATAAGGGCTCCCAAGCCCTGACCTACGGTAATCAGATAGTAGGCTATGGCACCCAGGGTGAACAGCTCGCAGTAGCGGTCGAGAACTGAGTCGTACAAGGCACCGAAGCGCGACGACATATTGCCCAGACGGGCTACCTGTCCGTCAAGCATGTCAAACAGCGAGAATGCTATGATGAGCGCGCCGGCCACAGTTACCAGCTTGTACTGATAGTCTACACCCGGGGTAGACTTCATGGCCGCCACTACAAATACCGCTGCCGCCGCTATATTTCCCAGAAGTCCTATGGTGGTGACTACATTGGGAGTGACGCCTATCTTTATCAACAGGCGTACGAAGGGGTTGATTATGCAGTAGATGCCCTGCTGGAGTGCATCGCGGAAACGGTTGAATGTTGACTTGTTTTCCATTTATCTATGATAGTTCTTTTATTGTCGGGATTTGTGGCCGCCGAAAAAATCCATGAAGCCTATTGCGTAGCGGTCAAACGGCGATGGGCGGTATACAAAGTTGCGCTGCAGCACGAAGTTCCATGCCAGCGACACTATCAGCGACACTATCAGCGTGGTGGCTGCAAACAGGCCGTCGGGCGAGAATCTGCTTTGCAGCCAATCCCACTTCGAGAGTGCCAGTTGCAGGAATGTGGTGCCGTACATGTTCAGCAGCAGGCTGCCTACCCACACCAGGAAGTATTTCACTATCACCGCCTTTACATTCTGGCCCGAGGCGTGGAATGTGAAGCGGTAGTTGATGCAGCAGTTGACTACTCCGCCTATTATGGCACCTATGGCTACTGACAGGTTTGAACGGTAGAAGGGGTCGAGAGAGGCAAGTATAAACGAGAAAAAGATGAAACGGGTGCCCATGTCGATCCACGACGCTATCTGCGACGACATCGACGAGCGCAGGAACGTGAAAAGTCCTCCGCCGTTTATCACCTTGTCTTTTATTTCCTTAAATGAGGCCATTACGCTATTTTACGCGGTTTTTTATCTGGTTCATTATCATGCGGGCTATTACCGGCGCGGCATCTGTGCGGCACGGCGCAAACGAGGGCCAGTCGTCAAAGTCTATTATGGTGATTTTGCCGCCTTCGCCTATTATGCAGTCGCCGCCATATATCTGCACATCGAGCAGGTCGGCGCAGCGGCTGCATATTTTCTTCAGCAATTCCACGTCAAACTCGGGATTGACGGCGGCCTCGCGGTCGGCGCCTATGCGTGCCGGCCCCAAGTGCAGGGGATAGAACCAATAGAAAAACGAAGTGCCGGCCACGCCGTAGAATTTGAGCAGGTTGCCCTCGAGGTGGCGGTTTATCACGGCCTTTTTGATGCCGCGCATGAAGAATTCCTGCAACAGCTCCTGGGCTTCCTGCGGATGTCGGGCAAAACTTATGTCCTCGCGATGCTTGGTGTGTCCGTCGCCGCGTTTCACCCAGCAGCCCGTGTATCCTGCTCTTTTGAGGTGGGTCTTCACCACCTCGTCGGTATCGGCTATGATGCTTTCGGGGTAGGGGATTCCCGAGCCCAAGAGTATGCGGGCCATGCGCTCGCGGGTACAGTTTTCTATTCCGTAGCCCGAGTTGATTACCAGGGCGCCGGAGTCTTCCAGCTCCTGCAACCGCTGCATCGACCGGCGTTCGCGGCACATGTTTATGATGATGTCTTCCTTGACCCCGCGGGTGTCAAATTCGTCCTCGGAGTATACGTTTACTTCGCAACCGCGTTTGCGCAGCTGTTCGGCTACAAGGTTGAAAATGGCAGCATCATTGCCGATGTGGTTCGGTGAGAACACTCCGGCCCGCATTATTCCTGCTATCTTAATATCGGCCATAATGAATGGTTTATAAATTACGCCCGCGCGGGCGCAAAGAGCAGGCAAAGTTACTATTTTTTTTTAAGGCATACAAATTTTGATTCATACCTTTGGCCGATTCAGCGCTTATAAGACTATTTTTGGGCCTTTTGGCTTGTATTTCTGTTTTTGTGCGGTTGATATGATAGTTTTGTTTTTTAAAACGTTATCTTTGTAGTTTGAATATACATAGAACACTATTATATATGACAAGTTTTGAAGAATTGGGAGTTCGCGATGATCTCCTTAAGGGCATTTACGAAATGGGTTTTGAAAACCCGATGCCCGTGCAGGAAAAGGTAATACCTACGCTGCTCAGCGGTGATCATGACCTCGTGGCTCTCGCACAGACCGGCACCGGCAAGACTGCCGCCTTCGGTCTCCCCGTAATACAACGTATCGACACATCTCGTCGCGTGCCGCAGGCGCTTATACTTGCGCCCACACGCGAGTTGTGCCTGCAGATAGCCGGCGACCTGGCCGACTTTTCCAAATATACTCCCGACCTCACTGTGCTTCCGGTTTACGGCGGCTCGAGTATCGAGAGCCAGATTCGCGCTCTCAAAAACGGTGTTGAGATTATCATTGCCACTCCCGGCCGCCTTATCGACCTCATAAACCGCGGTGTGGTGAAGCTCGCCGACGTGCATACCGTGGTGCTCGACGAGGCCGACGAAATGCTCAATATGGGTTTCGTGGACTCTATCAACGACATCCTGAGCCATGTGCCCGACGACCGCAAGATGCTCATGTTCTCGGCCACTATGCCGGCTGAAGCCGCCAGGATTGCCAAGAAGTACATGCACAATCCCGAGGAAATAGTGATCGGAACACGCAACGAGGGCGCCAAGAACGTACGCCACATTTACTACATGGTCAATGCCCGCGACAAGTATCTTGCACTCAAGCGCATAGCCGATAATAATCCTAATATTTACGCCATCGTGTTTTGCCGCACCCGCCGCGACACCCAGGAAGTGGCCGATAAACTCATAGCCGACGGATACAATGCCGACGCCCTTCACGGCGACCTCTCGCAGCAGCAGCGCGACCTCACCATGAAGAAGTTCCGCGACCACGTCACATCGCTCCTTGTGGCTACCGACGTGG
This sequence comes from uncultured Bacteroidales bacterium, assembly GCA_947072905.1. Classification (GTDB taxonomy): domain Bacteria; phylum Bacteroidota; class Bacteroidia; order Bacteroidales; family Muribaculaceae; genus CAG-873. The sequence goes on from CAMTKF010000065.1 coordinate 10,476, forward strand.
CTGCCCGCGGCCTTGATGTTGACAACCTCACGCACGTGATAAATTATGGTCTGCCCGACGATACTGCCGTATATACCCACCGCTCGGGCCGTACAGGCCGTGCCGGCAAGGCCGGTGTGTCGGTAGCCATAATCCACTCGCGCGAGAAGGGCCGACTGCGTGAAATCGAACGAATTATCGGCAAAAAGTTCGAGCGCAAGGAAGTCCCCACGCCCGAACATATCATAGAGAAACAATTGTATAATCTGGCCGACCGCATCGAGCGCGTTGAGGTAAACGAATCCGAGATAGGCAAATACCTGCCCGGTGTACTCAAGAAGCTCTCGTGGCTCACCACCGAGGACCTTGTGAAGCGTGTATTGTCGCTCGAATTCAACCGTCTGCTTGATTACTACAAGAATGCACCCAAGATCGACCTGATTGATGAGAAACCGTCTAAGCACGAGCGAGCCGAGCGCAGTAAGGATCGTGGGCCGCGCTCCGACCGCGACAAAGACCGTCGTACGGCCGAGCGAGGCATGGCGCGCATATATGTGAATGCCGGTAAGGCCGACGGATTCTTTGCCGGAAATCTCATAGATCTGCTCAACCACAATGTGTCGGGTCAGCGCGTCGACGTGGGCCGTATCGACCTGTTGCCTTCGTATTCGCTCTTTGATGTAAAGAAGGCCGATGCCAACCGCGTGGTCAACGCTCTCAAAGGTGCCGACTTCTTTGGCAAGCGCCTCTACAGCGAGGTGGCCGATGAGGAAAAAGACTATGGCAAGGCCTCGGGCCGCAAGTCGTCAAACGCCGAGAAACGCAAGGGCCGCCGCTCAGCTAAATAAAGGGCCTCACACGGCCACAACTTGCCGCTGACGGCGCCAGTGAGCCGAGCTGCTGAAGCTCAGGCGCGGGCAGTCCGGCCGCCTCAAGTATTATGCGCAGGGCCGTGCTTGCTGTGGCAGTTCGAATCAGCCGCGCAGCCATCACGGGGTCAGTACTCTCAGATACTTCAAGAGTGTAAGCTTCATCGCTTATGCTCTTGATTGTTAATGTGCCGGGCGGAGCCGTGGCCGCTACTACCGAGAGGGCGTCGCCTGCCACGTGCAGCAGGGCTTCAGCATGGTCAGGATGCAGGATAGACATACGGCATTCAGCCATGAGAGTACTCAACGCACTCCGTGCATAGATATCATCAAGAATCAGCGATGTAGGGATAGTTAAGGTTTGCATGAGAAACGAAAATTTAGAATTTAAAATTTAGAATGGAAAGTTTAGAATGGAAAGAGAAGGCTATGCCCGAAACTTTAAACTTTAAACTTTAAACTTTCAAAAAACGTGTCCCTTGACTATCTCAAGTGCGCGGCGCGGCGAGATGTAGAAGCGCGGATGCCCCGCCACACCTACGCACAGGTCGAGAACCAGCTCGTGGAAACTGCGCCGGGGGTGTCGTCTCTTCAATTCATTATAGTCGTTCAGCATGTCGTCCCACTGGCGTGAGCAGAAGTAAGCCTTGCGCGACGCGCTGCCCCGGCTCAATGCCCGGCGCAGGTTAGAGGTTGCATAGTAGTAGTCTACGTAGTACGACGGTGCCGGTTTGGCAAGTACATCGAGAACTACACGATAAAGTGTCGGATTCTGGCCCTGATGCTTCAGGTTGTCATAGTGGAGTTTGCATTGGCGTATAACTCACGGTCGCGTTGTTGGGTTGGTGTGCTCATTTCTTATAGGGTTTTATTGGTTATATTGAATTATCTGTTGCAAAAGTACAATAAAAACTATTGAAAAACAACAAATGTCGTTGTGCTAATTCTATCAAAATTATTTAATTCCCTATAAAATAGAGTTTTACGATACTGAATTTTGTAAAATAAAAACCATTCTGCCTTGAATAGCGAAAAATAGTGAATTAAAACCTTGATTTATAATGATATGTGAATTTAATTTGAAAAAATATCAAAAAAAGTCTTGAAAAAATTTGGTCATTACAAAAAAACAGCGTAACTTTGCATCGCTTTCGACGAGGAACACGGGCGTTTAGCTCAGCTGGTTCAGAGCATCTGCCTTACAAGCAGAGGGTCGGGGGTTCGAATCCCTCAACGCCCAC
>CAMTKF010000066.1 GCA_947072905.1 uncultured Bacteroidales bacterium
GAATAAACATTGCTCAGATAAGCGAACACAAGCACTTTGAGCATCATCTTCGGGTTGAAGGCACTGTTGCCTCCGCCTCGGTAGGTCGAAAGTATATCACTGATGTCAAGGCGGTCGATGACCGCATCAACGACTCTAACCATATGATTTTCGGGAACAAGTTCATCCAAAGATGGAGGAAGAAGCAAATCTTGTTTCCTATTATCAGATTTTATTGCTAACTTTGCCATGTTATGTTTTGATTATTAGTTGTTTACTTGCAACCCAAATTTACTAAAAATCTTTGACATGACAAAGGCTTTCGCGCTGAAATTCAGCATGAAAGCCTTATTTTTTTTGTTAATGAACCACACAAAAGAGAGGCTGCCTAAACTTGTTAGACAGCCCCTCTGTTGTTATCTGTTTTTCGCCTGGAGCTAAGTCTTCAGCTTATGTATTTGCCAAGTCCGGGCTTGGGGATTTCGAGATTGATCGACTGTCCGGGGTCGCGCATGCAGTGGAATGTGGTGCTGACGTTGTTGTGGAACGGATATGCGCCGAAGTCGCATGCCAGACGGGCGTCGCCGTCAAAGTGCATGGGGAACATGTTCTTAACCTTGATTGTTTCCATGAACTCGGTGGCTCCAAGGGCGAAATCCTTGCCTTGGCGTACATCAACAGGCACAAAGGCTACATCAATGGCAGGGCATTCCTCAGCTATACGCTTGACTATACGTGTGAACTCGTCAGACTGCTTGGCAACTTCCTTACGGGTGGGGTCTTCATCCCAATGCCACAGATTGAGGTCGCCGGCATGGAAAATAGTGCGTCCGCTGCGTGTGGTTACAAGGTAACTTACGCCTGCGCCTGTCGAAGGATAAGCCTTCACTGTTATAGAACCGGGAAGGTTCTCTACAACATCGCCGGCACTCATACCCTGGATGGCAAGGTCAGAGTTGGTATCGCGGGCCTCCACATCGTTGGAGAGTATGTAGACTCGCTTATGATTCTGGGCGAGATTGAATATTTCTGTTTTGTAGTGGTCAGGCCGATGGCTGCTTACAAAAAACAATACAGGAACGTCAGGACGTTTCTGAAGGGTTTTGACTACTGAATGTGACGGGTCGCGGAAGTAATCAAAAATCATTATCACTTCTGTGGTTTCAACCATAAACCCGCTGTGTGCAAGATAGGTTATTCGCATAATAGAAATGGTTAATACGTTTTTTATAAGTGTTAACAATCATTATGTGAATATTGTTCGACCATTATGTGAAAAAAATTTACAAAAAATTTCACAAATTCACGATAAGACCGTCAAAAGCTACGGCGACATTATCCGGCAAGCCCATTATTTCGGCTTCAGGCCCCATATCGTGGCTGAGATGAGTGAGCAACGCCCGGCGCGGAGCAGCGTCGGCGATTATGGCAAGTGCATCCTCAAGTGTCTGATGCGATGGATGCGGGTCGTGGCGCAATGCGTTTATAACCAGCATGTCAAGCCCTTTTATCCTCTCAAGAGTGCTGTCGGGCATAGTCTTGCAGTCGGTGATATAGGCCAGATTGCCAATGCGATATCCTACGATGGGCAACTTGCCGTGCATCACCTGCAAAGGCTCTATGACCTGACCTGCAATTTCAAATTTTCGTCCGGCAGCGATTTCATGAATATCGAATGTTGGGACTCCCGGATAAAGATTCTTTGCAAACGACCATGGATTACGCTCGCGCAAGTCGGCGGCCACATCGGCGGTACAATATGTGGGGAAATGCCTGTCGCCCTTACAATAGGGTCTCAGATCGTCTATGCCGCCCACATGGTCATAATGGCTGTGTGTTATAAGCAAGGCTTCGAGTGCCGGAGCCCCTGCCCTGAGAATCTGTTCACGGAAATCTGGTCCGCAGTCAATAAGCAGATTTGCTCCATTGTCGAGAGTAACAATAGCCGACGCCCTTAGGCGCTGGTCGTGAGGATCGAGTGACGTACATGTAGCGCAGCGGCAACCTATCTGTGGCACACCTGTTGAGGTTCCGCTGCCCAGTATTGTAAGTTTCATTTTCTGTACCGTATTAGAACACCTTCTTCAAAAATTAAAAATACACCGTTGTCGTAGCTCCAACGCTCAATCTGCATGCTGCCGCGGGTTGCACCTCTGTCAATAGCAGCCGGAGAGCCGAGAGCAAGGCGAGCTTCATCGCGGCTCATACCCTCGGCAAGCTGTGAGCGTATGATCAGCCCCCACGTACGGTCGCTGATGTCGGGATAACCAAGGCGGGGATTGTCGAAACGGAACAATTTGTCGAAATTGCGGTTTGAGGACGGAGAATTGCCGTATGTCATGTATACACATCTTACCGGTGCGTCATCCTCGGCTGCGGTAAAGCAAACCTGAAGCGGATAGTTGGCCGTGCCGGCCTTCACTGAACTCACTGTCACGGGTATGTGACGCAGTCCGTTTATCCTGTGTCCGTTCTCATCGTACCACAGCGGTGTGGTTATATACAGCTCTTTGCCACGAAGCAATGAGTCGGCACGCATCACGGGGTCGAGCTCGACCGTAAAAGGTATATTGAATGATTTGCGCAACTTCCATTCGTCGGCCGGAACATCGGTGCGATATACAAGCAGGTTGTTGTCGGGCGTGAGCAGTCGCAGTTCCACCACATCAGCCCCGGTGAGGGTCTTGGCCTCGGATATGCCCTCAAGCCTTAGAATTGAGCCGGCAAGTGAATCGGCGCCGGCCGGCGAACCCGAAAAGATAATCGAAATTTTGTCTTCTGACACGAGCCACTGCTTGCCGGCTGTCCACTCTGCCGGGGATTCCCCTTCCAAAAGAGCGGCAAACGCCTGTTCGGGAGTAGCTTTGACTCCCGAACGGCGTAAGTCGTCGGTACTGATGCGGGGGGTACTTTCAATGCCTGTGAAGCAAGAAGTAGCCCCTGCACCGAGCATTATGGCAATTACCCAAAGCGCGAAACGGCTCATTTCACAGATTCGGGAGTACGGCCAAGGTTATAGAATACGAACGAATAAATATCCATCCATTCGTCGAGCTGTTTTGCAATAGGCTTGCCTGCACCGTGTCCGGCCTTTGAGTCGATACGGATCAGCTTGGGGTTGTTGCCGGTATCGGCTGCCTGCAGAGCGGCTGCATATTTGAATGAATGGGCAGGAACCACGCGGTCGTCGTGGTCGGCGGTGGTCACGAGAATCGACGGATAAGGAGTGCCGTCGTTCTTGATAGTATGCAGGGGCGAGTAGCCAAGCAGATACTCGGCCATTTCACGCGAATCATCGGCAGTGCCGTAGTCGCTGGCCCAGTTCCAACCGATGGTGAAGAGGTGGTAGCGCATCATATCCATCACGCCTACACGGGGAATAGCCACGCGGAAGAGGTCAGGACGCTGGTTGACCACAGCACCCACGAGCAGGCCACCGTTTGAACCGCCCTCTACAGTGAGAAGTTCGGGTGTGGTCCAACCCTGGTTTATCATATATTCACCGGCTGCGATGAAGTCGTCAAATACGTTTTGCTTCTTCATCTTTGTACCGGCTTCATGCCATTTCTCGCCATACTCGGCACCGCCGCGCAGATTGGCCTGAGCGTATATACCGCCATTTTCGAGCCAGAAAATACGTGAGGGCGAGAACGAAGGATTGAGGGTTACGTTGAAGCCTCCGTAGCCATAGAGGTATACGGGATTTGACTTATCTTTTTCAAGGCCCTTCTTGTAGGTGATGAACATGGGTACCTTTGTGCCGTCCTTCGAGGTATAGAACACCTGTTCGGTAACATAATCATCAGGATTCAGACCATCGACTTCGGTAGCGTGTACCAGAGTGCTTTCCTGAGTGTCCATATTGTATGAGTACACCGACGAGGGATATGTGAACGATGCGAAGTTATAGAACACTTCATCGCTCTTCTTGGAAGTGGAGAACGATGCCGAGCCGTAAGTGGGGAACTTGATCTCGGCGAGCTGATTGCCCTTGCGGTCGAGAACGTAAGCATGGTTTGATGCGTCTTTGTCGTATTCGGCAATCAGTTTGTCGCCGGCCATGCTTACTCCGGTGAGCACGGCATCGGTGCTCTGGCGTATGATTTCGTTCCATGCGCCACGGCCGGGATTGGCGGGGTCTATCTCAACCACGCGGTTGAGGGGAGCGTCAACCGAGGTATACACGAGGAGCTTGCCGTCGGCTGTAGTGTCGAGCACACTCATTGTATAGTCCATAGAGGGTTCGATTGACACCCATTCAGAACCTGCTTTCTTAAGGTCCTTCACGTAGAGCGAATTGCCGAAACCCTGGCCACCGCCCATCACAAGCAGATAACGGCCGTCGTCGGTAATGTCTACTGAATGGAAGTAGAGGGGCTGCTCGCGGTTTTCATAGATTACCTTGTCCTCAGACTGGGGAGTGCCCAGTTTATGATAATATACGGTATGGAATTCGTTGGCATTTGAAAATTCCTTGCCGGCTTCGGGACGCGGATAAGCGCTGTAGTAGAAACCGTCGCCATCCCATGTAACACCTGTAAACTTGGCCCATTCTATATGGTCATCGGCAAGTTTCTTGTCGGCGGTGTCCATCACGTAGATTTCGGTCCAGTCAGAACCACTGCGCGAGATGGTATACGCTGTATGTTTGCCGTCCTTTGATTGAAAAAGGCCGGTGAGGGCCACAGTGCCGTCGTCGCTGAGGCTGTTGGGATCAAGGAAAACTTCGGCATCCTCGCCGTAGGGTGTAGTGCCACGATAGATGACCGATTGGTTGAGAAGGCCTGAATTCTGCGACCAGTAATACTTGCCGTCGTTCTCCTTTGAGGGAAGACCTGTCTTGGCAAAATTATTCAGGGCAGTCAGGCGTTCGCGTATACCCTGACGGTAGGGAATCTGAGCGAGATATTCCTGAGTGAGGGCATTCTCGGCCTTCACCCATTCGAGGGTGGCAGCCGCAGTGTCATTCTCGAGCGGACGGAAGCGGTCGTCGACCGTGATTCCGAAAGCATCATACGTAGTACCATCTTCGGGAGCCTTGGGATAGTTCAACCCTTGCTTGGCACAAGAACTTGCAATTAAAGCCATTGCAGAAATGTACAGAATTGGTTTCATAGTCACATAATTTTTTACAAAGTTACAAAAATAAAAAATTCGTTGCCAATTATTCAACGAAAAATAACTATCTTTGCACTTTCATTTCAGATTCTACCTAAATAAAGATTCAACATGGGAGGTTTCTTCGGCGCAATTTCCAAAAGACCGTGCGTAAACGACCTGTTTTACGGCACCGACTACCATTCGCATCTCGGAACAAAGCGCGCAGGGATGGTCACCTTTGACCCTACTGCCGGTTTCAACAGAACAATCCACAGTATCGAACGCGATTATTTCCGTTCGAAATTTGAAGACGAACTCAACCGCTTTGTCGGCAATCAGGGACTCGGCGTAATAAGCGATACCGACCCTCAGCCAATCATCATCAACTCTCACCTCGGACGCTACGCAGTTGTAACTGTAGCTAAAATCAACAATCTGCGTGAAATAGCCGATGAGCTGCTCACCCAAAAGATGCACCTGAGCGAGCTTTCGGCAAACAAAATCAACCAGACAGAGGTCGTATCGCTTCTGATCAACATGGGCACAAGCTTTGTTGACGGTATCAACCTCGTGTACAAGAAAATCAAAGGATCGTGCTCGATGCTGATTCTTACCGAAAACGGCATTATAGCCGCACGCGACTATCTGGGCCGCACACCTATAGTTATCGGTAAAAATGAATACGGCCATGCCGCAGCAAGCGAGTCTTCATCTTTCCCCAATCTCGACTACAAAATTCTGAGAGACGTGGGCCCGGGCGAAATCGTTCGCCTTACAGCCGATGGAGTCGAACAATTGCAGGCTCCGGCCAAGCGCATGCAGCTATGCTCTTTCCTATGGGTTTATTACGGTTTCCCCGTCAGCGAATATGAGGGCGTGAATGCCGAACTCGTACGCGAGGTAGGCGGTAAAATGCTCGGACAAGAAGACCACACCGAAGCCGACTGCGTGTGCGGTGTACCCGATTCAGGTGTAGGTTTTGCATTGGGCTACTCCGACGGCCGAGGCATTCCCTATCAGCGCGGCGTGCTTAAATACACTCCCACCTGGCCCCGCAGCTTCACCCCGGGCGACCAATCACGCCGTAGCCTTGTGGCCAAGATGAAACTGATACCCAACCAGGCTATCCTCAAAAACAAGAGAGTCGTATTCTGCGATGACTCCATCGTGCGCGGCACTCAGTTGCGCGACAACGTACGTACATTCTTTGACTGCGGAGTCAAGGAGGTGCATGCCCGTATCTCTTGCCCCCCACTGGTATATGGTTGCCCCTACATAGGATTCACATCATCCAAAAGCGACCTTGAGCTTATCACACGCCAGATTATAAAGGACTTCGAGGGTCGCGACGACGCCAAACTCAACCTGTATTCAACCACCGGCACTCAGGAATATCAGAATATGGTGAAGGAAATCGCCCGCCGACTCAACCTCACCACTCTGCAATTCTGCAAAATAGAGCATCTTATCGAAAGCATAGGCCTGCCCAAATGCAAGGTTTGCACACACTGCTTTGACGGTAGCGGCTACGACCCCGACGTAGCCTACCGCGAGGATCATCCGGAAGAGTAACAGACTACTAATAAATACAATAAGAAGGACTGTCCGAAACAGGCAGTCCTTCTTATTGTTTTACCGTATTTATACCGGCTCAACAACCGGCAGTATTCAGTCTATATTCACGCTGAGGCCCACCATGAAGTTGGCTCCGTCGGTGAGCGGTGCGTTGAGGTAGTAATACTTCGGTTTGTAATTGAATAAATTGTCAAGGGCCAATGTAAGCTTGTATCTGTTACGGAACATGAGCGAGCCCGACAGTTTCCACAGCGTATATGCAGGGTATCTGACATCTATGGTTCCGGCCGACAGGTCATAATAGTCCTTGTATTCGATGTTTGTAACTCCCGACAGGTATCGGCCGTTGACACCAATGGTCATGTCAAAGTCTTTGGCAAATGTCTTGTTCCAGTCAAGGCGTGCCGTGAGCGAGTGCTTGCGGGCAGGGATATACTGGTTGTTGGTGGGATTGCCGTCCTTGTCTTTGGCAAAGACTTCGTGAGTGAGGGCGTATGAGAGTTTGGCCGATAGCCCGTTGCTCCAGCGACCCTCCACAGTGGCTTCACCGCCCATTATATCATACGGAGCGAGATTAACGTATTTGAGATACAGCTGCATGGGGTCTTCGACCTTGCTGTAAGGCAGACCTGTGGCTATGCGGTCTATGATGTGGTTGTAATATGCAGTGACAGTGAAACTGTAGTTGCGGTACCACCAGTCAAACGATCCGTTGAAGTTGTGACTCATCTCGGGTTTGAGCGACGGAGTACCCTCCACTATCCATATTCCGGCCATATCGAAGTTATAGTACTGTTCCTTGAGAGTCGGAGTCCTGAAGCCCATACCGTAGGCCATGCGCACATTGGTGTTGTACGAAGGACGGTAACGTGCTGAAATCTTTGGAGTCACACGCGATACGTCACCTTTGGAGAAATAATCATAACGTGCCGCTCCCACAAGCTCCCATTTATCATCAATTATCCAATCGTACTGCGCGAATACATCGGCATTGGCCTCGTGCTTGGCTCCGTTGTCTATCTTGGTGTTGTTAAGATAATCATATCGGTAGTCGCCGCCGAGAGTGAGTATATCGCCGCGAGAGTCGGTATAATTATATATCGCGCGTATTGAATTTTGCACATTGCTGTAGTTTCTCACATCCATGCCCGAAATCTTCATGTAGTTAGACTTGTCGTACTGATCGAATGCGTATGATACTTCGAGCTTGTGCTTATCAGAAATGTCCCATTGTCCCTTCAGTCCGCCCGAATAGTCGCGATATCGCTCGGGAGTATCGACTATGCGGGGAATCTCGCGGAGATAATATCCGGCACGTGCGGTAAATTTAAGACCTTCAAACGGTGTCACCACCAACTGATCCCTGACATTAAGAGTGCGGTTGCCATAAATCTGGGTGATAACGCGGGTGGCAGGATCTGCAGCACTGTGCACATCGTAAGTGTCTATACGTGAATAGTTACCGCTGAGAGTATTAGCCACTATCTTGTTGCGGTATTGCAGATTAAGGCCGTAGCGCAAGTTATTATGGCGGCCATAACGGATATCCGCACCCACATGCCACTTTTTTTCAGGTATCTTGGTTATAACGTTGATAACTCCACCTACTGCATTGCTGCCGTAAAGCGCGCTCGAGGCTCCTCGTACTATTTCGATTCGGTCAACGCCGCTCATATTTATTCGGCCGAAGTCCACATCATCCAATGTCTCACCTACCAGCCGTTCGCCGTCTACAAGAAACAATACACCCTGACCGCCAAAACCGCCAAAGTTGAAATGTACCTGCTGATTCATGGCGTATGAAAATTCAACGCCCGGAATTTCTTCCTGCAACAGGTCCTCTATGTCTGTAGCATCAGACCGTTCTATCATCTTGGAGGTGATGAGTGTGGTCTGTACGGGAGTATTTTTCAACAGTTTGGGAGCACGCACTCCGGTTACCACAACCTCATTGAGCACTTCATCATATTCTGAGATGCTGTCAACCGCCGACTCTGACACGCCTGATACCGTGGCCGAGGACGCTGTAATCAATGCGAGTAGAAAACACTGAATCATATCGGATACCGGTAGTTAATTGTAAGACAACATTTTGTTCCGGTCTGGCTCTGATAATTGACCAATTGGAGAGCGCCGTATGAACCGTCGTCAAGCCTGATAATGAAAACAGTGTCGTACATGGTGAATGCCGGCGGGATGGGCGGCAGGTCTACTTTGAGCCACGACGACAATACCTTGTTTATCATTATTCCCTGATTGCCGATAAGGCCCAGCAACATACGCGACTGCTCGCACCACACTTCTGATTCAGACCATGTGTCTTTCTGAAACACAAGTGAGTTAATGTATGATTTGTCTTGCGGAATCTCATCAAAATTCCTGAAATCCGTTGCCGCCACAGCAGCACCGTTGGTACGCACATTATTACGATGTACGGCTATGCTCCACTTTTGCGGCTGTGGCTGTGGTGCTGTGGGATAGAATGAGCGAAACTCATTCACGGATAATCCGCTGCCAAACACGTCATACCAATAGGTATAAATGCCGTCGCGGGTATTGTCGTCAGTAATCTCTTTGACCGGAATATCAAATGAAGTCCACAGCCCGCTGGGATTGAAATCGGGATTGGCGGCGGTGGAATCCGCAACCTGTTGCAAATCAATATAATGCCATTTGCCCCAATCTGAAGCATCAATATACAGTTGTCCTGCCACAGTGATGACTTCATCCTCAGAGGGTTCATCGTAAACACCCGAGAGAATGCCCGTACAAGACTGCAAGGCAAGTGTGGCGAGCAGTATATGAAGCCACGTTGTATATGATCTGAGCGCTGTGGTCATCAACGGCCGGCCTATTTACGTGTGCCGTTGAAAGTGGCAGCCATAGGAAATGGCATCGCTCCGAGCTTGAAAGGATTCTCCACATGGATTCCTTCGTCGGTCAGAGTAACGATGATATTGCTTTCACCTCCGAGCACGTAGTCGTTGTCCATAACTGTGGCTCCGTCTTTCATGGCCTTGAAATGCTGTACCAGACCGTCGCCGGCATACATGCGGTAGAAGCCGCCTTTTTCCTCATTGTATGTAAGTCCTGAGATTGTGAGTTCGCCAAGTACGAGATCGCCCATCAAGGTGCCTTGTACAGCGTATGAAGGTACATATACGGTGAGTGTGCCGTCCTCGGCAGCTGTAAGGGTGTAGGTCACGGTGGCATCATAATTATATGTTCCGGCCACGGTAAGTGTTTGGGTTCCTGTATATTCACCGGCAAACTGATCAACCAATGAAAGTTCCTCGAATGTCATTTCTTTGATTTTGCTAACCTCTATGGTCTGCTGAGAGCCGTCGTTCATTGTTATTTTAAGAACTTCAGTCTGTGCCGAGGCTACGCCGCAGGCAGCGAGGAGTGTGAGGACAGAGAGTATATATTTTTTCATGAGTTATCTTGATTGAATTCTTATTTTACTATTTTTAAAGACTGATAAGGGGTTGAAACCACGTAAATACCTGCCGGTAAATCCTTAAGCGACAGTTCTTCAAATCCCGAAATACACTTACGGCCTGCAATGTCATACACATTAATGATTGCGCCGGGCGCTTTAATATTATCATCGGCATATACAAGCACAGATGTAGCCCCCTCGATATCAGTAACTGATGAAGTCCGGTCTATAAAAGTCATATTCTGCACAGAAGTGCGCGCATAGCTTGCCGTAGCACCATTGCAGGAAATAATCATCTCACCTCCGTCCATTTTGATCACGGGACGCTCGGCAAGCACATAGCATGGCTGAGTACCATCATTCAGGGTAAGCTTCAAAGCCCATTCTGCATGCGCCGACAGGATACCTGCCGTAATCAAAGCTACTGAGATTAAAAGTTTCTTCATGTTAAAATCAAATATTATTTTCCGACTGCAAAGTTACTAATAGTATTTCGATGTTTCAATCACATGAATATGCTAATTTTGCACATAAATGAGTAAAAAACACCATTAATTTATTAAATCATGCCTGAAAGGCGGTATAAAGGCATAAAAAAACGCTCCCGTCAGGGAACGCGATACATGTTTTACACTGAAGTGTGCGTTGCTACGCAATCACTTTTGCTCGGCTTCATGAAGATAAAGTTCTGCACGAGCGATACAGTAGTTTGCTGTACGATACAGCTTTGCGGCTTTTTTGAAAATGGTCTTCATAATTAGTAAGAATTAGATTTTAGACTCTTTTTAAAAAATAACACTGCAAAGGTACGAAATGTTTTTAAATTATGTTATACAACATAAAAATATTTTTCAAGTTATCCTCAAAATTCTTCTTGAGAGACTGCCACCCTGCACAAAAAAAGCCCGAGTCAAAGGGCGTCGACTCGGGCGATAACGGACCATCTTAAAATTTGGTTGAGGCTTTTTTCATGAAGCCAGTAAAATGCCGTTGTTTGATAGTAATAACACTTCAAACACAGAAAAGTTCTAAACCCACACTAAAAAAGCGGCATCGTGCTGTCAGTATAGACATATTTGTCATCAAACTGCTGCTGTGTCATAGTCAGCATTACTATTCCTTGTATAAACATCACAGTCGCCCAGATGCCGCAGGTGAAAAGGGTTATAATAATGGTGAGTATGCCGGCGGTTACTTTGCCGAGATAGAAGTAATGTATGCCGAGTCCGCCAAGAAAAATAGCAAGCAGACCGGCCCCTATACGGTCCTTGCCTGACGGTTGATAAAACTCGGGCGGACATGGCGGTACTTTTTCAAAAGACGACGTACCCGGATATAGCACATCGCGCAGTTCGGCCACGTTACAAGCCTGCTGCCACTGAGCCATACCCGAATGCCACACATACGATTCGGGCGTAAGTCCGTAAGCTATAAGCTGCGACTTATCCATGGGGCCATATTGCTGACCGTTATTATTGATATACCACATATACATATTTATATATTATTTTTGTTCTGAAACTTGTTTTAGCAATCCCTGCAGTATCTCGGGCTCGTTTGTGGTTATGAAATCAGCACCGTGGTCAATGCACCATTGCATGTCGGCGGGGTCGTTCACAGTCCATACATTCACTTTAAGCCCAAGTTTGTGACATTCATCAAACCACTCGGGGTGACGGCGCATAGTCCATAGCGAGTAGTCAATACCACTGCCTTTATAAAACTTTATCTGCCGGGGGATGAAGTCGCCTGTCAGGTAATAAACAGGTGTACCCTCAGGCACTTCCTTGCACAGTTGCACAAAGCCGTTGCGCGAAAAGGTTATGTAATCAATCCGGTCTTCGAGCTGATATTTATGAGCAAGCTCAAGAATACCCTTTATAGCCTTGGCCTCGCGCTCATTGCTCACATGAGGTTTCAGCTCGCATATCAGCCGTAAATCGGGCATATTGCGGGCCTGGCGGAAATATGCGTCGAGAGTGGGAACATTCTCTCCGTTTTCAAGTTTCTGCGCCAGTACTTGGTCGGATGTAGCAGTTTCTATCACTATATCGTTGATGCTTGAGTCATGGTTGACCACAAGTGTATCGTCGGCCGTGATCCACACATCGAACTCCGAACCGAAGCACCCCACACTGTCGGCCTTGACAAGCGCACGCAGCGAATTTTGGGCCGAACCGTCGGTTTTCCAATAACCTCTGTGTGCCACAACCAGAGGCTCGGTGGCAAAAGCCAACGACCATAATCCAATGCCGAATAAAGCTGTAATTAATATTCTGAAGAATTTCATAATCCGGAAATGTTTAGAGCTTGTTTAATAACAAATGTTAACGACAGGGCGGTCAGTAGTTGAGCGATTATGTCGTGAGGATGAGGGA
>CAMTKF010000067.1 GCA_947072905.1 uncultured Bacteroidales bacterium
AACCCTTACAAAAATAGCCGCCCAAAATCCGGACGGCTATTTTTTTAAGCTATACCTGCTATCGCGGACGGTTGTACAAATGAGCAGCCCCTTCGCTCCAAAGCCTCCGCAAGCCAACAAAAAGAAATAACAGCCCGTTATGAGTGAAAAAAAAGAAATAATCCGTGTGGAACGTCTGCGCCGGGAGTTCATGGTGGGTGGCGAGAAAGTCAAGGCCCTGCGAGGCATATCATTCAGCATCAGCGAGGGCGAATTCGTCACAATCATGGGCACATCAGGCTCGGGCAAATCAACACTGCTCAACATATTGGGCTGCCTTGACACTCCAAGCTCGGGAGAATATCTGCTCGACGGCGTTTCAGTGCAGTCAATGAGCAAGAACCGACGTGCCATAACACGCAACCGCAAGATAGGATTCGTGTTTCAGAACTATAACCTCCTGCCCAAGACAACCGCTATAGAGAACGTGGAGCTGCCGCTGCTCTACAACTCTACAGTATCGGCAGCCGAACGCCGCAAGCGTGCAATATCGGCTCTCGAAGCCGTAGGTTTGCACGAGCGCCTTTACCATAAGAGCAACCAGATGTCGGGCGGACAGCAGCAACGTGTGGCCATAGCTCGAGCTCTTGTCAACGATCCGGTTATAATCCTCGCCGATGAAGCCACCGGTAACCTCGACACACGCACATCCTTCAGCATCCTCACCCTCTTTCAGGAATTGCACGCCCGCGGACGCACAATTATCTTCGTGACACACAACCCGGAACTGGCCGCCTACTCATCGCGCAACATCGTGCTGCGCGACGGCAAGATAATATCCGACACACTCAACCAATGTCCACTTTCTGCACGCGAGGCTTACGAAGCCCTGCCTAACGACAACGACTGATATGAACATAGCCAATTTACTTAAAATAGCCCTTAAAGCGCTTGTCAACAACAAGCTGCGATGCTTCCTCACTATGTTGGGCATCATCATAGGCGTGGCATCGGTCATCACAATGTTGGCCATAGGACAAGGCTCCAAGGACAGCATCAAGGCCCAGATATCCGAGATGGGGTCCAATATGATAATGATTCACCCCGGCAACATGCAGCGCGGAGGCGTAAGACAGAGCGCCGACGACATGCAGACCCTCGAGGTAAGCGACTACGAAGCCCTGCAGCAGCTCGACGGTGTGGCCGCCATTTCTCCATCGGTCAACACCGGCGGACAGCTCGTGAACGGCAACAACAACTATCCGTCAACCATCTATGGTGTAACCCCCGACTTTCTCGAGATCCGCAAGCTGAAGGTGGACGAAGGCTCATTATTCACTGAGCACGACATCCACACTGCTGCCAAAGTATGTATCCTCGGACGCACGGTAGTCGAGAATCTCTTTCCCGACGGTACCGACCCCGTGGGACGCGTGGTTAGATTCGGCTCCATCCCCCTCACTGTAGTAGGCGTCCTCGAACCTAAGGGTACAAACTCTATGGGCCAGGACCAGGACGATGTGGTCATAGCCCCCTACACCACCGTGATGAAGCGAATGCTCGCCATTGACTACATACAGGGCATATTTGTAAGCGCGGTTGACGAAAATCAGACAGAGCAGACAATTGACGCCATAACGGCCACCCTGCGCGAGCGTCACAAACTCAAGGATAATGCCGACAACGATTTCGAAATACGTTCTCAGCAGGAACTGAGCGAGATGATGAGTTCGACCAGCGAAATGATGACTGTGCTACTGGCATGTATAGCCGGCATATCGCTGCTTGTGGGCGGTATAGGAATCATGAACATCATGTATGTGTCGGTAACTGAGCGCACACGCGAGATAGGCCTGCGCATGTCTATAGGCGCCCGCGGTATCGACATTCTTTCTCAATTTCTGATTGAGGCGGTAATCATCAGCGTGACGGGAGGTGTTATCGGCATTCTGCTCGGGCTGCTTGCATCATGGCTTGTGACAGTCCTGGCACATTGGCCGGTATCGGTGCAGATTTACTCAGTAGGACTCTCGTTTGTGGTATGTACGGTCACAGGCGTATTCTTCGGCTGGTATCCTGCCAAAAAAGCCGCCAATCTCGACCCGATCGAGGCAATACGCTACGAATAACAGAAAGCTAAGTGGTATGGTTGTAAACCTCAACTCACTCCGCCGGAAGACTTCCGAGGGTGAGCTGAGGTTTTTACTTTTTACGTTTTTTCTTTTTATTGCATGTATCGGCAATGGGACAGTCGCAGCAGCCTGGGTCTTGTTTGCTGCGGCGTATATGCCGGATAATGCCGATTACTGCGGCTATCAGAATTATGGCTACTATAAGGGCCTGAATTGTTTCGCTCATAGCAGTTTTATTTCTCTGCCACAGGTATCAGATAATGTCTACGGTTGGGCTTATGGTCAAGGCTCCATTGGTCGGGAACAATATGCGAATCAAGCGCTGTGATTGTGAATGTATGCTTGCCCGGCGCGAGCGACGGCAGTTCAAGTTTGCGAACTGCCTGGCCACGCAGCACATTCAGCTTCCAACGTTCTGAACGGAAGGGTTCCTTTAGGTCGAATTCTACCGGAGCGCCGCCGTCAACGCTCACACTGTAACGCACATTACCGTTGTCGTTGGGTTGGGTGGGAACAAGTGCAATGGTGAGCACGGGAGTCTTCACTGTATCAGTCAGCTCAAATTGATAGGTAAGTGATGAGTTCTTGTCGAGTTCCACGGCGCGGTTGCTGTGACCGAGCATGTCTACAATGCGGTTGTTGCCCTTTGAGGAAACAAAATCGCAGGCATTTCCGGCAATCACTCCGTCGGTTTTGAGACTATGACCGGTCTTGGCCTTATCCTTGGCAAGATACTCGGCAACCTCGGTATCAGACAGCAGCGTGGGCAACGCGGGAGCGGACATAACGGGCAGATCGCGCGGACACATATTCATTGAATTTTTCCACTTGCCGCCGCTCATCGTATTATTGTAATAATCGGTGAGTTGGCGGATGTTCTGATAAGCGGCCTGACTCTTGGCTGCGGCCAGCTCCATATTGGCCTTGTTTGCCGATATATCGCCCCTTGTACCTCCCTTGGCAAATGAACGGGCACGCTGGGCCTCGAGCATCTTCACTGCTTGGTTTGCTGCTGAAAGCACCGGATACTTCACAGCCGCAAAGTATGCATCGGTCAGTTGCGGGTCAATAAGCTTTTCGGCTTCTTCTACGGCACTTGCCACCTCGCCGAACTCTTCCATATATCGGTCGGCCTCGCTGCCAAACTCGCTGAAGCTGAATTCGGTATCTGCCACGGGACTGAGTCCGCGGTTGTAATATCTCTTGTCGAGTTCAACCTGAGTCCAGCCCATGAATTCAGGACGGCGCTTACCGCACAGGTTGTAGAACTTGCGCATCGCCGGATAAAGTTTGTCGGCGGCAGCCTTACCGAAGTTTACGCTCAGCCAGTTCTGAAGGTGTTTACCTACGTTTTCAGATTCCACACCGTCGATGTTCCAAGCCATGTCGAGGAACAGCTCAAGGTCGTAGGCGGCCACCTTGGGGTCGTGAACGTTGGCTATCCACAGTTTGCGCACATTGTGGTCGTAGGCATTGCGCATCTCGTTGTATATAAGGCCCGGTTGGGTAGTCGTAAGCCATAGATAATCGTGCGGACGGCCCCAGTAGCTCAGATGATAGTAAACGCCGCCTCCACCGGGGCGTTTCTGTTCTTCAGGGTTTGACAGACGGGTTATATAGCCGTAGTTGTCGTCGCACCACATCAGTGTGACGTATTCGGGCACTTTCAGACCCTTCTCATAGAGTTCGAGAACCTCCTTGTAAGGTACGAATACCTGCATCTGTCCGGCGGGGTTACCTATATGCTCGCGTATGAGTGTCTGCTGGTCGTCTATCACCTGCTGCAGGGCGTCGAACTTCTCCTGCGGGGTCTTCACGCCCTCCATCGAGCCGTCGTGTATGCCGCGCATGCCTATGGTGAACATATTGCCGCCGCTTGAATTTTTCACTTCATCAAGCCGCTCGGCCCAGTAATCCTTTACGGCTTCCTTATTTGTGATATAGTTGTATGCGCCACGCTTTTTCACATCCCACTCGCCCACATTGTTGCGGAGCAAGGGTTCGCAATGCGATGAGCCCACAGCTATGCCGCAGCTGTCGGCTACCAGTTTGTTCTCCGGATTTTTGAAAAAGGCTTCTGTGCCTTCGTGCATGGCGGGCCACACGGCGTTGGCGCGCAGGCGCATCAGCAGCTTGAAGATTTCCTTGTTGGTACGCGGTCCTATCACTCCGAATTTGCCTTTTTCGAAATTGGTGTAACTCCAGGGGCGCGATGACCAGTCTTCGTCGTTGAGGAATATTCCGCGGTATTCAACCGATGCTCCCTGTGTGGTGCTGTAATCGTCGGGCAACTCGAGTTTCGACTTTTTCAGCGGCTTAACGTCGCCCCACCATATCCAGGGACTTACACCGGCCTTGCGCGACAGCTCGAGCAGGCCGTAAGCCGTGCCGCGGCCATTAGCTCCGGTCACGTATATCTTGCCGTTGTTGATAGTAATATTGAATCCGTCGGTGAGAGCTGCTATTTCATCTACCGGCACCCCTATCTTAGCGAGTTTGCTTTTCTGCGACTTTGAGGCACGGTCGAGCTGAGTGAGCACTATAGTAGAATTCGAAACCTTGGCTCTGCGGGCAGCCTGTCCTGTAACTTTTTCCATATCCGATACAAACATGTCCATCGCCGTTCCTACCACGAGGTCGTATTTAGTGTCGGTCGAATATGTTATAGGGGCTGAGCCGTCGTACCACACCATATCGGCCATCGTCATCATAGGGCAGGCCGACAACAAGAGTGCTGCAACACAGGATTTGATTTTACTACTGTTCATTAATCTATCGTGATTTAAGGTTATTATTTGACTGCAGTGCAAAGTTATCCATTATTTATGAGTTTTCATTGCACTGACTCAAGATTTATGTCGCAAAATTATTCTACATATAATCAAAGCAATTATAGATAAATCCAAATTTGCCTGTAAATTTGTACATGCCTTTGCGGGCTAAATCCATTTATAACAGTTTTGAATATTTTTTCATGCGCCGACCAAACCAAAACAAATATCGGTTTGTTAACAATTCATAATACATTCATCATGAAATTCTCTTTGCCATTTGTTTCTTTTTTATTGTTGTTGTCACATTGTGCTTATGCTCAAAGTTCGCTTTCAGATCTTGCCGACAGGCTTGATTCTACCGAGTGTTACAGGGCAAGGGCTACCTACGAGGTGCTCTTGCCCAACGCTGAGCTACCCGTGACCTACAATTTAGACCTGATGAGTTATGCTACCCCGGCTGATTCGCTTTCGCCATGCGATTATCTGGTGGGATGGCAGCCCGTACTCAAAGACAGCACTACGGCCATGAATGGATTTGCGGCTTACTTCAGCGGCAATTTCTTCCGTTTTCAGGGTGGAAAACTCTCGGAGTATCATGTGGCGGAAAACTCAGCGCCATTCGCTCCGAGAGGGTCTTCAAACCACGGCGTGCAGTTCAAGGAACAGTTTGCGTCTATGCTGCCTCAGCTTATTTCAAGAGAGCTGAAAGCCATAGCCACCGACTCCACATATAATTATTCGCTCAACACCGGCTCCACGGGGTATGTACTCAAAGGTTCGCGAGAGGTGCGAGGATATACCACGGCTGAGTTCACCTACAGTTTCGACCCACAGGGCATGCCCGTAGCCAAGGAAGTCACCACTAATCCCGGCCAGATGGGCGAACAGATAATAACCGTGAACTATACATCGGCACCGGCCGGAGCCACATGCTTCAATCTCACAGAGCAGAAACTCATAGAGCTGTACCCCGATATATTTGAGAAATATCGCAAGAACTCATTCACCCTCGAGAATCTGAGAGGTGAGCCGCTGCCGTCGTTTGCGGTAAATACACTGAGCCGCAAGCGCTTCAGCCATGTGCGCGGCGAGGGACTCGACAACATAACCGTGATTGCCGTACTCAACAACTCGGTAGACGCCACTGCCGACGTGGTTGCCGACCTCAGAAAAGCCATTGACACCCTGCCCTACTCTGCCACACTGGTGCTGGCATTTGTAAACAAGGATATTGATTCGATAACCGAAACCGTAGAATCAGAACGCCCCGGCGAGATGGTTCTCGTGAGCGCTCGATCGCTGGCCCGCAACTGCGGGGTGGTGAACTTTCCGTCGATACTGTTCTGCCGTCCCGACGGCACTGTAGCCGACATTCACATAGGCCGCAACAATATGCTTAGTGACATTGTTATTCAGAAAGCCGCATTGGCAAGATAAAATATATTTTTAATTAAATCATGGAAACAGTATATTTCAAGGGCACACCCTTCCACACCTACGGAACTGTGCCCGAAGCCGGTAGCAAAGCTCCCGACTTCAAACTCGTGACAAAAGACCTTCAAGAAGTTACCCTGGCCGATTTTGCCGGCAAGAAGCTTGTACTCAACGTATTCCCCAGCCTCGACACTCCTGTATGCGCAGCCTCTGTGCGCCGCTTCAACCAGGAAGCAGCCAAGCTCAACGACGTGGCCGTGCTTTGCGTTTCAATGGACCTCCCATTTGCCATGGCCCGCTTCTGCACTGTAGAAGGTCTCGACAAAGTGATGGCTGCCTCAGCCTTCCGTTCGCCCGAATTTGCCCATAACTACGGTCTGCAGATTACCGACGGCCCTCTGGCCGGACTTCTGGCTCGCTGTGTGCTTATCGTCGACGAAAACGGCAAGGTAATCTACCGCGACCTCGTAAACGAAATCACCAACGAACCCGATTACGAAGCTGCCATCAACACTCTCAAAGCCTGACATAACCCAATGTCATAAAAAAATTGCCCGAAGGCCTGCAAGGCTTCCGGGCAATTTTTTATGCGTGTGGATAAATTACATCACGTTGGGTTCGGGACCATACTGGTTGGGGTGCTCCTGACTGGGCTGGATCAACCAGATAAGAAGAATGATTGCACCTACAATGGGGATTAATGCGAGGAACAGCCACCAGCCGCTGCGGCCTGTATCGTGAAGTCGACGCACTGCCAGTCCGAGTCCGGGCAGAAGCAATGCAAGCGATACTACACCGCTCATTATCAACTCAACTGTTTGACTGAAGCTGAATACCAAGCTTATCACTGCGCTGAGGATGAAGTTAAAAAGTATGAACCACCAGTATTCCGAGCGCGACGAGCGTCCCTCGAAGTTACAGTAGTTCTGCTGCAGAGCCATCTTTACGGCTTCAACAAAAGTTACTTGTCTTTGATTCATGTGTGTGAATTTTAATTTTTGATTATTGCAAATTTAGCCATTCCTCAGCATACAACCAAATTTTATTACCTTAAGTTTAAAATTTTATCACGGAAAACCATGATTTTTTAGTTAATTATACTTAATTACGTTAATTATTGTTGTATAAACAATAGTTTAGCACTACATTTGTTAAAAATCACAACCAAATCAAATACATTATGAACATTTCTTTAGGACTGGTGCTGAATCAAACATTCAACACCGCAATCAAAAACATCCCCTCCATTTTGGGGGCTGCGCTGCTATGGGTAATCACTATATGGGTTCCGTACATCAACGTTGGTACTACCATTGCCTTGTTCTACGGCATGCCTCTCGAACTCAGCCGCGGCAAAGTGATGAATCCCACAGCCATCTTCGATGGTAAATATCGCAAATACATGGGCGAATTCTTCTCTTGCATCGGCCTGATGGGACTTTCAATCATCCCGGCTCTGTTTTTCATGATAGTTCCGGCCATCATCATAGGTATAGGCTGGACATTTGCACTGTTGCTGCTGGTTGACCACGAGATGAATCCCGCCGAGGCAATGACCAAATCAACTCAATACACCTACGGATACAAGTGGATGATATTCTTCTCCACACTGGCTATCTACATCGTATATTTCGTAGGAGCCATGATACTGGGATGGATTGCCGGTGCTATCAATGTAGGATTCATTTCTTTCATTGTATTCCTATTCATCATAGCTTTGGGTGCCACATTGAGTGTGGCTCTGCAAGGCGTGCTGTATCGTATGCTCGTTCTTAAAAACCAAGCGAATGTTTAACAAGCTCTAAATTAATCAAATCCTATAAACAACTCTGCGCGGCCCGGCTCAACAGTCGGGTCGCGTAACTTTTTTCGCCTATTTTGCCGCTTGTTGGTGTTTTTTTTGTAATTTTGCAGTCTATGAGCGAAAACTTTAAATCCGTTTACAGGCTCGGAGCCGAAGATGGCTTGCTGCTTGCACCGGTGCTGGCGGCGGCCTGCCTGTGTATGGGCGCATCTGTATACTATCCCATGATGTTTTTGCCCACGATGGTGCTGATGGCGGGGGTGCCGGTGATTACCTTCATCACCCAGAAGCGAACATTCTCGCGCCAGCTTCAGTCGCCTACGCTCTCGGCCTTGTGGCTTCAGGGCATTTGTATGTTTTTCTTTGCATCGCTCATCATGGGGCTTGTGGTCTACGGTGCCCTGCGGTGGATGTGGCCGGGATTTATCAACGACCAGGTCGATCTGGTTGTGAGCATATACGGCGCGTCATCCGACCCCGACATCACCACTCTCGTCAAGGGCATAGAGCGGGCACGCGACTCTCATTCGCTGCCCTCGCCCATCGACGTAACCCTTGAGCTGATGTACATGGTGGTTTTCACCGGCTCGCTGCTCTCGCTCGTATCGGGGCTGATTGTAAGGGCAACCGGCCGACACAACCACAGCAATAAACCGCCTCATTTTAATCCCGACAACTAATTCACACAATGGATATTTCGATTGTAGTACCTCTGTATAACGAAGCCGAATCGCTGCCCGAACTCGCATCTTGGATCGAGCGGGTGATGAACGAAAACAATTTTTCTTACGAAGTGATTTTTGTGAACGACGGCTCCACCGACGATTCATGGAAAGTAATCAAACAGCTATCGGCCAAGAATCCCGCATTCCACGGTGTGGCTTTCCGCCGCAACTATGGCAAGAGCCCCGCCCTCAACACCGGCTTTGCCCGCGCCAAGGGTGATGTGGTCATAACCATGGATGCCGACCTGCAGGATTCGCCCGACGAGATTCCCGAGCTCTACCGCATGATCACCGCCGAGGGCTACGACCTGGTTTCGGGCTACAAACAGAAGCGCTACGACCCCCTGTCGAAGACCATTCCCACCAAGCTTTTCAACGCCACCGCACGTAAGGTTACCGGAATCAACAATCTGCACGACTTCAACTGCGGCCTTAAGGCATACCGCAACAAAGTCGTGAAGCACATAGAGATATATGGCGACATGCACCGCTACATACCCTATCTGGCAAAGCTCGCAGGCTTCAACCGCATTGGCGAGAAGGTGGTGCACCACCAGGCACGCAAGTATGGCAAGACCAAGTTTGGACTCGACCGCTTTGTTAACGGCTACCTCGATCTTGGCACCCTGTGGTTTACAGGCAAGTTCGGCGGCAAGCCCATGCACTTCTTCGGGCTGCTGGGCTCGCTGATGTTCATCCTCGGCTTCATAGCCGTGGCTGTGGTGGGATTCGGCAAACTATGGGACATGTACCACGGCAATCCCTACATACTTGTCACCGAGTCGCCCTACTTCTATCTGGCACTCACACTGATGATCATAGGCTGCCAGCTTTTCCTTGCCGGATTTGTGGGCGAACTGGTGGCCCGCAACTCGCAGCGCCGCAACGATTACGAAATTGACGAAGAATTATGACCAACGATCTCAACTTATACAGCTCGCTGATGCAGGTGATGGCCGAGCGCTACTCCTGCCGCGACTACGACACCCTCCGTGCCCCGGGCCGCGACCTTATTGATGCCGTGCTCGATGCCGCCCGCATTGCCCCCTCGGCCTGCAACCGCCAGCCCTGGCGATTCATGGTAGTCGATGGCGAGCACGCCCGCAGCATAATCAGCCGTGCCTACGACCGCGCATGGATAGCCACGGCTCCGGCCTTCATCATAGCCCTGGGCGACCACGCAGCCGCATGGCATCGCCCCTGCGACGGCAAAGACCACACTGACGTGGATGTATCAATAGCCGTGGAGCATATATGCCTGGCCGCCGCATCGCTGGGACTGGGTACTTGCTGGGTATGCAATTTCGACCCCAAGGTCATAGCCGAGGCATTCTCGCTCGAACCTTCATTGGAGCCTGTAGCCATCATTCCCATAGGCTATCCGGCGGCCGATGCCAAGGTGCCCGCCAAGTCGCGCAAACAGCTCGATGAAATTGTCATTAAGGGGGACGATTGATGCGCAGGATTCTCGGCATATCACTACTGACGGCGATTGTGCTGGCCGGATGCAATTCGGCCGGATGCCTTGACAACGGCAGCACCCTGCCGCTGGCCAAGTTTTACTCAAGCGCCACAGCCGCGGCCGTAGCCATCGACTCGCTGCAGATTCAGGGAATAGGTGCGCCCGGCGACTCAATACTCGTGCAGGCCGGCAGCGCCACATCGCAGGCCTACATGCCACTGAGGCCCGACCAACCCTCTACATCGTGGGTTTTCAGCTACAAACAGGGCATTCTGGCCAATCCTGCCTTCAACGACACCCTCACTTTCACCTATCAGACCATACCATACTTCGCCTCAGAGGAATGCGGTGCCATGTACATCTACCGCATAGAGAGCCTTACCCACACCACTCACCTCATCGACTCGGTATTGCTCACCGACTCGCTCTTCACCAACGTTGAGGCCGAACGTATCAAGATATACTTCCGCACGGCTCAGGAGGAGCCTTCACGATGAAGTCAACCCGCGCCATGAGATCCATGATACTGGCATCGGCCGTAGCTGTGGCCGCCGGCGCGCTGTGGGCCGACGACGCCCCCGCCAAGCCCAAACGCCACATTTCTCCGGTCAACAACGCCGCATCGCAGACCCAGGCCATCAATGAGACCAAGGACGACACCTCGCGCATCAACGCCGCCTTCCGCGCCCGCTCATCGCACGTGGTGCGCGAAAACGGTACAATCCTCTACATCGACTCCCTTACCGGCGAGGAGTGGATAGACTCAACCACCCTGATCAAGGTACCTAAGATGAAATATCCGCTCATCATGGACGCTACCGTGGGCGTTGACCTGTGGAATCCGGCCATGAGGGCTTTCGGGCAGAAACACGGCCTTGTAGGATTCTGGGCCGATGTAAACCTGCACAACCGCTACTTCCCCGCGTTCGAGGCCGGACTCGGACAGGCCAACAGTACCCCCGCCACACAAAATTTCACCTATTCCTCGCCCATGAGCGTTTACTTCAAGATAGGAATAGACTACAACTTCCTCTACAACTCCAATCCCGACTACAAATGGTTTGTGGGAGCCCGCTACGGCTTCTCGCCCTTCAAGTGGGGTCTGCCGTCGGTCACACCCGCACCCGGCTATTGGGGCGATGTACCCGGATTCACGCTGCCCGACCAGAGCGCGACCGCCGGATGGATGGAATTCAGCGTGGGACTGCGTGTAAAACTGTGGAAAAACTTCTCGGCCGGCTGGCGACTGATATTCCACTCGCTGATTCACGAAAGCAAGAACGAGCACGGCAAGCCATGGTACATACCCGGCTACGGCACACGCGGACAGAGCATTACCGGTTCGTTCAGCCTGTCGTACACACTGCCCCTGAAGGGACGTCGCGACATGGCAGCCGATGCAGCCGTCGACACCACCTCATCTGAAATCACCGGCGAATCGCTCGATTTCCCCGCTCCCAACCCCCTCGACACCGTCTACAACGAAAGCTTCCATTTGGAATCTTGAAGCGGGTGATGCATAATGAGGCTGTCTAACAATCAAAGTTAGGCAGTCTCTTTTTTAGATTTAATATTGAGAGAATCAGGCTGCTTTCT
>CAMTKF010000068.1 GCA_947072905.1 uncultured Bacteroidales bacterium
CTCTGTCTTTCTATTTAACAATTCAGAGAGCAAATGTTAACTCTGAATCTCGTCTGCAAAGGTAAAAGCTACTAGCTCACAGGCTTCCTTCGGATGCCATATTCCCGATAACCAAGGCATTATACCAATCACAACCATATTAACCCACCCACAACACCATGTCACGCATGCCCTCCCTTCGCTCGTGCATACCGCGGTTACGGTAGTTGCAGACATCCTTGTCGGATGTCATATTCCCGAGCACCATGCTACGCCGCTTGGGAAACATGCTAAATACCGATGTCATATTCCCATGCCCCTTGCTATACATGACCGCAGGGTGGATATACGGTGTAGCAGAAGGACGCGATAACACAATATTTGTGCTGTTTTTGCGTTATATAATGAATGATGTCACCTCTTTATTTCTTATGAAGGAAAAGATAGTATTTGCTACAAATAATTCACATAAGTTGTCGGAACTCAGGCAGATAGTGGGCGAACGATATGAAATATTGTCGTTGGCCGACATAGACTGTCATGATGATATTCCCGAAACTGCCGATACCCTCGAGGGTAATGCCCTGCTGAAAGCTCAGTGGGTGAAGGAACATTATGGATATGACTGTTTTGCCGACGATACCGGCCTTGAGGTTGATGCCTTGGGTGGTGCGCCCGGTGTGCACTCGGCCCGCTATGCTCCCGGCGAGGGTCATGATGCCGCCGCCAACACTGCCCTGCTGTTGAAAAATCTTCAGGGTGTTGCCAACCGCAAAGCCCGTTTCTGCACTGTTATCGCCTTGTTGCAGGGTGATAGAACGATGATGTTTGAGGGCGAGGTCAAGGGATGTATTCTCACAGCTCCGCGCGGTGAGGGTGGATTTGGATACGATCCCGTATTCATGCCCGAGGGCTGGGACAAGAGTTTTGCCGAAGCCTCGGCCGAAGAAAAAAATGCAGTAAGCCATCGCGGCCGTGCCACTCGCGCACTGCTCGAATATCTTAACCATTAAAAACAATGATAAAAAAAGCCTTTCTCCTTTTAATACTTCTATTTACCGCAGTATCGGGCGTGTTGGCCGGTACGCCCGGCTCGTGGCAGGTGCTGCAGATGTCGGGTGTTACCATCGACAATGTGGTCGATACTCCACGCTATGTCTACTATCTCACCGGCGGCGTGCTTTATGCCTACGACAAGGATTATGACGAAACCACCTTCTTCTCGCCCGGCACAAAGGTGTCGGACAGCGGCATTGAATCAATACGCTATAACGACAAGGAAAAATACCTGCTGTGTATATACGGCAACTGCAATCTCGACCTGATATATGATGACGGCCGTATAGTGAACATGCCCGATATAAAGAATGCCAAAATTTCGGGCGATAAGAAAATCAATGCCGTGAGCTTCGGCGACGGCCGGTTTTACGTGGCCACCTCTTTCGGTATTGTTGTGTGCGACGACCAGCGCCACGCCGTGGTGGAGTCGGGTATCTACAACAAGAATGTGATGCAGGCGCAGGAATTCGGCGATTATCTGGTGATTTTTGCCGATTATTACCTGCACTACTCTCCCAAGAGCATACGTCACAATACCTTTGATAAATTTACACCCCTTGAGAATGTAGGTATAGACTGTTGGCAGAAGATAGACGACAACAGCTATATATACATTTTCAGAGACGATATAAACATTTGCCGCTTCGACATATCGGCCGGCACGGTGTCGCAGTCTTTCATTATCAAGAGCGATGGCGCACGTAGCATAGAACAGATGGCCGACGGTTATCTTGTGGTGACCGACAACAAGCTGGTGTTGATTGACAAGGCCGGAGCCATGGTGTCGGCGACTCCCATACCCGAGCAACTCAAGAATCATAAGATGGGTGCGTGGAAGTCGATGAAATCGGTTTGGGCTGCCGACAACAGCGGCATTGGCAACTACGACATTGAAGGCGGCGCCTTTACAGTCATTTCAGACAAATACCGCCCCGAGTCGTCAAAACAGTTCAACTCGGCCTTTGCCTGCACAACACCCGACGGCAACGAAACGTACTTCAACGGCATAGGCAATTCAACCTATCATCCATCGGGCGACATAAACGGCGGCTACGGCATACCCCTGCTGCTCGAAAGCTATGAATGGGGCAGCGGCAAGATCACACCGCGTTATCCCGAGATCGAAAAACAGCTGTCAGACAATTCGCAGTTAGCCCAGAATGCGTCGGGACTGAATCTGCTATACGGCGGCCCGGGACAGACGGTGATCGACCCCGAGGATGCCTCGTTTGTCTATCATGCCAATAATTACGACGGCCTCATAGTGCTCAAAGACGGCGAATTATTCTATCATTACGACCGCAACAACTCGCCCATAGTAACCGGTAGCTGGGGCTCGCGAGCATACGGCCTTGGCTTCGACAATCAGGGAAATCTGTGGATAGCACACTGGGGCAATTCAAGTCATAACGGCACGTCGCCCCTTAAGGTGATAAGCAAGGAATCATTGCAGATATTGCGCAAGAATCCTGAAACCCTTACCGAAAAAGATGCCAAGGGAGGATTCAAACACTGGCAGTCGCCGGCATGGGTGGAAAACAACTCGGGTTGGACCGACGGCAAGATTGTTTTTGCCGGCAATTACGGCATGTATGTTGATGCCGAGTGGGATGGCCCCATAGTGGGAATTGACACCAAGGGCACGCTGCGCACCTCCGACGACAAGGTAGTGAAATTTACCGGCGTAACCGACCAGGACGGCAACGTGATAAAACTATACACCAAGACATCGCTGCTCAAAGACCGTAACAACCATATATGGATAGGTACCGATGCCGGTGTGTACATTCTCAGGGATGCCAAGAATCTGGTGGATGATTCCTCAAATTATCTGTCGGTGACACGTCCCAAGGTACCCCGCAACGACGGCACCAACTATGCCGACTATCTGCTCGATACCGACAAAATAGTATGTATGGCTGTAGACCCCACCAACCGTAAGTGGATAGGCACCGCCGGCTCGGGTATGTTTCTGGTAAACGAGAGCGGTACCGAGATAATTGAAGAAATAAACAAGGATAATTCGCCGCTTGTATCAAATACCATAACAATGATAGCCTGCGACCCCAAGGGCAACGAAGTGCTGGTAGGCACTCCCGAGGGGCTGTTTTTATACAGCTCAGATGCCTCTCCGGCAGCCGACGACTATTCTGAGGTAATAGCTTATCCCAACCCCGTGCGTCCCGAATATTCAGGCATGATCACCATCAAGGGCCTTATGGACAATTCGCTGGTGAAAATAGCTGATATAAAGGGAAATGTGGTATGGAACGGACGCTCTGAAGGTGGGTTGGCCGTGTGGGACGGATGCGATGCCGCAGGAAATAGAGTCAATTCAGGTGTTTATATGGTATATACATCTCAAAATGCATCCGGCTCGGCTTCGGGTGCCGTTACCAAAATAGTAGTGATCAATTAAATGGAAAATAAACTTAAATATACAGACGAGAACGATAAAAGTCTCGGCATCGCCGGTATGGCCATAAGCCTTGTGGCCTGCGATTGCGAGCATCTGCTGGCTGAGGTTTCGATTGAGGATGAAGATGAAGCCCTGCGCATGGCCGAGGAATTCTTTTTCTGCGGCAATCCGCGTATTTCGGCCAAGATAAGCTGGAACGAGATTTTGAAACAATATCAGATTACATCGGGATTGATGCTCGGCAATGTTATGTGTCGTGCTCTGGCCGCCGGACACGATGTAGACAAGGACGTGCTGCAGGTGGTTCACGACATGATAGTGAACGATGGCAAGACTCATTGCTCGCTCGACGATGACGAGACCGAAGCCATGTACCGCAAGGAATATTCCTACTATTACCGCATGTTCAGCCATCCGTCGGTAGTGGTGGTGGCGCGCGACTTTGCCTCGACGCTGAGACTGCAAAGGCGCATGACCGCCGGCGAGGTTATAGAAAATCTGCGCCGACTCTCGTCTATATAATACCCGTCTCACTCAGCTTACATGAAAATCCTTCTGCTCGGCGACTACAGCAACTATCATGCCTGCCTGGGCGATGCCCTGCGGCAGCTTGGGCATACGGTGGTTGTGGCCTCTGACGGCGGAGGATTCATGAAGACCGAGGCCACCGTTGCGCTCAGGCGCCGCCTGCCCGGCCCTGCGGGGGGTGCGTTGCTGTATGCGCAGATGCTGGCTGACCGCCGTCTGCGCGGCTTCGACGTGGTTTCTCTTATTGCACCCTCGTTTGTGACTCTGCGCCCTGCCAGACTCAGAAAGCTCTACAAGCACCTGCGCCGCTACAACGGCGGCATATTCTTAGGCTCGGTGGGCACAGACAAGGCTATAATGGACTTTCTTTTGGCGCCTGATTGCCCGCTGCGCTACAGCGAGTATATGAACGGAGGAGAGCTTTACAAGCCCAATGCTGCCGTGCTGCGAGAGAACGCGCTGTGGCAGCAGGGCGACATTGCCCACTGGTGCGAGGAACTTTATGACAGCGTGGATGGTGTGACCACCGCCCTGTATGAGTATCACCTTGCAATGCAGCGCCGGCTCGATGATGACCGCTTGGCATACACGGGCATTCCCGTTGACCTTGGCTGCATAAAGCCGATCGACAGGCCGCTTGCCGCCGACGGATGTGTGAATCTGTTTCTGGGCGTGAAGTCGGCCCGCAATGTGTTCAAGGGCACCGACCGTATAGGAGCTGTAGCCCGCAGCCTTGCCCTGGAGTTTCCCGACCGATGTAGCCTTACACGGGTTACTGATATGCCTTACCGGGATTATCTTGCAGCCATGCGCAGCGCCGATATAGTGCTCGACCAACTCTATTCATATTCTCCGGCCACCAATGCCCTGCAGGCTATGGCAGCGGGACAGGCTGTGCTGTCGGGCGGCGAGAATGAATTCTACGACTTCATCACCGAGCCGTCGCTCAGACCCGTTATCAATTGCAGCCCGAGCGAGGATGAGATATACGCTACCCTTAAGGAATATGTGCTGAATCCTGAAAAAGTGGTGGAAGCCGGTAAGCAAGGGCGCCGATTCGTGAAGAAACATAACGATTCGCTCACTGTAGCGGCCCGTCACCTTAAATTCTGGAATGAAAAATTGTAGCAGATGTTAAGCCTTGAAATTCAGATAATAACATTCGGCCCCGAGGGCCTTGCGCGTGTTGGCACCATGACCATGCCGCAGTTGCCGGGTGTACGATACTTCGTGAGCCTGCAAAATCCCGATCGCCTTCCCATCGAGATTCCCGCAACTCTCGCCGTACGCGATGATGTGGAGATACACGAGCACTATACACGCGGCAGCAACGTAAACCGCAACGAGGCCCTGTCGCGCGGCAGCAGCGACATAATACTCTTTGCCGACGACGATCTGCACTACAATGCCGAGGGACTTAAAGCCGTGATAAAGGCTTTTGAGGACGACCCTGCGCTCGATTATGCCACTTTTATCCATACCGGTGGTGACAACAAGAGTTTTCCCGACCATAGTTTCGACCTCTCGGGCAAGGATCCCAAAGGCTATTACATGACGGCTTTCGAGTTGGCCGTAAGACGCCGTTCTCTGCCCGCCTACATGCGCTATTCCAATCATTTCGGCCTTGGGATGCCGGTGTTCGGTACAGGCGACGACAGCATATTCTTCATGCGCCTGCAGAAGTCGCACCTTAAAGGACGATTTTTCCCCATAGAGATAGTGCGCCATCCGGCCATCACCACCGGCAACCGCCGAGCCACCCCCACGGTGCTGCGCACGCAGGGCGCTTATCTGCGGCTTAAATATGGCATGGCCGAGGGATTGCTGCGTCTGCTGCGCGATGTGCCGCGACGCAATGCACCCCTGCATTTATCGCTTGCCCACATGCTCAAGGGATTCTTTGTTGTAAGGAAATATCTGAACGCCGACGGCTCTGATAGATTTTAAACGTTCTTCCTACTGTAATATAAGTGATTAACGCCGCCATAAGGGTGGCTGACACTACCAGTGCGAATGTTGCCGCTGTGCCGTATCGGTCAATCAGCCCATAGTGGTGGGCAAGCTGCACTATGGGGTAGTGACACAGGAATATCTCGTATGATATATTGTTGCCCCTGTCGATGTAGCGGCATATATTGCCCGGCACAAGCGACAGCGCCATGAAGAAAATACATATCACAAATGGCTGGAATAAAAGGAAATATATTTCCGAGCCGGGCATGGCAAAATATATCACGCCAAATATCAGCGCCAGGGCGGCAAGATGCTTCATGAACTGCCGGTAATAGCAATATATGAGTATGCCCATGTAAAAGAAGAAGGTCTGACCCATAAACTGGCGTCCCAATATTTCGTAGATATTTTTACCGGTTGTTGAATACAGATAATGGAACAGCAGATGGTAGGCCAGTGAGCCAATCAGAATTGCTATGATAGCCTTCACAAGATTTATACGGTAGCGTTTTATAAGCCACAGCAGCGGCGGAGCTGTAAGGGTGAGCTGCCACTCCACCTTCATGGTCCACAGCGAGCCGTTTACGGCATTGTTCACACAATCGTCAAACACACCCGGCAAAGCCGGCTCAAGGAAGTTGAGAAAGCTGAGGTTGGCAAGCAGATACTTGACAAACTGCCCTCCGGTGAAATACTCATACAGGCTGCAGGTAGACAGTGGTGCCAGCAGCAGCGCAAATGCTATGATAACAAAGAAATACGATGGTACTATGCGCAGTATTCTCTTCTTGACAAATGTGCCGTAGGGCTGTCCTTGGAGCATTCCCTTTACAAGCACGAATCCGCTCATGGCAAAAAATACGCCCACGCGGTTGTGGGTGGAGATTATCCACGGCACATCGGCACCGCACAGATAGTTGAAGTGACCTATCAGCACACCGAATGCCAATATGTACCTCACAAGGTCCATATTGTTGTTGCGGTCTATATCGTGTATGTATGGAGAGAAATATTCCTGCATGTTATAAAAACGTAGCAATCAGATTTTTATTGTCTTGGCAGCGGGTTACAGACAGGTACAAAAAAAATTACTCGTCGTCTCGACGAGCAATCTCTTTAACCTTAAATCTAATACCATGAAAAACACAATGCAAAATTAGCAATTATATGTTATATAACATAATTTTCGAGCAAAAAAATTGCGTTATTAACATAATTTAAATAAAAAGTATGCCAAATATAAATTTATCACTATATTTGCAAAAAAAATACTATGAATATAGGAGATAAAATACCAGAAGTTCTCGGATATGATGCCGAAAACAATGTAGTGAAAGCCGATGACTTTGCCGGCAAACCTCTGATAATCTACTTTTACCCCAAGGACAATACACCCGGCTGCACTGCCGAGGCTTGCTCGCTGCGCGACGGATATGATGATCTGCGTGCCCGCGGATATGTGGTGATAGGTATTAGCAAGGATTCAGTGGCAAGCCATGTAAAGTTCGCACAGAAACACAGCCTGCCTTTCATTCTGCTCAGCGACGAGTCTACCGAGGTGAATCAGGCATTCGGTGTGTGGCAGAAAAAGAAGATGGCCGGACGCGAATACATGGGCACCGTGCGCACCACTTTCATCACCGATGCCGACCACCGCATCACTCACATTATAAATAAGGTAAATACAAAAGATTCGGCCAAGCAGATTCTCGATTTACTTGCCTGATAGAGGGGTAAAGTATTCCTTCATCTGCTCCACATTCTCGCTTATCGATGATATGAGCGAGTCTATGGAGTCGAATTTCTTCTCGCCGCGCAGATATTTGATTACCTGCACGCTTACGTTGCGTCCATACATGTCGCCGAGGTCGTGGTCGGGTACATGAAGTTCGTAGCTCAGGCTGTTTGAATCGCCGAAAGTGGGATTGTTGCCAACGTTAAGCACTCCGTGATAGCTGCGCCCCTCGTATAGCAGGGTGGCTATATACACACCCTTGGCTATGGGCAGGCAATGCACCGGAGCTATGTTTAGCGTGGGGAAACCAATCTTGTGGCCGTTGCGCTTGCCGTGGACCACGGTGCCGCTGAAGCCGGGATAATGGCCCAGACACTCGTGAGCACGCTCAATGTTGCCGTCGGCAAGGGCGTGGCGCAGCAGCGAGCTTGATATTTTGAGATTGTCGGAGGTTAGCACCGGGTCTACGAAACTTATCCTGATATTTTCGTCGCGGGCAGCCTTTATGTAGTCTTCGTGTTGTTTGAGGCGGTCAGAGCCGAATGTGTTGTCGAATCCCATCACCAGCTCGTCCACATCATATCGCTGATGCAACATTCTCAGGAACTCACGTGCCGTGAGCCGTACGAGGTCGGCGTTGAAGTCGAGCATTATCACATCGCTTATACCGGCTGCATGCAGGGCCTTCTCCACATCGCGGCGATCCATCACCGTGGCCGGCGCTCGCTCGGGTGCTATGGTGGCCAGCGGGTGTGATGTGAACGTGATGACGGCGGGAGTCAGCCCGCCGTGGCCTGCGCGATCGAGCAGAGTGTCGAGTATGGCCCGGTGTCCATGGTGTAATCCGTCAAAAGTACCTACTGTGGCTATCCTTGCCGGCATAGTTTTTACTTGATTATATCAATGAATTCAGTACCGGGAGCCACCAGGGCTGTCTTGAAGCCCAGTTTGGCTGCTGCTTCGAGATTGACTGCTGAGTCGTCGAGGAAAATGGTTTCCTCGGGCTTGATGCCCAGATGCTCTATGGCATACCTGAAAATCTTCTCTTCGGGCTTGAGAGAGTTGGCCGCAAAAGATGTCACCATTCCATCGAAGTAATCCTCGCGCTGCATACCCTCTTTTGTAAACTCATCCTTGATGGTTGAATTCCACATTATGGGGTTGGTGTTGCTGAGCATATACACCTTGTAATTATTGCGCAACTGCCTTAGCTGTTTCAGTCGCTCTACGGGAATACCTGTAAGGAAGCGGCAGAAAGCATGGTCTATCTGTTGGTCGGTAGTGCCGGGGGGCAGGTCGCGGCGCAGGGCGGCATGAAATTCGTCGGTCGACATATCGCCTCGTTCAAGGAGCATGAAAGGTCCCTTCTGAGAAAATTCGCCGAAATAATCCTCGGGATTCCTTAGACCGATGCTGCGGAATGCCTCGATACAATTCTCTTTCTTAATATCCATTATGACCCCGCCGAGGTCGAAAAGCAGATTTTTTATTTCCATGATGCAAAATTACATAAAATCCATTTACATGCCAAAGAAGAGCCTGTTTTTACTTATAAGGCCCTTTTTTTGAGCCAAAAGTGGCAAATTTTTTAAGAAAAACCGACAAAAAGGACAAATAATTTAAAACTTTATATAGTTATTGATAAATTTTTTGTAATTTTGAGTTCAACAAATATCTCATTTGTCGCAATTATCGCGACAAAAAGAGCTTACAAACATTTTACCATGTTTGTTATACAGACAGATATAAATAACTAACAACTATTAATTATGAGAGATTCTATGAAAAAATTAATTGCAGCATGCGCCGTTGCAATGGCATTCTCGCCATTGGCCGCATCAGCTCAGACAACAGTAGTGAGCGAAGGCTCAGTAACTGAAACTTCTGAATTCAATCCCCATTGGTTCATGCAGCTCCAGGCCGGCGGTGGCTACACCATCGGTGAAGCTAAGAAATTCAAAGATCTTGTTTCGCCCGCAGCTGCCATCAACTTCGGCTACAAGTTCAACCCCGTTATCGGTCTGCGCTTCGGTGTAAGCGGCTGGCAGGGTCGCGGTGCTTACGTTGCTCCCGAAAAGAACTACAAGTTCAACTACGTGCAGCCCAACGTTGACTTCATGCTCTCGCTCACCAACCTCTTCTGCGGATTCAACCCCAACCGTGTGCTCGACTTCTACGGCTTCGTAGGATTCGGCGGCACAATCGGCTTCCACAACAATGAAGCCAACGACATGGCAGCTCAGGGCTACCACTTCGACAAGCTGTGGGACGGCACCAAGTTCTTCCCCGCAGCCCGTGCAGGTCTGGGTGTGAACTTCAACCTCAGCAACAGCTTTGCAATCAACGTTGAAGCCAACGCCAATATGCTCCCCGACAAGTTCAACTCCAAGAAGGGTAGCGCTATGGACTGGCAGTACAACGCCCTCGTAGGTATCACATACAGCTTCGGTGGCCGCGCCAAGAAGCAGGTGATCGTTGAAGAGGAAGAAGTGATTGTAGAACCCGCTCCCGCACCCGTTGTAGAACCCAAGCCCGAACCCAAACCCGAGCCCAAGCCCGAACCCGCTCCCGTGGTTAAGCCCGCTCCCATGACTCAGGATGTATTCTTCACCATCAACTCTTCGTTCATCCGCAAGTCTGAACAGCCCAAGGTTGAAGCTATCGTAGAATACATGAAGGCCAACCCCGACACCAAGGTTGTGGTAACCGGATACGCCGACAAGGAAACCGGTACAAGCCCCTACAACATGAAGCTTTCACAGCGTCGCGCCGAATCAGTTAAGGCAGCCCTCGTAAAGGCCGGTATCGCCGCCGAACGCATCACTGCCGACGCCAAGGGTGACACCGTTCAGCCCTTCGAAGGCATGACCAAGAACCGCGTAGCCATCGCCATCGCTCAATAATCCAACAAACCCATAATACAAGAGGCTGTCTAACAATCAAAGTTAGGCAGTCTCTTTTTTTAGATTTAATATTGAGAGAATCAGGCTGCTTTCTTGCGAAAATCGCGATTTGGTACAAAACCGCAGACCAAA
>CAMTKF010000069.1 GCA_947072905.1 uncultured Bacteroidales bacterium
TCAGCATGAAAGCCTTATTTTTTTGTTGATGAACCACACAAAAGAGAGGCTGCCTAAACTTGTTAGACAGCCCCTTCCATTATCAGCAGCCGGATGGCTGCCTGTATAGCTTTGAATTATTTCACAACCACCTTGCGTGTGTACGAGGTGCCTTCGCCCTGTACGGTGAGCACATACACACCGGGAGCGAGGTCAGCGGTCGACAGGTTTACAGTGTCACCCGAAGCCTTGGCGCTTGCACTGAGCATACCGCCCATATTGTGCAGAGTAGCCGCAAGGCCATTCTCACCGGCCACAAAAGCCTCGATAGCGTTGTTGTCAGAAGTGATGATAAAGCGCATATCGTCGGTAAGGGCGGCATTTACACCACCGGTGGGCAGACCGAGCACCTTGCGCAGACCTGCCATGGCGTTGAACTTACCGGCACCCCACTTGGCAGCGGGATAGATGCCGTTGGTCACAAATTCATCCTTGTCAGCAGTTTCCTCGATAATGCTCTTCACATCGTCAAAGGTAAGAGTGGGATCGGCCTGGAGCCACAGAGCCACACC
Organism: uncultured Bacteroidales bacterium; assembly: GCA_947072905.1. Lineage (GTDB taxonomy): Bacteria > Bacteroidota > Bacteroidia > Bacteroidales > Muribaculaceae > CAG-873. The sequence goes on from CAMTKF010000069.1 coordinate 552, forward strand.
ACCGGCGCATACGGGCGACGACATCGAAGTACCCTGCTCGGCATCATAGTAGTTATGACGACCGTTCACAGTCTGGTCGGCCGAGCATACATTATTTACGTATTTAGCGAAGTCCGAGCCAAGCTGAGTGCTGAGTTTGTCCATATAAGGGGTGGAGATCGACGAGATGATAGCCTGGCCGGGAGCGCAAACTGTAGGCAGAGTCACACCGTCGAGGCGAGTGCCGTAAGAGCTGAAGTCGGCAGCCTCGCCCACGGGGCATTCGCCGTTGTATGATGATTTGAAGCCCGACAGAGTAGGCCAGTTGTTGCGGGTAGTCCATGCACCCACCACAATGAGGTTGTCGCCACAGGCCATGGAGTTGATGCTGAAGTCAGCGCTTCCCGATTCGAATCCGGGCTGATCCATGCTCGAAAATTCCACGGGATATTCATAGCCGTTCACCTTAGAATCTGCATTGGTAGCCGCCATAACACGCTGGCCGGCGCTGCCCTCGATGCGGAAACCGAATACCAGCTTCATGTCGCTGTTCTGGCTGCTGTACACTATATTGGTGTTGACGCGTACGTTATAGCGATTGTTACCGCCGGTGTTCTTAGATACGGCGATGTTTACGCTCGACGAGGTGAAAGCCTTGTCAAATGCCGGCGAGGTAACCTTGTTGTTACCGGCGGCCACATTTGAGTTGGCAATCACAGTTGTGCCTTCCTTAGAGCCGTCTATGGGATATTCGAAGAGCACAGTCTTAGTGTTGAGGTCATATACCAGAGGAACGAAGGTGAATGTCTGGTCGGTAGCACTCCAGATATCAATCAGGCCCGAGAATCTTGAGGGTGCGCTGCACAGAGTTGCAAACTTGGTATCGCCTACGCTGAAAGTCTTGTCGATTGACATATCCGAGTCGCCGTTGTTGCTCGACGAAATGAATATGGGCATATCCTTGCCGTAATTGCTCAGCACCTGGCACACGCCGTCAGTACCATCGTGCGGGCCGATCACCGAGCCCATCGACAGGTTCATAACCACGGGTTTGCCCTGAGCCTTGGCAAATTCATATACATTTTTCACGGCCATTGCAATATTGGCGTCGTAGAGCTCGCCGCAACCGGCTGCTATAGTAGCCTCGGGCGCCATGCCGTAGTATGGATTGGCAATATTGCGATTAAAGGCACTGCTCACGGTCACCTTGTTGTTGTCATCGTCGATGATTGCAACTTTTGTGGCTTTACCGTTATAGCTGCCAGCCATGCAACCAAGGGTGTGGGTGCCGTGGGTACCGCTGTTATTGTCGGTCTTGAAAGAGCTGATACGGTCGGGAGTGTAAGTTATGCACGAGCCGTTGCTGCCGGTGAAGTTCCACATCACGCCCATACGGCTGTTGAAATCATCATCGAGGAAGTTGACATGGTTGGGGTCAAGGCCCGAATCATAAATACCGGTAATCACACCGCTGCCCTTGTAAGCCTGTTCGAGACCCGTGCCGGCATGTATGGCTTCAACACCTGTGGCGGTGCGGGCACGGTTGAGCTGTTCGGTACGCTTTTCACCGAACGAAATATGTCTTACAAAGTCTTTCTTCGAAATGGCTTCAATATCGGCGAGTGTACCCTGGGCAATGACCATGTCGCCCACTTCGGCCAGCACTTCAATTCCACGTACTTCGAGGTCAGACACCGACGCACCGGGATTAAGAGTGATGAAAGCCGAAACCTTGGCATCTGAGCGGCCTTTAACGGCATCAAGCGCAACAGGCAGGTTTTCGTACACTGCAGTCGAAGTCATAGGATCAAGTTGCAATTGCCTGTAGGCATCCATTACCATGATGCCGCCGGCGTCAAACTTACTTTGGGCCGAGCAAACAGTTGCTGTGGCCGCCGCAAGAATCAGCAATGTATTCTTTTTCATATCACTTGTTGATTAGTTTATAATTTTCAGTATTTCAAACTACAAATTTAATAATTTAGCTTGATAATCTGTAAATTGGAAATGTTAAAATATTGCCATTTGTCTTTTTTAACAAAACAATGCCCTATATGATGGCAAAGTGTATTGGTAAGGGAGAGTAAGCCTCCGGCATGCGCAGAACATCAATAATGTAATATGGTATCGGGAATATGGCATCCGGAGGAAGCCTGTAAGCTCGTAACCGGGTATGTACGACCGCAGGGAGGGCATGCCCGGTAGGCATAACAAGTAGGAATAGGCATCCGGAGGAAGCCGATTATATAGGCCGGCCTTCTTTTATAGACGGCTTTCTGCGAATGCCTTATTTTGGCTGATATACCATCCGGGCATGCCCTCCCTACGGTCGTGCATACCGGGTTACGGTGTTTGCAGGCTTCCTCACGGAAGCCATATTCATAGGTATGTTGGTGTGGCGGTCTGTACGGTAATATTATCAAGCAAAAAAGTGGCTGCACCGGGGGTACAGCCACTTTTTTGATTATACGATTTATGAATTATTTCACTTTGAGAACCATGCTCTTGTCGATACCCTTTTTGTTGATAACGATAGGAGCGCTCTTAAGATCCATGTTGTGACGGATGGGACGGAGCATGCCTGCAACCTTAGCCTTGGCGCGGAGGTTGAGCTTGCTATCAAGCTTTTTGAGGGGAGCACCTGCGCTCAGGTCTTCAAGAGCAATCATACCTACGGGTTTGCTGTTCCATGCGTAGCCGAAGTTTTCATTAGCGTCAGCTCCGAATTTGCAGCTTTCAACCACTACGATACCGTCTTCGAGGTATGAGTCATTCCAACCCTTGGCAATGATCTGTTCGTCGGTCCAACCGGCCTGAGCAACGGCGAAGCCTGCCATGTTACCCATGTAGCCCATGTAGTTGTTTTCGGCAGAGAAACCGAATGATGAACGAGATGTAGCGAAGCCTGAAGCCTGGGGCTGAATCTTAACTACTTCGGGGTTAGAGCAGTCAACGATAATGCTGTAGGGAGCTTCGTTTTCGTTGATTTCGAGCTCGTTGAGTACGCTTGTGGGAGCGAGGTACACATTCTTCAGACGGTAGAGACCCGGTTCGGTCTTGTGCTTCTGTACGGTGAATTCCCAGGGAAGTTCTTCGTATGTTACTTCACTGCCATCTTTAGCGGTGAATGTAAAGGCAGCGGTAAACCAACCGTCCTGGATAAGACCGGTGCTGTAGTCCTGCCAATCTGAATCAGGACCTACACCAAGAAGAATGTTAAACTTTATGGCTGTTGCATTCTGAACTTCACCATCGCCGAAGCTTGCAAGCACTGCAATAAATTCACCACCTTCACTTACGGGAACACGAACACTCTGTTCACCTGTAGCAACAGAAACGGCGCTTTCGTCACCGGCAACAATTGCACCAAGGATATCCTGTGCAGACATTGTGTTTGAAATCATGATTTTGGCTTCGCTCGCGTCAGCTCCAACGTTAGTTACAAACTGAGCGAAAGATTCAGTCGATACTGAGGTGAACACACCTTCGTACTTAAGAGATACAGAGTAATCCTTGAAATCGCCAACCTGACATGTTTCATAACCATAGCTGGAATTATCGCTATTGTCTGTAAGAGTATAGTACTTGCCATCCTCAGAATCAAAGATGTAGTATACTACAAAGATGTCAAACAAACCTTTTTCGGGATCGAACTTAGAGACATCTTCATATTCTGAAGGATCTAAACCTTGACCTAAGTAGAACGAATAAGCATCAGAAACATATTCTGTATAAGAAACGCCTGACATTGTAATCTTAACGCCTGTCTCAGTTTCAAAGGGAATACGAACATTGTTGGTATTACGATCCCAGTTAATGATGAGAGGTACATCCTGACGCCAGTGTTCGATCTTGAACTGTGCTTGGGTGGCATCTTCTTTGTTGTCACGGATAAAGATAGGGAGATCCGGATCTGCTCCATTCATAAGGAAGTTTGTGTCGTAGTTCCAAGTGCACAAACCGTTATCGTACTTCACCCATTCATTCCAAGGTGCGGGTACGTTAATTGTAAGTGTTCCGGAAGTGATACCGTATTCGAAGCCACTTTCACCCAAAGAATAGTTGATAACAAACTTTGAGTTTGTGGGTACGTCAGCAAGATTGCAGCCAATGGTTATTGTTGCTGACTTCGCTCCTTCTGCAAAAGTTACAGAACTGGGAAGTGTGAACAGATTGGCATAGCTTGCATCTGCGCATGAAAAGTCGATGGGATACGTTGTTGCTTCAGTTGAGCCGGTACGGTCTACTGTAAGGTCAAACGAAGTTGCCGACTTGGATACATCCATGCTTGCAGGTGTGCTCGCGGGGAAGTATAATCCCGCGCTTTCCTGAGCTGGGTTGTATACAGGTTCCTTTGCATCGTCGCAAGAAGCGAGCATAAACATGCTCAGGAGACCAATAGTGAATAATTTATTTAGTTTCATATTGTAAATTCTTACGGATGATTAGATATTATTCTGTATCTGCTACGGGAGTCGGAGATTGTGCGCCATGAGTAACAGTTCCAATGGCGGGATTACCGTTCTGCTCAGACTGAGGAATGTCAAAAATCATTACGGGATTATCACTGGTAACTACGAATACAAAGTTAGCAGGGAAACCACAACCGCGACGGTCGATACCTTTTGAAAGGCGCATAATATCGTAGTATGCGAAACCTTCACCCCAGAGTTCAAGACGACGCTGGAACCATACAGCTTCCTGAAGCTCAGTTGAAGAAGCTACATTGCAAGTATAGTAAGGATCACGATAGGTTGAAACGAAAGACTGGAGTGTTGAAGCACCTGATGATGCGCTCTGCATACCTTGACCTTCAGCAAGTATGAGGTACATTTCCTCAATTCGCATCAAAGGATAATCAAGATTAGATACTGTTGTACCGGGCGAGTTGTTGGGAGCAGCAAACTTTACAGTAGTGTAAGGGAGCAGGTCAGCTGAAACGAGACCGGTAGCGCGTGCTGTTTTCACAAAAGTTGAGTAAGCAGCAGGAAGGGTTTCGGCAGGTTGCGCATTTCCATCAAGCCACCAAGCCTTACGGGCATCGGTTGAAGAAATCTGAGCATAGAGTTTCTTGCTTATGCAACGGTAGTTACCGATTGAGGTATAGCCGTTTGAAAGCCAGGGACCCATCTGAGATGCAAACGAAACTACTGTTCCGGCAGCACCATCTTCGGTCGGTTCCATGGTTGCACACCACATCATGTTGTTGTCATCGCGGTTTACAAAACCGGTAGCCTGTTGTGCACGAGAATAAGAATAAGGAGAAAGGCCATTCTTAGACGCTGCATCAATTGCACTCTGTGCATCAGCTGCAGCTGCTGCCCAATCTGTAGAGACGAGGTTGGCACGAGCACGCAGACCGTATGCGGTTGCGAGTGAAATATAGCGCTTATTGTTGTTGGTGTAACCACCTTCTTCAGCACCCTTGAGCAGTTCTATAGCTTCGGAAAGGTCTGTTTTGATAACATCCCATACTTCGGCAACAGTCTTTCGGGGATTACTCTGAGCGGCTTCGTCCATATTAGCGTCTGTCACTACGGGCAGCGCGGGAGAATCCTTGTGAGTATTGTATGTGAAAGCATACAGCTGCACGAGCTGCGAGTAGCAGAAAGCACGGAACGCTACTGCCTGCGCACGGAAGAATTTCAGCTGTGCGTTCTCTGCGTCAGCAGGAATGGTGAGAGCAACGTTGTTGGCTGAAAGAATCATATTGTAATATGTATTCCATGTCAACAGGTTGTTAAAATAGTTGGGGCCAAAATCCTGCATGCTCAAAGCTGCGGTATACCAGTTGTTACCAAGCGCTGCTGAAGGCATGTCGGTACCACGAGAATCAAGCATCATGTTCATTGACGGAACACCGAAGTCGGTATGAAGCGCACCATAACGGTCATAGTTACCCATATAAGCTTTGATACCTTCGGGAAGTGCGTTTACAGCAGCCTCAGCCATTCCGGGACGTTCTTCCACAACCTCGGTTTTTTGGTCTGAGGTCACGACGCTGCCCAGCGGTTCTGTGTCGAGGTCGTTACAAGCTGTCACTGACAGGCCTGCAAACGCTATTGCCAACACTTTATATTTTGTTTTCATATTAATTTCAGTTTTTACATTAAACTTGTTTAGAATACGACCTTAATACCACCGGAGATATTACGGGAAGCTGAGTATGCCTGACCTGAATTGGCAGCCATGTAACCTGTACGGGGGTCAAGACCTTTGCGCTTTGCCCAAACTGCCACGTTGTCTGCTGCACCATAGATACGGAGTGATTCAACACCGAAACGACGGGTAAACTTAGAGGGAAGAGTATAACCGAGTGTAATGTTGTTCAGAGCAAGGTAATCAGAGCTTACGAGTACAAAGTTGGTATTTGTATTAGCAAGGTCGAATACGGCTGTGCTGTTAAGCTTTGGTATATCGGTATTCTTGTTTTCAGGAGTCCAAGCGTTAGTCATATCAGCATGCCAGTTAGTACCGAGACTCTGTGAGTCACCAGAATGGAGGAACTGCTGATAACCATAGTCTATCATGTTACCGCCAAACTGATAAGCGAACTGAACTGAAACATCAAAGCCGTATGCATTAAGAGATGTGCCGAAGCCACCGTATACAGGGGGAAGGATGTCCTTGTAAATCTTACGACCATATTGGAAAGCATGGTCATAGTCAGTGCTCTTGAAACGTTCGCCGACCTGAGGCAGACCCCAATCGTCTTTCTGAACTACACCGTTGGCATCGGTAATAGGATTAGCATCCCAGAAGAGGGGATCACCTGTTTCAGGATCAACGCCTGCATATTCCACGAGGTAGAGCTGATAAACGCTGCTTCCTTCACGCAACAGGCGGAGACCACTCAGCAGCTGGCCGTGAAGGTCGGGATGGAGTGAAAGCACCTTGTTCTTGATGTATGTTGCGTTAAAGTTGATATTCCATGTGATGTCGTTGGTCTGGATAGGACGGTAATTAAGTTCAAGTTCAAGACCTGAGTTACGCATAGAACCAACGTTCATGGGAATTGACGAATAACCGTTAGAGGGAGCTACAGGTTTGTTATAGAGCATGTCTGAGGTCTGACGCTGGAAGTAGTCGATAGTACCGTCGAGCATACCTTTGAAGAATGAGAAGTCAATACCAACGTTGAAGTTGTTTGAAGTTTCCCATGTGAGCTCCTTGTTACCCTTGTATGCGAGCACACCGTCACTCCAGTCAGTTGTACCGGTAATCTGGTACTGGTCAAGATAAGCGTAGTAGTTACCGATGTTATCGTTACCCTGCTGACCGAAAGATGCTTTGAGCTTCAAAAGGTCGAGCCAATCACGGGTGTTAGCCATGAAGTTTTCCTTGGCAATATCCCAACCGGCAGAAACCGAGAAGAAGTTACCCCAACGGTTATCAGGATGGAAACGTGAAGAAGCATCACGACGGTAAGAAGCGCTGAAGAAGTAGCGGTTTGCATAGTCGTAGTTCACACGGGCAAAGATACCACGTGTAGAATATGCACCGGCAGAACCTGATACCTGACGGGTTTCGTTATTAAGGGTATTGTCAATTACAAAAGCATTGCCTTGATAAAGGCCCTGTCCATAACCTGTGAGTGTTTCCTCCTTGCGTTCGTAGCTTTCGTAACCAAGAAGGTAATCAAGGTGATGATCCTCTGCTATAGAGTGGCTATAGGTAGCGAGTGCCTGAAGTGAAAGAGCAGCCATGCGTGAAAATGACTGTTGTGTTGTACCACCATAATTGGCAGACTGTCCATAATAGGGACTGCTGATATTATGGTAACGAGTATTATCGGTATAGTAGTTAACAGTACCGGTAACATTCAAGTTTTCAATGGGAGTAATAGTAGCGTAAGCCTTACCATTGAAAATATCCATCAGATATTCAGTATTCCCGTAGATAAGGTCACCCTGATAGTTAGAGTTCTGTGCGAAGTTACGGATACCGTTTGAGTACTTACCGTTACCGTAGTCATACACCTTGGTACCGAGGTTCGGATCAATCATGATTGAGCCGTCAGCATTGCGGATGTAGAGGGGGTAGATTGGAGCTATTTTCTGAGAAATCATGAAGGCATTCTGGTAAGAATTGTCGGTTGTCTGAGCACTGGGCGAACCGGTGTTGACATATGTATAAGATACATTTGTACCGACTTTCAACCATTTGTTAGCCTTATAATCAACTGCGGCACGTGTAGCGACACGGTTGTAGTCAGAACCTTCGATCAGACCGTCATCACCAAGGAAACCTCCGCTCACATAGTAGTTAAAGCGTTCGTTACCACCGGTGATAGAAACATTATATTCCTGACGAAAACCATTACGAATTGTTTCCTTAGCCCAATCATCAGGAGTGAAGTAGTTCTTACCATCGCTATAGCCGAGAGTTGCGTTGGGATTGAGCTTACCGTTCATACCGATAATGCTCTGGCCCTCGGGAATTGTATAAATCATATAGCCCTGACCGAAAGCATTGGGGAGAAGGTTGTTGGCATAAACATTAGCGGCTTCAGGAGTAGCTCCGGCGCTAAGCTGAGAATTATAAATTGACTGATAAGCCATTTCGTAATACTGAGCGGGGCTCTTGATCAGATTATATGCAGGAATCTGACGACTGTTGCTACCCCAGCGGGCATCAACAGAAACCTTTGCCTTGGCATCTGAACCGCGACGGGTGGTGATAAGAATAACACCGTTGGCACCACGCGCACCGTAAAGAGCAGCGGCAGCAGCATCCTTGAGGACAGTCATTGATTCAACGTCCATTGTATTGAGAGCGGCGATATCACCGTCGTAGGGGACACCGTCAACTACATAAAGAGGTGCCATACCTGCGTTGATAGAACCGATACCACGGATACGTACAGTAGGAGCAGTACCGGGCTGACCGCTACCACGAGTAAGCTGTACACCTGAGACGGTACCGTTAAGAGCACTAACTACATCGGTCACCATGCGCTTTTCGATTTCTGCTGATTCAACAACAGAAGCGGCACCGGTATAAGCCGATTTTTTAGTTGTTCCGTAAGCCACCGCGATCACTTGATCGAGGACAGCTGTTGTCGGGTGAAGTTTAACTACCAATTCACCTGAATGGATAGTCACATGCTGGGTTTCGTAACCAACATATGAAACAGTAAGCTTTGTAACAGAGCTCGGCACGGTGATGGTGAAGGCACCATCAGCATCAGTTGCGACACCGGTTGTAGCACCGTGGGCTGTCACAGATGCACCAATCAACGGATCACCGTTGGTGGCGTCGAGGACAGTACCATTGACTGTACGCGTCTGTGCCGACGCACACAATCCGATAGTAAGCACTGCCACAAGTAAAAGAAACAGCTTTTTCATACTAAGAATTAGTTAGACAATAAAGATTAAGTGATAAATTTTTCCGATTTTGGGGTATAAAATACCTTGGTTTCGTTAGGATAATTTTTGCAAAGATAAACACTTTTCCTTAAAAAAAAGCATTTTTGAGGAAATATTTTCTGATTTTAACATTTAAAATTCCACTTTTTTTATGTTTTAGAACATTATTCTTCAAACAATTTGTACATATTGCCCGTTTATTGTTTACGTCTTGGTGTATTTGTTTGCAAAAATCCACGGTTTTAACAGCATTTTGCTACAAAAGCCGATTTTTTCATATTTTTTGGATTTTGCAAACTTTTTGCTCTTGACTGCCATTTTTTTGCACTTTTTTCTGTCGTGCCGTCGGTACTCACTTCCTTAAATAACCCGTTGGTTGAATTAAAATTCTAAATATTTACAAATGAAAAAGTTGCACAATTTGCAGATTATTAGTAAATTAG
>CAMTKF010000070.1 GCA_947072905.1 uncultured Bacteroidales bacterium
TAAAAAAACTGAAATTATTCTAAAAGTGTCATATCCAATTAAGCGAATGTAACACTTTCCATTTTTTTTTGTAACTTTGCCGTCTGTATGGCAAATAAGCTTACAATCGACGAAGGTAATTCGTCAATAAAGATAGCGCTGTGGCAGGGCTCGACCATGGCCGCTGTTGTGACGCACCGTGATCTGGCGCCACAGCATATACGTACGCTTATCCCTGAAGGTGAGTCGATAGACTCGGCCATATACTGCTCGGTGCGCCGCAACGACCCGGCACGGGTGATGGAGATATTGTCGGAATTCACCTCGTCGGTCACCATACTGTCGGCCAATACCCGCCTGCCCATCACCATAGACTACCGCAGCCCGGGCACCCTTGGCCCCGACCGTATAGCCGCCGCTGTGGGCGCCACCGTGGTAGAGCCGCACCATACCTGCCTGGTGGTGGATATGGGTACGGCCATTACCTACGATGTGGTGTCGGCCTCGGGACACTTTGTAGGCGGCAACATAGCGCCCGGCATATTCATGAGGCTCGAAGCCCTGAACCACTTCACCTCGGCCCTGCCGCTGGTAGAGACCGACGGCGATGTGCCCCGCTGGGGCTACGACACCACCACCGCCCTGCGTGCCGGTGCTGTGCGCGGGGTGATTGGCGAGCTGCAATATTACCGGCACTGCATACCCAAGCGCCACCGTCCGCGGGTGATTCTCACCGGCGGATCAACCCATCTGATCACTCCATACATCACTACTCCAATCACCGTTGAGCCACACCTCGTCCTCATCGGCCTCAACCGCATTTTAGAATACAATGAAATCCCTTAAGACTCTACTCGCATCACTTGCCCTGCTCATCGCCGGCATAGGTGTTGTACAGGCACAGAACTCCACACTCACCCCATACTCGCGTTTCGGCTACGGTATACTGCGCGACAACGCCACATCGGCCCAGCAGTCGATGGGCGGCATAGGCTACGCAATGAGTTCGGGCCGCCAGATCAATGTGATGAATCCCGCATCGTATGCCCGCATCGACTCGCTCACATTCCTCTTTGACATGGGTGTGGACGTAACCGCCCTGTGGCAGAACGAACAGGCTGCCGACGGCTCCAAACTGTCAGACAAGCAGGTGGGCGGCGGACTCAACTACATAACCCTGCAGTTCCCCCTGGGCAAGCGCATGGGTATGAGCGTGGGCATATTGCCCTTCTCGGCCGTGGGCTACGCTTTTGGCAACACCATCGAGAACGGCTACACCAACCGTAACGGCTCGGGTTCGCTCAACCAGCTCTATCTGGGTATAGCCGGACGCATCGTAGGCGGCCTGCACGTAGGTGTGAACGTGTCGTACCTCTTTGGTACCACCATCAACGACACCTACGCCATTGCCAGCTCGGGCTACACCTCGCTGTATGAGGACGAACTGGCCGTGCGCGACTACCGCATACAGGCCGGCCTGCAGTACACCCAGCGCCTGGGCAACGACCTGTGGACAGTGGGCCTTACCTACACCCCGCAGAAATCGCTCCTCGGCCACCTGCGCACTTACGCCTACGACGTTACATCAGACGCATCCTCGCTTCTGAAGTCAGAACACAAGACCAATGACCTCTACGGCCTGGCAGCCACATACGGTGCCGGTATAAACTACCTGCACAACCGCCGCCTGATGCTCGAGGCCGACTTCACATATCAGCCTTGGTCTGAAGTGAAATACCAGGGCGAGAAAGGCTCGCTGGCCGACCGCTACAAGGTGGCTGTGGGCATGCAGTTCCAGCCCTCGTACCGCGGCTCGTATCTGCGTACCATACAGTATCGTGCCGGCGGATACTACAACCGCGACTATCTGGTGGTGCGCGGCAACAATGTGCGCGAATACGGCGCATCGGTAGGTCTGGGTCTGCCCGTGCCCGGCTTCAAGACCATGGTCAACGTAGGCTTTGGCTGGGTTCACCGCCAGGCTCATCCCTCACCGCTGATCAAAGAAAACTATTTCAACTTCACTCTCGGCATAAACTTCAACGAGATGTGGTTCAGAAAGAGCAAGATTTATTAATTAATACGTGCGCAGATTCCCGGTCATAATCATCATTCTGGCCACGGTGCTCACATTGTGGAGCTGCCGCGAGGAGCGTCATTCGTTCGTGCCCGATGTGGTGGGCGACAAAGTGGCCACCATGACCACTTGCGACGTCACCACCCTGATTTCCGACTCGGGATATACGCGCTACCGCATCACCACCGACCTGTGGCAGATGTTTGAGGACGCCGCCGAGCCATTCTGGCGCTTTCCCGACGGACTGTTCCTGCAACAGTACGACCAGCAGATGAAGCCCTCGTCGAGCGTGGTGTGCGACTCGGCCATATACTACTCGCGCCAACGCCTGTGGCAGCTCGACGGCCATGTGGTGATGGTAAACACCTTACGCGACACCTTCCTTACCCAGCAGCTTTTCTGGGACCAGACACGCCAGAAAATCTACTCCGACTCGTTCATCCACATAGTGCGCTCCGACCGCATTATCGAAGGCTACGGCTTTGTCTCAAACCAAAATATGACGGCCTACACCGTAAACCGTCCCACCGGCATAATACCCGTGGAGCGTAAAGACCCTGAGCAGGCTGCAACTGCCGCCGACACTGCCCTGACAGACTCTACAGCCCCCGCCGCCACCGGCCGCCGCAACACCCACGTGAGGGCATCGCAGCGCCAACAGTACGGCTACTAATATATCTATATATAATGGAAAATTTCACCTGGATAATCCTTTCATTGGTATCACTTGCGTTCTCGGCCCTGTTCTCGGGCGTGGAGATCGCTTTCATCACATCCGACCGCGTGCGCACCGAGCTCGACGTGGCCAAGGGTGGCTTCATATCCAAGATTATCAACCGCTTCTATGCCAACGGTGAATTTTTCATCTCCACAATTCTGGTGGGCAACAACATAATGCTCGTGGTGTACGGTATGGGTGCAGCCGCCCTTCTCGAACCCTGGCTCAAGACCTTCATCAGCTCGGAGGCTCTGGTGCTGATAGCTCAGACCCTCATTTCTACCCTTGTGATTCTGTTTACCGGCGAATTCATACCCAAGACCATCTTCCGCATCAACCCCAACTCGTCGCTCAAGATATTTGCCCTGCCGGTATTCATATTCTACCTGGTGCTCTACCCCATATCGTGGTTCTCCACCGCCCTGTCGCGCCTGCTCATGAAACTGGTGGGCATCAAGGCATCGGCCGCGCGCCTGCGTGTGATCTCGGTGGGCGAGCTCAATGAGTTTATCGAAGAGAATATCGACGATATGGAAGAAACCCACCACGAGGTGGAAAACGAAGTGAAGATATTCCAGAACGCACTCGACTTCTCAAACACCCATCTGCGCGACTGCATGACACCGCGCAACGAGATAGTGGCCGTGAATATCGACACCATCTCGCGCGAGCAGCTGTCAGACCTCTTCACCACCTCGGGCCGCTCTAAAATCATTGTATACCGCGAGGATATCGACAACATACTGGGCTACATACACGTATCGGAGCTTTTCAACCCCGAGGTCGACTGGCACACCCGCATAAAGCCCGTGCTGTTCGCTCCCGAGAACCTGATGGCCAACAAGATGATGCGACGACTGCTGCAACAGAAAAAGTCGATTGCCGTGGTGGTAGACGAGTTTGGCGGCACTGCCGGCCTGATTTCGCTCGAAGACCTGGTAGAAGAGATTTTCGGCGACATACAAGACGAGCACGACAAGCAGAAACTCACCGCCAAGGAGGTGGCTCCCGGCATATACGAGTTCTCGGGACGATGCGAGATTGCAACCATCAACGAGGACTTCCACCTCGACCTGCCCGAGAGCGACGACTACCAGACCCTGGCCGGATATGTGCTCTTTGCCACCGGCACCATACCCTCGCGCGGCGAAACCATAATGCTGCCCCCCTACCGCCTGGATATCATCGACACCACCGCCACGCGCCTTGAGCTGATAAGGCTGTCGCTGATAGACCCCGCCCAACAAAACGAATAACCCACCCTATATGCTGCGCTACGGTAAAATAATATTTATGATAACCGCTGCAGCAGTAGTAGGTGTGTTTCTCTATGTGTCTACGGGCCTGGTGCGCGACCTCTCGGTGCAGGAGCGCCAGCGCATGGAGATATGGGCCGACGCCACCCGAGGCATAGTATCGGCTTTCGATTCTGACAATCCGGCCGATATAGACTTCCTGCTCAGGATCATACAATCCAATACCAATATCCCCGTACTGCTCACCGATGACGACGGCAACATATTGCAGTTCCGCAACTTCAATCTGCCCGACCCTGCCGGCGTCGATCCCGCCGGGCCGCTCTCGGCCACCAACGCCCGCTATCTGCAGTCGAAGCTCGAAAACCTGTCGCACTCGCAGAATGTGATACACATATCCATAACCCCCGGCATCACCCAGCACCTGTACTACGAGGACTCAACCCTGCTCAAGCGCCTGCAGTTCTACCCGTATGTAGTCATAGCCGTGATGATAGCCTTTGTGATGGTGGTTTACTTTGCCATGCTCTCTACCAAGCGCGCTGAGCAAAACAAGGTGTGGGTGGGTCTGTCAAAAGAAACCGCGCATCAGCTCGGCACTCCCATATCGTCGCTTATGGCATGGATGCAGCTGCTGCCCGATATGGGCGTGGACGCCGACACAGTGGCCGAGATGGACAAGGACGTAACGCGACTGAGCACCATAGCGTCGAGGTTCTCGAAGATAGGCTCGGTGCCGCAGCTCACCCCGGCATCGCTCAACTCCGTTGTAGGCACCAGCGTGGGCTATATGGCCACCCGCATATCGCAGCGCGTGCAGCTGTCGTACACTCCCGCACCCGGCACCGACCCCGAGGTGATGCTGTGTGTGCCGCTGTTTGAGTGGGTAATGGAAAATCTTATCAAAAACGCGGTAGACGCCATGGAAAGCCGCGGCAGCATCGCGGTAAGCTCGGGTGTTGAAGGCCACGCTGCCTTCATAGAGATTTCAGACACCGGCAAGGGCATACCGCGCAAAAACTTCAAGACCGTTTTCAACCCCGGATATACAACCAAAAAACGCGGATGGGGACTGGGCCTGGCCCTGGCACGACGCATAATCGTAGAGTATCACCTCGGCACCATAATGGTAAAAAACTCGTCGACCGTGGCCCCCACAGGCACCACATTCCGCATCACAGTGCCACTGCCGGCATCCGGCAAATAAATGACCTGAAAAACCAAACATCCAATTTATTTATCAATCCTTTTTTACAATGAAAAACTTACTACTTCTTTTAATTGCTTTTGCTCTGGGCCTGAGCGCACATGCCCAGTCGATAAAGGCAACATGGGAGTTGAGCGACACATTGAAGCTGTCAGAGGCCACCCTGTCGGGCAGCACCACAGCTGTTTCGCTCCTTACCCCGGGATTCAAGCTCGGCGACAAGATTGCCAAGATGCGCCCGCTCACAGCATCGGGTGCAAACGACGGTTACGAACCCGTGCAGTACACTCCTCCCTTCACCGCATTCAGCGTGACCACCCGCACAACCACCCGCACCGACGGCCACTTCGTAGCCGTGAGCCTTACCCCCGCCGAGGGTCACTCTTTCAAGCCCACAAGCATCGGTTTTGACGCCGTGAAGGTAGGCACCGACGCCGGCGCCGTAGAAGTCTACTACACCATAGGCGACGGCGAGGAAGTATCGCTCGGCACTTTCAAGCCTGCACGCAACAAAATCACTTCTACCAACTCTACCGGCTACAGCCACTTCGACATTACCCTCGGCGAGGTTATAGCCAAGTCGCAGCCCCTCACTGTGTATATCTACCTCACCAGCATCATGGGTGTGGACAAAGAGAACTCCAAGGAACTGGGCCTGCGCTGCATCGAAATCAACGGCGCCCTCGACGAAGGCATCAACGATGCGTCAAAGTACATAGAATCGCTCACATTCACCGGTGCAGAAGCCTTTGGACAAACCAAAGAAATCGACCTCTTCCCGGCCATACAGGACCTGAAGAACGGCGAATTCATCAACTACGCCAACCGTCTGTACACCAACGAGCCCGCTGACTTTACCGTTAAGACCAAGGAAGGCTACACCGCCACCACCACTTACGAAAAGCGCACCCTCACAGTCAACATTTTCGAAGGCGAAAGCAAGGTGCTCACATTCGGCGCACGCTTCAGAGTCACCAACATGCAGCCCAAGGCTCCCGCCAAGCCCCTCAACCGCGGCCTTATGGCCCTGAGCCTTACCGGTGCCAAGATGGGCACAGGCAACCTCGTGTCGTGGCGCCACCGCGAGGCCGACGACTATGAGGTGAAGTACAAGGTTTACCGCGGCGAATCGGCCGACAACCAGGACTATATCCTCAACGACGGACGCTTCGTCACCGACCGCACCAACCTCGTTGACCCCGACGGCACCGAATCGAGCTTCTACCGCCTTGAGACCTACGATGCCAACGGCAAACTCGTAGAAACCGAAGTAAGCCGCCAGACATGGGCCAACCAGACCTTCAAAATCCCCACCCAGGCTCCCGAAAAAGACCCCGTACACGGCGGTACATACACCCCCAACGACGCATCGTACTGCGACATGGACGGTGACGGCGAATACGAAATCATCCTCAAGTGGTCGCCCAGCAACGAGAAAGACGCTGCAAGCAGCGGCGACACATCTCCCGCCATCTTCGACTGCTACAAGCTCGACGGCACACTGCTGTGGCGCATCAACCCCGGCTACAACTTCTTCACCAGCGCCCACACCATGCAGTTCATCGCATGGGACTTTGACGGCGACGGCTACGGCGAATTCATGATGAAGACAGCCCCCGGCACCATAGACGGCGAAGGCAACTACGTACTCCTTGGCAACGACGACCCCAACGTGAACCTGCTCAGCGGACGCGGCAAGCAGGACCACGGCCCTGAATACATCACCGTGTTTGACGGACTTACCGGCGGCGAACTCGCCACCATCCCCTACCACACCGACTACGCCACCGGCCGCGCAGTATGGGGCGACGACAAACAGAACCGCTCTGAACGCTACCTCGCCGCTCTGGCATACCTCGACGGTCCCGACCACAACCCCAGCCCCATCTTTGCCCGCGGTTACTACTCAGGCGCATTTGTGGCTGCTTACGACTGGGACGGCAAGAACCTCACCGAACGCTGGGTTAGCCGCAACACCGAGAGCGGCAAGGGCCTGTGGGGCGAAGGCGCTCACTGGGTCTCTGTAGGCGACTGTGACGGCGATGGAAAACAGGAAATCGTATACGGCTCGGCTGCACTCGACCACGACGGCTCGCTGCTCTACCGCACCGGCCTCGGACACGGCGACGCCCTGCACCTTGGCGACTTCCTGCCCGATCGCCCCGGCCTGGAAGTATTCATGGTACACGAAGAGAAACCTTACGGATATGACCTGCGCGACGCCAAGACCGGCGAACTTCTGCTCCACCAGACTGCCGGTGGCGACACAGGCCGCGGTATCGCTGCACACTTCGACAAAAACTTCACCCACTCTCAGTTCTCACACAGCGCAGAACCCGGTATGCACGACTGCCTCACCGGCGAGATGTATGTAGAAGGCTGGAACCCCGGCGGCGGCGGCAGCATGAACAACCGCATCTACTGGACCGGCGACCTCTACGACGAACACTACGAAAAGAGTGTGTTAGCCAAGTGGAACGGCGCAGGCTGGGATCGCATACAGGTCAACAAAGGCAACTACACCATCGGCAACATGAACAACAGCACCAAGAACAATCCTTGCGTGCTCGGCGACTTCCTGGGCGACTGGCGCGAAGAAATCCTTCTTTGGGAATCAACCACCAAGAAACTCATCATCAACGCCACCAGCTATCCCACAGAATACCGTCTGCCCCACCTGATGGACGACCTCAACTACCGTGTGCAGGTTGTGAACCAGAACTGCTGCTACAACCAGCCGCCCCACCTCTCGTTCGACCCCTCGCACAAGTATGCCGACAACCCCAACCACGCTACTCCCGACGAACCCTCGCAGGGCATCACCGACGTGGAAAATGCAGGCAACGCCGGTCCTGACGTAATCTACACCATACAGGGTATCCGCATCGAGCGCATCACATCGCCCGGCCTCTACATCATCAACGGCAAAAAAACCATCGTACGTTAATTATCATGCGATAATTGATTTATTTCAATCCTCAAGAGCTGCACCACACCCCCTGTGACGCAGCTCTTGTTATTTTATCTGATTTTATTTTGTTTATAAAAATTTTTCAATTACCTTTGCGAACGCAGACCGCATCGCAGAAGCCCGGTCACGGGCAATGCGGGAGGGTCGGCAAGACATTATAAAAAGCGTTTATCCGCGCTGATTCTTGACAGTTAGAAATTCTCGCAAAATTTCAAATCAATAGTCAAGGATGGAGCAACGGTAGATGCCCGTGGATATGTAATATCATGCATTCGGCAGGATGCCTTGTGAAAGGTATAGCCGGACGCCATTGTTGCATATACAAGCGTGGGCTTCTGCGTTGCCGTCCGACTATTGATGGGCAATGCGAGAAGCCTCTAACTGTAGGACGGTAACAGATACAGATTCCTACGCTTTTTTCGTACCAACCATTATCGCCGACGAGAGGAAGACCGAGGCTGATACTTTACTATATGAACGGTCTGATTCCTGTAAAAACAAGCATCTTGTTTTTATTAATGACCGTATGTACCTGTTTTACGGCAAGTGCATACGAGTTCGGTATTTTCGAATATGAGATAATCAACGACAATCAAGCCAAGATTGTCGGTTGTAAAGACTTCAACGGCGGTCATATCTCTATCCCCTCAAGCCTAACCCACGATGGAAAGGAATACCCCATTGTAGAGATAGGAGATAATGCTTTTTCAAATAAAAATATTTCCACAGTTGATATCCCTGAAGGGATTACCACTATCGACGACGCCGCTTTCTCTAATAATTATCTCAGAGATGTGGTTCTTCCCCAATCATTGACTTCACTCAGTCATAACGCATTTTGGGGAAATGATCTTACGAGTGTAAATCTTCCTTCAAACATAAATATCCGGGCAGATTCTTGGGGTAATACATTCTTTGAAGGAGCAGGTGGAGAGGACAATACAATTGAGAAAGTAATAATTGAGTATTCCGATGTTCCATTTGAAGGCAATATTGCTGTTAAATGCGGTAGTCTAATCCTCAAACGACAATGGAACGGATATTGCGCCGGAATCATTGATTCATTATATGTTGAGGGTGATAATCTTACAGTGAGTAGCCAAATTGTGGAAGACGAATTATTCCCAAAAACAATTACTTTTAAAGGTGGTAATATGGAATTGGCAGGTTCTATGGTTGATGCGGCTTATATGCGTAATTACGCTACAGGTAGATATTTAGTAATGCAAGGGTCTGCGCGTGTCAAGGAGATAAATATAAATTGCGAGAATCTTAAGTTCGGAAACCGTGCTTTCAGTAATTTTAGCAGCCTTGATAATATGAACATTTCTGTTTCAGGAACTATTGAAACAGAAGGCGGCCTTTTCTACAATTGCCGTTCTCTCAAAAATATAGAATTGCCGTCTTTGGTTGAGATAAAGGCCGGAGAGTTCCAAAACTGTACGGCTCTTGAATCTCTTGTAATTCCTGCTGATTGCCGTAGCATAAACAACTCTGCGCTACTTTCATGCAGCGCATTAAAAGAAATCACAATCAATCCGGGCGACAATCCGATTATTGCTGGTGTGGGCACTTTCAAACAGATACCTGTTGAGACCTTAACACTTGGTCGCAATGTCATCTCCGGCGATAAACCTTTCTATGGTCTTAAATCCTTGAAAAAGTTGATCCTTACTTCAGAAATAACTGAATTGGAAGACTACGCCTTCGCCGGTTGCACAGAACTGACTGAAATATGGTGCGAGTCTTCAACCCCGCCCACAATCCACAATAATACATTCCAAGGCGTTTCGCGTGATAAATGTCGTGTCTTTGTAAAGACCAATGAAGACGAATATCGCGAAACCGATGGTTGGGATGAGTTCTTCGCTTCAATTAAAACGACCGATATCGACAAATCAGATGTAAAGGTTGAATCAGCCGGCGGTATTCTTACAATATCGGGGTTTGGAGAGGCGACTCTCGCAATTTATTCGATTGATGGAACTGAAGTTGCAGCACCTCGAAAAGTAAGCTGTACCTGTTGGTTGAATTAAATTAGAGAATATTTTATCCGCCCAATCGGACGATGATTAACGAAATTGACATATTGC
>CAMTKF010000071.1 GCA_947072905.1 uncultured Bacteroidales bacterium
TTATACAAGCGCCCCACATATATAGACGGCTTTCTGCGAATGCCTTAAAACTTTTGGATACACTACCGGGCATGCCCGCGCTACGGCTGCGCCTACGCGCGTGCATACCCGGCTACTAGCTCACAGGCCTCCTGACGGATGCCATATTCTTGGGAGCGAAATTCTGCAACACCCACCCACGATTGACTGACACTGCTTTCCGTGCATGCCCTCCCTGCGGTCGTACATACTCGGCTACTAGCTCACAGGCCTCCTGCGGATGTCATATTCTTGGAAGCGTTGAGCCGCAGGATTGCGCTGCAAGAGGATTTTTTTCGTGCCACAGACGTGTATGGCACAATATTGGTGGGCATTCACGATAATTTTTTATGCGTTTTATCGGTTAAATCTTGCTTGGTGTTGAAATTTAGATTAATTTTGTGAAAATTGAAGAAACAAGTATCTCTTTATAATCAGCCTATATCGGATTATGCAGGATTTATGTGGAGTTTTCCAATTGGAAATACCCCAAAGACGAGTAAGATGATATAGGTCAACAGGGTTACTTATAAAACATTTAATTATAACTAATTTAAAGAGTTATATTCATGAGAACTAAATATAGCAGGGTGCTTCTTAAGCTCAGCGGCGAGTCGCTCATGGGCCATCAGGGTTACGGCATCGACAAGGAACGGCTCAATTCATACGCCGAACAAATCAAGGAAATAGTAGCATCGGGTGTGCAGGTGGCCATAGTGATTGGCGGCGGCAACATCTTCCGCGGCCTCAGCGGCGCAGCCAAGGGCTTTGACCGCGTGATGGGCGACCAGATGGGCATGCTCGCTACCGTGATCAACTCGCTGGCTCTGTGCTCGGCCCTCACTGCTCTCGACCAGGCTGCACGTGTGTACACCGCCATCAACATGTTCCCCATTGGCGAACAGTACTCCAAGTGGAAGGCCATAGAGGCTCTCAACCGCGGCGAGGTAGCCATAATAGCCGGCGGCACCGGCAATCCGTTCTTCACCACCGACACCGGCTCGGCTCTGCGCGCGGTTGAGGTGGAGGCCGATGTGATGCTCAAGGGTACACGCGTCGACGGCATCTATACCGCCGACCCCGAGAAAGACCCCACCGCCACCAAATTCTCCGAAATCACCTACGACGAAATCTACAACCGCGGCCTGCGCGTAATGGACCTCACCGCCACTGCCCTGTGCAAGGAAAACCACATGCCCATAGTGGTATTTGACATGGATACTCCCGGCAATCTGGCCAAGGTGATCAACGGCGAGCCCATAGGCACTCTTGTTTATTAAAAACAATCACAAAAACACTATAAATATGACTGACGTACAGACCTACATCAAGCCGGCCGAAGAAAAGATGGAAATGGCAGTGGCTTTCCTCGACGAGACCCTCTCGCGCATCCGTGCCGGCAAGGCCAACCCTAAGATCCTCGATATCATACGTGTGAATTACTACGGCTCTATGGCTCCCCTGGCCAATGTGGCCAACGTGGCCGTACCCGACGCCCGTACCATCACCATCACCCCCTGGGAGAAGTCGATGTTTAAGGAAATCGAAAAGGCTATCATCAATTCAGAGCTTGGTATCACTCCCGAAAACAACGGCGAAGTAATCCGCATCTCTATCCCGCCCCTGACCGAAGAACGACGCAAGACTCTGGTAAAGCAGTCAAAAGCCGAAGCCGAACAGGCTAAAATCTCGGTGCGCAACGCCCGCCGCGACGCTATCGAGGGCCTTAAGAAAGCTGTGAAACTCGGTATGCCCGAAGACGCTGAAAAGGACGCCGAAGCCAAGGTGCAGAAACTCCACGACAAGTATCTCAAAAAAATCGACGACCTCTTCGCCGCTAAAGAAAAGGAAATACTTACCGTATAATATTTCGCATTTAATATATCAAAGTGCCGCCTTCATATCGTGGCGGCACTTTTTTATAACCATTTTTATAACCAATAATCATTATTGTGTATGAAACATTTCTACTTCCTTGCATTTCTTCTTATCCCTTTCTTAGGCCATGCCGAAAAAGTCCTCACACAGTTTGTGGATGAAGACGGCACCTCAACAATCTCATACGATGCAGATGGCCGCGTATCTAAAGTAATAATGACTTCTCCAGATGAGCAGGAATGGTCTTCATTTGAAGCCGATTGGAGCAGATACAGCAGCGGAGTGGTAACCATGACTCTGTATGCCGAGGGATACCCCCAGACTTTTGAAATTCATACCGACAACTCAGGCAGAGCCACAGAATTATTGCATCCATTTCTCTCCAATCCCGTATATCGTTTGAGCTACGATTCTGATAATCAGCTTATCGGAGTCTCTGAAGATCTCGGCGACCTGTCTTCTTCAAAAACTCTGACATGGAAAGACGGCAATCTCGTCAAAATAACAGGCACCACAATCTACGATGATGGTCCGGAAAACTTCTACGTAGACTTGTATTACACAGACGACACCCACTCTTCGCCCATACCAAACAAAGGCGAAATCGTTGGGGCTATATACTCATTTAGCCTTGAGATAGATGAAGTTGGCATGATAAATGTACTCCAACTGTTTGGTCTTACAGGTAAGCGAGTTAAGAATCTACCATTCAAAGAAGTTCTTAACATTGAGGGTAGAACCCCTTACGTCTACACCGTTGAATATAAACTTGATGCAGACGGTTATCCTATCGAAGGACACGAAAAGCAAAATGGCGAGGATGACTACACCTACTTCACCTGGGGTGAAGCCACCGGCAGCATCGCTGATATAAACACCGAAAACCGCACCATCAGCGGCTACTACAACCTGAACGGCATTCGCCTTGAAGCTCCCGTCCGCGGAATAAATATAGTACGCTACTCCGACGGAAGCTGCGAGAAGATGATTGTGCGCTAAACTATTGCTGTACTAAAAAATCTCGCCCACCACGCCGAGCGACTTCAAGTCGGCAAGCGAGGTATAGTGCAGGGTATAGTATTCGAGAATACGGTCGAGGGCTTTGCGTCGCAAGGCCCTCGGCAGTCCAAGCCTGCGGGCATTCGAAAAATTCATGCGGCTGATTATATGGGCCACACGCGCCTCGTCGGTATCAAGCCAACGGCCGTGATTGGGCGCCGAGGGTCGCCACACACCCTCGTTCATGTCAAACACACTGCCGGGCCGCCATGTATCGCCCGAGGGTTCTATACCCAGAAACATACCTAATTTATACAGGAATACCAGTGGAAACGACGCCACGCCGCGAGCCTCGGCAAGGCCGTCGAGCACCCGTATGGAGTCGAATATAAATGTAGAGAGCAGCACATCGGGTGCAGCCTCGCGCAGCAGTCGCTCGAGTACCTCCGACAGAAACATGGCCACCACAGCCTTTGCAGGATTGCATGCAAGCTCGGCCAGCACCCCCGAGGGGCGCACATCGCGTATGCTGAGCAGGTCGCGGCCCGGGCGTATGTCGGCCTCACCCTCAAACAGCCCCAAGGGCATCATCAATGCACGTCGGCGACGGGCTTCGCGCGAGGCTCCGTCGGGCACCAGGAATGCCACCCGGCCACGCTCCACGCTCCAGGCAGTGACAATGCTGCGGCGGTCGTCGTATTTTATAGTGCGCAGTGCAACACAATGTAGAGGCTCAAACATGCCGAAAAAGCGGAAAAAAGGGTTGAAAAAGCAGAAATGCAGCTCAAAATTACTAAAAAAACCTTAAAATCGCACTTTTTTCGCTGAAAATTTTGCTACTACAAAAATTCTGTGTAAATTTGCACTCGCTTAGAGCACCAAGGCCCATTCGTCTATCGGTTAGGACGCAAGATTTTCATTCTTGAAAGAGCAGTTCGATTCTGCTATGGGCTACTAAATAAAAAAATAAAAAAATTAAAACTCAACCATTCATTTGACATGGCAAATCATAAGTCATCACTGAAACGTATCCGCCAAACCGAGAGCCGTCGTCTGCGCAACCGTTACTATGCCAAGACTGCCCGTAACGCTGTCCGCAACCTCCGCAAGCTCACCGATAAGGCTGAAGCAGAAGCTAAGCTTCGCACCGTGAGCGCCATGCTCGACCGTCTCGCTTCAAAGAATTCTATCTCCAAAAATAAAGCAGCCAATCTCAAGAGCAAGCTCGCACACCACATCGCCAAGCTCGCGTAAGCAGCGAATGGTTTATAGTTTTTAGAGATTTACGGCCCATTCGTCTATCGGTTAGGACGCAAGATTTTCATTCTTGAAAGAGCAGTTCGATTCTGCTATGGGCTACCAAAGCTTCCCCCAATTCTTATTGAGGGAAGCTTTTGGTTTATATAGACCCTGTCCGACCAGTCGGACTCGTCAGACCCCTATTAGTGTCTTGATGGCTTGGGAATATACGGCGGGGCCGAGGGCGGTGATTGTTGCCACGCATACCGCCGTGAGGTATGAATGGCGGCGGAATGGCTCGCGATTGGCCACATCGCTCAGATGTACCTCGACCACGGGCTGCGGTATGGCTGCCACGGCGTCGGCTATGGCCACGGAGGTGTGGGTGTAGCCGCCGGCATTGAGTATCACTGCATCGGGCCGGCCCGGCTCAGGCCCATAGCCGGCTTCTTGCAGGCGGTCGATGATGCAGCCTTCGTGGTTTGACTGATAATAGTCAATCTCAATCTGCGGGAACTCACGGCTGAGGTCGGCCAGAATCTCGTCCATTGTGGTATGGCCGTAGATTTCGGGCTGCCGACGTCCGAGCAGATTGAGGTTGGGACCGTTGATGATCAGTATACGCTTCATTTCTTTGACACATCTACACGCACTGTGGGTGGCAGATCGTCGTTGCGGCGGTCTACGGCGTCAATCACCTCGTGAGCAAGGTGCAGGAATGCTGCGGCGGTGAGCGAGTCGTCGCTGAGCGATATGGGCGCGCCGGCATCGTTGTGGTCGCCCACGGTGGCCACCAATGGGATGCGGGCCAGTATGGGCACATCGTATTCCTGAGCCATGCGGTCTACGTTCTCGTCGTTGCCGAATATGTAGTAGCGTTCGTCGGGATGACGGTCGGGGGTGAACCACGCCATATTGTCGACTATGCCGAGCACTGGCACATTGATTTTGGGCTCGCGGAACATAGCCACACCCTTGCGGGCGTCGGCCAGAGCCACCTGCTGGGGAGTGGTCACCACCACAGCACCGGTGATGGCAAGAGTCTGCACCAGGGTGAGATGGATATCGCTTGTGCCCGGGGGCATGTCGATGAGGAAGTAGTCGAGCTCGCCCCAGTCGGCCTGCTCTATGAGCTGCTTCAGGGCGTTGGAGGCCATCGAACCGCGCCACAAGGCTGCCTTATCGGGGTCTATGACCAGACCGATAGACAACATCTTGATGCCGAAACGCTCTATGGGTATGATGAGGTTGCGGCCATCGACCTCGTGCAGATACAGCTGCTCGCCCTCTATACCGAAAAGCTTGGGTATGGACGGGCCGAATATATCGGCGTCGAGCAGGCCCACCTTGTAGCCGCACTTGGTGAGCGACACGGCCAGATTGGCAGCCACGGTGCTCTTGCCCACGCCGCCTTTGCCCGACGACACGGCTATGATATTCTTAACTCCGGGCAAAACGGGTGCGGCCGGCTCGGCCGGTGCCTGCCGGGGGGTCTTCACCGAGATATTGCCGACGATGTCCACATCCTTGCCAACAAAGGTGAGTATGGCCTGTTCGGCGGCCTTTACCACCGACTTGATGAAGGGGTCGGTAGCTTTAGGGAAAATTATTGAAAACGATACCTTGTTGCCGTCGATGCGCAGATCGTCTTCAATCATATCCATATCTACGATGTTTTTACCGGAACCGGGATAACGCACATTGCGCAGTGCGTCGATTATAAGGGCGGGATAGAGATCCATAGTTGTATATGCAAATCCTTAGATGTTGTTTGTATTCAGGTTATCAATATATCCGCGTGAGTATGAGCGGTATGTATCGCGGTCGAAGTCGTCCTCGGGCTCCTGCAGCGCGGTGGCATGGTCGAGGGCAAAGGCCAGATACTTTATGGTAAGGCCGCGGGCCAGCCATTGCGACTCGTAGTGGGTGCGTATGGCCAGAATGGGGTCTACCAGATCTGAGTGATACAGGTCGTCGGTATCGACTTCCTTTGCCAGTCCGTTCAGCTCGGCCATCGCCTTGGTATACTGATACAAGAAGGGGCTGTCGGTCTTCAGACGCACCACGCCGCCGTCGGCCATCACACTGCGGTAGAGATTCATGAAGCGTGTGCCGGTAAGGCGTTTTGTCACCTTCTTCATCTGCGGGTCGGGGAATGTGATCCACAACTCGCTCACCTCGCCGGGGGCGAAGAAGCTGGCAATCAGCTCAATCTGCGTGCGCAGGAATGCCACATTGGTCATGCCGGCGTCGCGGGCCTCGGTAGCGCCCTTGTGCATACGCGCACCTTTGATATCAATGCCTATGAAATTCTTTTCGGGAAAAAGCCGGGCAAGGCCTACGGTGTATTCACCCTTTCCGCAGCCCAGTTCAAGGACTATAGGATTGCTGTTGCCGAAAAATTCGTGCCACTTGCCCTTCAGCGGAAAAGAGTTGAAGCCTTCCGCCTTAAGTCGTCCGTATGGATACTGGAACACGAGGTCTATCGTGTTCATTTCCGCAAATTTGCTTAATTTGTTTTTTCCCATATTTTTGAAAAGTAATTCAAATGCAAATTTACGAAATATTTTTTAGGTGTGTGAAGTCAATATGAACTCACACACCTAATTTTAAACTATAAATTTTAAATTTTAAATTCTCAAAAGTTTATTTTGAGCGAAATCGAGTTGGGAGTGAAGGCAAAAGAACCGCTGACGCGCGGCGAGCGACGGTAGGCTGCGGCTGCCGCCTTGGCCGGATTGCCGCGGAACAGATCAACCACCTCGTTTACCGGGTCGAGGAAGAAGCAGGCTATGCGGCCCAGCACCGGGCTGCCCAGCATCTCGTAGCCGTGCTCAACTATTGTGCGCTTGCCCTTGTACATAAGCTCGCCCAGCAGGCTGCCCACTATCGGGGTGATGAAGATATCCTGATACGACGGGCGTTCCATGAATGCCTCGATACCGAATTCCCAACCTATGGTGGATATGGCGGCCGAGTAGAGCATAGAGCCCCAGAAACTGAATCCGCACGAGCGTGCGCTCATGAAGTAGGCCGCTCCGGCGTATGGGTGAAGCACATAGTTGAATATAAACTTGTCGTGGTCGATTTCGGGATTGTGAACAAAGATATTTTTCCACCAGCGCTGAAACAGCGGCGTCTTCTGAATGGCGGCACGGTTCCATGAAGTTGCATCTTCGGGCAGGCATTCGAGCACCAGCAGAGTACCAACAAAAGCGCCGCTCAATACAGCGGTATTGATCCACATACGGTGCCAGTCGGCTCCGCCGGTGCAGTGACGCGAGTATGGCAGAGCGTATGGGCTTACCCATCCGTGGCGCGACTTCACACCCTTTAGATCTACATCTACAGGGGCGAGATCGTCGGGAATCTGTACGGCGTATGTATCAATGAGGTTGAGTGAATCGGTATTATCAGTTATTTCGCATATATCGAGCGACAAATCCACATCGTTGCCGGCGGGGTCTGTGGCTTCGACAGCATCTTGCGCGGAGGCCTTCACGGAGCATAAGCCGATGAAGACAGCAAAGATTAATATTAGAGGAAGCCTTTTCATAGTTAAAACGTATTTTATAAGGGTTAGAATCACGGTTTCAATTATAACAAACAAATATTACAAATCCATTACAATTTCCAAAAATTTAACGTTTGAGCCAACTTTTTTACCACACATACAATTTTCTCTTTTAGCTACGTGATACTATCTAACTAAAATTGAATTTTTAGCCTTCAATGCTTAAAATACAGTAAAAAGCATTATCTTTGTGCATATCTTATCGGTAAAGCAAGTTCATTACCTATCAGTACTGCATATCAAATAAATACAGAGCATTTGTTTAATAGTTCTTTACAAAAGATACTGATTATTTTGAGATGACTTTTTACTATTAGCCGAAGATATAATAGATAAAGTAAAGACCACAAGCATTGTAAACTGTATGGCTGTATTTCAAATCAACATAGAGGACCTTCTTAATAAACGTCGGATTGAATCTAACAGAATTGAGTTCAAACGAAGTTGGAATCCATCAGACATATATAAGACCATCTGCGCCTTTGCCAACGATTTTGAAAATCTTGGGGGAGGTTACATATTAGTAGGTGTGGAACAGGATGAAAATGGAGTTGCAATTCGTCCTGTCCACGGAATTGATTTGTCTAAAATCGACTCTATACAAAAAGAGATGGTCGGTTATGATGCAAAAATAAAGCCGGCTTATGTTACCCGCACAGAAGTAGTTCAAATTGATGGAAAATATATACTGGCAATTTGGGCTCCTGCACGTAACAATAGACCATACAGCGTTCCTGAAAATGTGGTTGCCAAACAAGTTTCAATACCTAAATACTATATTCGCAGCAAATCGTCAACAATAGTAGCAAAGGATGAAATTCTGCAAGAGCTATTTGATATGGCGAATAACACTCCTTTTGATGAACGAGGGAATCCCAATATAAGCATAAATGATATTTCTCCTGTATTAGTATATGATCATTTGAAAAGAATCAACAGCAAACTGGTACAATCGTTTGATGCAACGAAACTTATAGAAACACTTGATGCAATGGAATTGTTGACAGGACCAACAGAAGACCGTGTTATAAAGAATGTTGCAGCCATGATGTTCTGTCCATACCCTGAAAAGTTTTCCCCGTTACTCAAGCCGAGATAGTTATTTTCCCGGAAGGCAGTGAAGAAAATCCCGATGAG
The DNA here is from genome assembly GCA_947072905.1 of uncultured Bacteroidales bacterium. Lineage (GTDB taxonomy): Bacteria > Bacteroidota > Bacteroidia > Bacteroidales > Muribaculaceae > CAG-873. The sequence goes on from CAMTKF010000071.1 coordinate 8,846, forward strand.
ATGATAGAAGTGCCAACTATTAAGGGCCCGATACCATATATAATCAGAGAAACATTGTCATATCTCAAACTTAATGTAATAAAACAAAAAATCATAAAACCACAGGACAGAGCAGAATCAATTAAAATAACTAATTATCCTTATCAGGCTTTTGAAGAAGGTGTAGTAAACGCATTTTATCACCGTAATTACCAAGAACATGAACCGGTTGAGATCACAATAGAGCCTGACAGAGTAGAAATATTGAGTCATGCCGGCCCCGACCGCTCTATCAGCGATGAAGATATACAAAAAGCGCGTAAATTGAAAACGCGTAAATATAGAAATCGGCGTCTTGGTGATTTCCTTAAAGAACTTGATCTGTCAGAAGGTCGTGCAACCGGAATTCCTACTATACAGAAACATCTAAGGCTCAACGGGTCTAATACCGCTACAATTGAAACTGATGTGCATCGTACATTCTTTCAATTAACAATTCCTTGTCATGCTGATTTTGGAAGTAATATAGGAAATCTTAACAGGCTGCCTAAGAAAAACTCTGAACTTGAACAAATACTTGGACAATCATTTGTTCAAGTTTATGAAATTGTATATCAAAGCATTATAGCTCAAAAAGAGCAACTTGAACAAATGGGGCTGTCTAACAAGTTTAGGCAGCCTCTCTTTTGTGTGGTTCATCAACAAAAAAATAAGGCTTTCATGCTGAA
>CAMTKF010000072.1 GCA_947072905.1 uncultured Bacteroidales bacterium
GCGTCTTATACGCTTTGTTTCAGTCGTGTACGTCAAGTACACTCCTTCAACGCAGCGTTTAATCCGCTCCAAAATATAAGACCCTGTCGTTCACATTTGTTTTTAAACAAGCTCTTAGGGTACATATACCGGCTTGAGACATGCTTTCTTGAGTCTGCCGATCAGGAGCATCGAGAGCAGCGGGAACACTATCAGCACAGCCAGATAGATGCGTGAGTAATAAATGGGGAAGCCGTTAAGACCCGAGAATATGTAGGTGAGGAACATATAGCGCGTAGGTATCAGATAACTGAATATTGATATGGCTCCGTACATATTCTGTACCGGGAACGAAAATCCGAGGAACGAGAACGAGAGTATGCCTATCAGCGCCGACAATGTCATGGCAAGGCGCGGATTAGGTACAATCGAAGCGAATATGACTCCCATGGCCATGCAAGCTGTCACAAACAGTTCCATTGCCAGACAAATCACCCAAAGATGTGCGCACGGGAAATGCAGATAGCAGTAAAAAACCGAAAGTATAAACTGCCCTACCACACTCCACACAACCCACTGCGGTATGAGCTTGCCCAGCAGAGCCACAGCCATGCTGCCGCGGGCCGTAGCCAGCCATTCGGTCGATGTTCCGTTCTTGATCTCCATGGTGATAGAGAATGTGGTCATCAGGAACATCATCAGTGCAAGAGCTCCGTAGCAGAACGAGGGTGACAGATAGATGGAATAGTTCATCCAAGGATTTCCTATGGTCTGATCCTGCACCGACACGGGTTGAAGCATTCCGGCACCGGCCACATTGCCCAGTCCCGACATCTCAAGCTTTGTTTTTGCCACACCGGCAGCAGTGCCTACGGCCACGGTCTTGAATCCCTTGAAAGCAAGTGTGCCGGGGATGAAATACGTGAGATTGTCGTAGAAATCCACTGTAGGCTTGCGACCCGCAACCACATCTTTTTCAAAATTGACGGGGATTACAAAAAATCCGAATGTACGACCCTCGCGCACCGAGCGCATGGCGGCATCGTAGCTTTCGAGCCTTTCGGTGAGGTCTATCAGTTCTGTGGAATTAAGATTTCGGGCCATCTCGCGCGAGAGCGTCGATTGGTCGAGGTCGACAATAGCGGTAGGAACCTTTAGCGGCAATCCCGGCTCGAGCATCCCTGCGAAGAGCGCGCACACCATCAGCGGTACCACAATCATACCGAAAAGGTACATCTTGCGGCTGCCAAGGGTAGCAATACCCCTCTTGAGCGAGTCTTTTAAGCCTAATTTTGCCATAACAATCAATGTATTAGCGGTTATACACAATCGACATACCGGGGCGCAGATTTTCAACCTTCTCTACAGGACGGGCCTTGATCTGGAATGTACGCGAATCCCAGGTGCCGTTGCTCTTGGTAGAACGCCACATGGCATAGGTGCCCATGTCGCGCACGTAGTAAATCTTGGCCTTGATATTTTTCTTGTCGAGGGCCGGAACCATCACTTCAATTTCCTTACCCATAGGCAGGTCGTTGAGCAGTTCCTCGCGCACGTTGAACACTATGAAGCGGTCGTCTTTTTTCAATATGCTTGCAATGGGAGAGCCGAGCGACACGAGTTCGCCCACCTCGGGATAAATCTGGTCGACAGTACCGTCGCAGGGAGCGGTGAGGTAGCTGTCATCAAGCACGGCCTTCACCTGGGCCACACCACCGCCGGCGGCACTTACCAGAGCGGCTGTTGACTGCTTGTCTTCCTGCTGCGCACCGGCGCGGGCCAGCGAGAGATTGCTTTCGGCTGTAGCCTTGGCAGCCACAGCTCCATCGTATGCGGCCTTGGCCTCATCGCGCTTCTGCTCTGAGATAACCCCTTCTTTGAAGAGGTTTTCCATGCGGTCGTATGTCTTCTTGGCAATGGTCACGGCGGCATTGGCCTGGGCTACCATGTCAGATGCGGCCTGGATAATCTGTGTGCGGGTGCCGGCATCCACCTTGCGGTTCTGAGCCTTAGCCACTTCCTGCAGAGCCTCGGCCTGTGTGAGCTGGGCCTCGGCCATAGCCGAATGTATGTGTACGATGGTGTCGCCCTCTTTTACAGAGTCACCTTCTTCAACATAAAATTCCAACACTCGGCCGGGAAGCTTGCCCGACACACGCACGGTGGTACCTTCAACCTGTCCTTCAACCAATTCATCGGGATGATTCAGGAACAGGAATCCGATTATTGCAATCACTCCAACCACGAGCACCACTATGCCCATAGTGATCATCAGCGACTTTGAGGCCCGCTGTTCAGCCTGACGGGATGTATTATCTGTAGACATAACGCTAAATTTTTTGTGCATGAATTAAATTAATAAAGTGTGCCGAGGCATTTGGAGAGGTAAACGTCGCAAAGCCTTACGTCGATCATTGCGTCGATTTCTTCGGAATGAGCTTTGAGCCATGCAGTCTGTGCTTCAAGCACATTGTTGGTCGTTGCCATACCCTCGCGGAAGGCAAGGTTGGCACAACGCAGATTTTCATTGGCCGATGTAAGGTTCGACTCGGCGGTCTTGTAAGTCTTGTAAGCCTCGGTGGTCTTGAACGAAGCCTGCTGTACCTGCAGGTCTACCATAGTCTTGGCATCGGCAAGCTGCAGTTCCATCACGGTCTCGTCAACCTTGGCCGCACGGTATTTATTATAATTTCCGCCCCAGTGCCATATAGGTATTGTCACCATAGCACCGATAGAGAAGGCTCCCTTGAAATTCTTCTTGAATCCGTCGTACATATTGGGATTTGAGAAGCTGTAGGCGCCAACCAAAGCTACATTGGGCAGCATCGACGACAATGCGAGCTGCTTTTTGTGGCCGGCAATCTTAACGCCCTGGCGCAGGGCCTCAAGGTCGGGACGGCGGGCATATATGTCTTCCATATTATATTCCTTTGACACTTCGGCATTGAGAGTTACCTCTTCCTTTCCCTCATCCTGAAGGGTGAAAACGGTATTGACAGGCAGTCCGCACACCTGTGCAAGAGCCATGCGGCTTAGCACAAGGCCGTTCTCAACCTTGGTGAGGTCTACGTTAGCCGAATTGAGTTTCACGTCAACGCTCAGCACATCGGCCTTGGTCACAACACCCTGGTCAAACATCAGGTGAATGTCGCGGTCGAGCGAATCGAGCAGGTTGACATAACTTTGGGCAAGGTCGTATTTGGCTTTGAGCGACACAACCTGCCAGTAAGCCGCGTCAACGGCATATATCACATTCTCAACCTCATTATCGTGCATGCTCTTGGCCAAAGTCTCGGCGTCGCGCGTGATCTTGTTCATAGCCACAATCTTGCCGCCCATGTATATGGGCTGGGTAAGGGTGACGGCTCCGAAAAACACATTGTGGATGTCGTAAGTCATGGCTTCCTTAGGTATAAGAGCCACGGTAGAAGGCACATACTGCCCATTGGGGCCCTTTATAGGCATGCCGGTCTCGGGATTGGTAACCAGATTGAACTCATATTTACCCGTTTTCATGTCGAAGCTCTTGGTGGGCAGGAGCTGGTCAGAATCGAATATCGACAGTTCACGTTGATTGTATGTATAGCCGCCGGTAAAATCAATGGCCGGCAGATAAGCTGCAAAAGCCTCGTCTTTCTGGTATTTGGCTTTCTGGATGGCGCTGCGGCTCATCATGAGCTGTTTATTGGAACGTAGTGCCATCTGCCGGCATGAATCAAGCGATACAGTGCCCGCATTCTGTGCCATGGCAGCAGTTGTCGACAGCAACAATAATGATAAGAAGGAGCTGAGCCTCATAATGGATGGAGTATAACAGGTTGTTCTAAATAGTTGAATCAATTAAGGCAGCGCTCGGAGCCCATGGCCCCTTGGCGCTACTAAATTAAAACCCGCGAGGGGCATAAATAGTTTGTTTGCACAGTGCAAAAGTAGTATGCCCGACAATTTTCTGCAAACGTCGTGGAAAAAATCACCAACTATTCGAAAAAAACACCTTTTTTTATCAAAACCCCGTCAAAAAGAAAGGCTACAGGATTATTGCCTGTGGCGCAGCTGCCAGAATGCTACAGCCGATGCTGCGGCTACGTTGAGCGAATCCACGCCGTGAGCCATGGGAATCCTCACCGTGTAGTCGGCATTGTCTATCACATGGTCGGCAAGGCCATCGCCCTCAGTACCCAGCACTATGGCCAGGCGAGGCTCACGCCCGAGTGCTTCATCGTCAATGCTCACCGAGTCGTCGCGCAGTGCCATCGCAGCGGTCTTGAAGCCGAGTGCGTTAAGGCTCTGCACGGGCGCATCAAGCCAAGTCCATGGCACAAGGAATACCGTGCCCATCGACACACGCACCGAACGGCGGTTAAGCGGATCGCACGATGTGGGAGTGAGCAGCACGGCATCAATGCCCAATGCGGCGGCCGAACGGAATATGGCACCAATATTGGTGGTATCGACCACTCCGTCTATCACAGCCACACGGCGTGCGCCCTCGCATATCTGCTCCACACTGCGAGGCTTGGGGCGCCGCATGGCACACAGCACTCCGCGGGTCAAAACATAACCCGTAAGGCTGGTGAGCAGCTCGCGGCTGCCGGTATATACAGGGATATCGGGATAAGCCGAGATTATAGAAGCGGCATCGCCGTCGATATGCTTGCGCTCGCACAACAAGGACAGCGGTTCATAGCCTGCCGACAAAGCCACGTTGATTACCTTGGGACTTTCGGCGATGAATATACCCTTGTCGGGGTCGAGTCTGTTGCGTAACTGAGCCTCAGTAAGTGTTGAGTAAACTTCAACACCTGCATCTGAGAGACTGTGTATTTCTATAACCGGCATGAGAATATGAATATAATTAGGGCCTTCGACTAATAGCCGAAAGCCCTGTTGAGAGGTACCAAGCAGAATCGAACTGCTGTACACGGTTTTGCAGACCGTTGCCTCACCACTCGGCCATGGTACCGGATTGCGAGTGCAAAGTTATGGCTATTTTTTTTCTCTTGCAAGACTTTTGCAAAAAAAATTCAATTTTTCTGCATTTTTCCACAAAATCATGGAGTCTATATTTCATATCTTGCGATATCAACAGTAGCGGTTTTGACTTGCTCAATGATTTCAAGGCAACGCTCTTTCGACATCTTTATTTTTTCTCCGACAATAATAAAATCGGCAAGTTTCGGATTGCCTTTACCATTTACAGAGGTGGCATGTTCTCCGTTATATCCCTCGGCACATAATGTTAAATCGTAGGCAGGAGCAAGTCTCCACACCCATTTGCCACGATTATCCTTTCTCACAAAAAAACTGAAATTTTTGCAATGATCGTCCTTATTATCTGTACAATAATTGAAAACCATGCGGCGATACATTTCCTCTACGTCTTCAGCATTCTGCGTGATATAACCCGTCAAGGCCAACAAATTGGAATAATCAAGTATCGGTTCGCTCAGAGAGATACCAAGCAATCCACCGGCAGTGGCCACATGGATTCTTTTGCCGCTGTTGTCAATATCAAATCGCCTGGATGTAAAATATTTACCATCAGTCAATTTGAAATCAGGCACATTAATACCACATTCTCTTGCTATTGCATTATACCGGTACTCTTGTTCTCCCATATTGTATGGGTCGTATGTATGCCTGAATTTTACAAGCCAGTGCCCGTCTGCATCAGAAAATATAGCTTTAGGTCGTGCTCCACCGCTGTTGCCGCTGTTGTAAAGGAGCATTTCTGCATCTGTATCCTGTTGTTCTCTGAGTACTTCCAAGGCCTTTTCTTGCAAAAGATCAAAATCAGAAATCTCAGTTTCTCGGCTTATTATTCTAATCGGTTTATAAGTCAACGCTCCCATTCCGCTTTCGCCAACAATACTCAGCCTGTCTATGGACGAAAGCTCCCTGTCGTCAATTCCTTCCTTTGCCAATGCCTTATGAAGAAGATAACGGCCATACCCGTCAGGTATACTGTCCTCAAATATACCGAAGTTACCGGCAAACGGCCGTGGCTTGGCAACGAATGCTCCCGGTTTTAAGGGCAGTTCAAGTGGAGATATGCTGAACCCGTCTATGAGCCATGACGAGTCATATTCAAACACACAGAGCCTGTTATCAGGGCTAAAGGACAGAGTTCCTACTTGTCTGTCGTGATAATTTACAGTAAGTTTGTTAATCATTGTCGCATTTTTTTCTTGATTTTGGATATGCTTTCTTTTTTCCTGAGTTTTTGCGTATTAATTCCAAATCCTCCATTGTTGAGAATTTTGGTTCTGCAAAAATATTCTTTATTTCCGACAGATAGCCGAGAGCTTTGGCAAGTTCTATAAGATTTTTCAATGATATAAGGCCTTTTTGCTCAAAACGCGCAAGATTGCCAAGGGCAACGCCCGATGTCTCGGCCATTTCCTCGCGTGTAATGCCTTTCTCGACTCTGCGGCTGCGGAAATCATTGGCAATCTTCATCGCCTCATCCTCCGGAGTCCATAGCGTAAAGCTGTCCAATAGAGATAATATATCAGCAGTTTCTTTCCTCATTGATATAAAGTGATTAAATATTATCACTTGCAAATATAACAATAATAATCGACAATATAAAATTTAGAATTTAAAATTTATAGTTTAAAATTCAGATTTTCCAATTATCCAATCAAGGATTCATGGGATATTTTTGGCTGTTTGTTTAAAATTGATGTGCATCGCCGAGTTTTTCACTAATTTTGCAATATGAAAACCAATCCCCGCACTCGCCGTCTTGAATCATTGATTTACGCAGGTATATGGACGGTAGGAATGGCACTGTTCATTCTCGAAAACATACGTATCCGCAGCTACTCGGGCGAGCCCTTGTTTGATGCAGGCTCTGTAGTGCGCATGACTGCGCGCATGTCGCCGTTTCTGCTGCTGTTTGTTGTCAACAATTATATGCTTGTGCCACGGCTGCTGTTCCGCAACCGCCTAAGCCGCTATCTTATCGCGGCTTGCGTACTGCTGGGCGCGGTATGGATGCTGCAGTATGTATCCTTCTTGATAGAGATGGCAAGGGTAATTCCGGCACCGGAGCCTATACACCCGGGGCCGCGTCCGTTGTTGCCTATGCCTCTGTTTATCGACCTCATGTTGGACCTGCTGCTGCTGGGCATCAATCTGGTGATAGCACTTATATTCCAGCGTATCGACGATACCATTGAACGCGAATCGCTGCTTAAAGCCAATGCCGAGAACCAACTCACCTACCTCAAGGCGCAGATTAATCCTCATTTCTATCTCAACATGCTCAACAACATCCACGGCATGATAGAGATAAACGCCGCAAGTGCCCAGGATATGGTAATGGAGATGTCGCATCTGATGCGCTACATGCTCTACGACAGCTCAGAGCAACGAATTGACCTGGTGGCCGAAATCGGCTTCTTGCGCAACTATATCAGCCTTATGCGCCGCCGCTATCTTCCGGAGAAGGTGCGTATCTCCGAGCAATTTCCTGCCGACGCAGATTGCGCGGGAATAGAGGTTCCGCCGCTGCTATTTCTGGTATTCATAGAAAATGCGTTCAAACACGGCATAAGCTACAGCGAGGAGTCTTTCATCTCTGTAAACATCAGCGTGTGTGACGGATTCGTTGAATTCCGGTGTCTCAACAGCATCCACACCCACCCCTCCGGCAGCACACAGGGTGGCCTTGGACTTGCCAACGTACGCCGTCGTCTTGAACTTATCTATGCCGACCGTTTCAAGCTCGACACCCGCGCTGCCAACGATTCTTACTTAGCCAACCTCATCATTCCTGCCTATGACCCTGCACACCCTCATAATTGACGACGAACCTATAGCCCTCGAAAAGCTGCGCAACTATGCGCTCAAAGTACCATATCTTGAACTCAGGGGCGCATGTTGTTGTGCCCGCGATGCCATCAACATAATGGCCGACACACATATCGACCTTATATTCACAGATATAGATATGCCCGACCTCAGCGGCATGGAGTTGATGATGTCGCTGCCCTGTCCGCCCATGGTTGTATTTACCACCGCCCACGCGCAGTATGCCGTCGACAGCTACCGTCTGTCGGCTGTTGACTACCTGCTCAAACCATACAGCTTTGTGGATTTTCAGCGCGCCGCCGCCCGCGCCCTGCAACGCGCCACTACAAACAGTTCCGAGCCTGAGCGAACCTCAGACTCTCTGTTTGTGAAAGTCGACTACCGGTATATACGCATATCCACCGCATCAATCCGCTACATAAAAGGCTACGGCGAGTACTTGCAGATATTCGTCAAAGAATCATCGGCACCATTGCTCACACTGAGTTCATTCGCCACAATATCAGACAAATTACCGTCTAATTTCGTGCAGGTACACCGTTCATACATAGTCAACATGGATTGCATAGAGCAGATAATCAGGGGGCGAATTGTAATGGACCCGGATACCTATATTCCGGTTGGCGACAGCTACAAAGCCGCGCTCAACCGTTTCCTGCAACAACATTCTGTAGGAGCCGTCAAACGTTCAGACAGCTGAGCCACCACAAGCGGTTGGTAGAACGATAAGGGCAGTTGGTTGAACTTTTTTGGCCTCTGTCCTTATCTGTTTTTAAATTTGCTTCAGAAATTAATTTTATATTACTGTCCGCTAAACTTTTTTTGAGCGATTGAAAAATTAGGGCTGGCACCTATTGCAGGAGTCAGCCC
>CAMTKF010000073.1 GCA_947072905.1 uncultured Bacteroidales bacterium
CCGTAAAATGTGGATTTCCACATTGTCTTTATATCATCGTCATTTACCGGACCACTAACATACAAAGAATCGACCCTCTCTATATAGTCGCCCAAAGCAGCTTCCAATGTGCCGGCTTCACTGAGTGTTATGTGCAAGGTCTTTAATTCCTCAGAGTCACCACGCGAAGCCCGCGGATGCCTGCGTACCTCCATGCGCTGTTCTTCCTTTAGAAAATCAGCAATACCATCCGAAGCCATGAGCTGCAACGCGACAAACATACAGCATAAAAGTGTAATGATTTTATTCATGGTTCTGTTTTTTATGTATGGAGCGTTTTTGGAACGCTCCATACAGCTTATTTAATCGTGTTTATTTGACTTGGAATTTTTTGTTGTCGACAACTTCTTCATCCCTGACATATACGACAGAGTATAATCCGTTAGTATAATCGGAGGTGTCAAAAGTTATCAACTTTTGATCGTCGTCAAGTAAAATAGTTTCTTTTATCTTACCATCAATCAAGGATACGACTTCCAAGCGATCTTGATTAGACGGGCTGAGATGAAGCTCTACTGTTGTATGCTTCCCGTCAGACGATACGGATTTGATACCTGAATGATATTCGATATCAACGCTGTCGTATTTTATATCACCATCAACTGAATGAACTAAAAGACTGTATTTGTTATTGCCTTCCTTAGGTTCTACGCTTATCGTGTTGGTATTCCCGATAGTAAAACCTTTTTCATCCATCCATGTTACATCTACGCCATCGTCTAAAGTGGAATTAAGTTTGATTTTAGTACTGTCCTTATCAATTACAATAATTCCCGGATCAAGCGTAAGTTTTGGAGTTTTAACTATAAAAGTTTCGCCTCCCAAGATTTTGCCATTTTCATCTCGTTGAATCAAATCAAGTGTGTATTCGTCTTTTGGAATTACACAATTCTTAAAATTGAATTTAAGAGATACTACGTCAAACTCGTTTTTGTCAAGACGAATTTTTCTAATTTTGTTATTTTGCGTTTGGAGCAGAAGTTTCCGAGTCGTTGAATTTGGGGAAACATCTCTGATTATATTTTCACCTTCAAAGCCACCTTTCTCCCATGCTTCATAAACCTTTGGGCTCATTTCCATTTCAACGGCAGCATAGTTAAAGATAGAGTTATCCTCTTTTGTAAGAGGTATGAGTTCAAGAGAATATTCCTGGATTTTATCTGAAATGTTTCGGATATAAACTTTAGTTTTTTTTGAAAGCATATCCTTATATATGATACTGACATTTTTTTGAGCCTGATCATTATGGATCCTTTCATCGAAATACGTCTTCCCTTCTACAAAAGTCTCATCATAAAAAGTATCTAATATTTTTGTTTTAAAACAATAGTGATGCCAATTATCTTTATCCTTAATTTCTGTGCGAGGTAACCCCCAATTAAATCCAACAATACCTGTACCTCCAGCTTTTATTGCAGGTGTTGCTTCCCCTGTAAAATGATTTCCGGTAAGCTCGCCATTATACATTTCTCTACCTTTCCAAGCAGCATCAGTAAACGCAGTGGAAGCGTCAGCCCAATATAAATGAAGCCATTGACACCCCTTTGGCGCGTCTTTCTTGCCTCGATTATGAATTTTTACATAAACCTTTGCAGCTAAATGATCTGGCGCATAATATGGATTTTCATGTTCTTCTATGCCGTCTTCGATGTTTCTAACCCATATTGATGGACTTTTCCAATATTCGTCAGTTGTATGATTAGGTTCCTTGCCTGTATCTTCAGGATTATCCTTTATGTATAGGTCTATAGCCGGAGCAAGGTGATTGAATGCAAGATCCTCTCCAATTGAAATAGGATTAGATTTGTATTGAGGATGTTCTTGTTTCCAACGGTCGTTAGCTTTTGCATAAGCGAAAGCTTCTTCCATGGTTACTCGGTCGTTATCATCAGTGTCAGCGTCAACAGGCACTCCTTTGTGATTTGCACCATTTACAGCACATGTCCATTGGTATACAAATTCATCAAATGGGATATCTGGACAAGCATAAGATAATTCGCTACCGGTTACAGCTGTCGAAACGACACACCCTATTGCAGAAAGGTCGTCGACAAATCCTCCCGAATAGCATTGTCCCAACACAACATTTACATTAACATATTCTTTTGTGAACGGAGCGAGCATTGCAGCCAACTCGTGATCATATAATTTATCATAGTTCCAAAGACATATATATGACTTTGAAACCTTATCATCACTGCCTCCATGGTCAATGACATAGAAGAAAAGATGGTCATCTTCCCTTATATCATTTATAAGACCATTCAATACATTCTGTATATTCTGCTTTTCTGCAGCCAAGCTTATATCAGCTATGCCGTCATTGTCAAGGTCAAGAGGTTGTGATATGAAGCCACCTGTTGTGCGTCGCATATCAATTGCAGGGTCATCACCGTCTGACATGATAGGATAGATATGGCTTTTTGGCACACCATATTTATTTACCAAAGTTTGGTAAATAAAAGAACAGTCATTCCAGTATCGTTCATGGTTGGAGTATAGACTGATGCCACCACTAAGAATGATTGCATAAGTTCGAGCGGCAGCCTCTGATGATTCATTTATGTTTTCATTCTTTTTTACCAAAGGCTTTACATTTGCATTAAGGCCGTAACGGTTCTTTACTTCAATCGGAGTAAAATCACCGGTTGGCGGAAGGGTGCGGTGTTCAGAAGTTATGATAGGTTTATCGGATGAACATAGTTTAGGTACAGAATAAACATAGCAGTCATGTTCCCAGCCTTGCATTGGATTGGCATCAACGAAGATTTCCCAATTTGAACCATTGGTACGAACGTAATAATCTACATCTTGTCCATTGAATTCTTCTTTTACATACTGCAAAGCTTCACTTTGCGAGATGACTTGTTTAAATGAGTTTGATGCGAGTGGTAGGGCGCACCAAAGCATAAAGAGGATTAAAAACTTTAGTTTGTGATGTTTCATGGTGGTTTAATTAAAAGAGTTAGTATGATTTTTTATGTTGGAGGTTTATGGGAACAGACTATGAATTTTATTAGACTCAATATTCGGCGATTGTCAAATCTTTAAGATTTTAAGCAAATGCCGTGACAAACTTAAAAAAGATTATTGATTTAAGGTTGGAATTGATACTTGAATTCTATTCATAGTTGATTTGTTAAGATTTGTAGATTTTGTTAATATTCGCAAAGATAATACACGAAATAGCCAAATGCAAATATTTTTTAAAGAAAATTCGCAGAAAATCAGATTTTTATGCTTTTTGGTTGATTTTTAATGTTGTTTTCGGGATTTTTCTGTTCTTGTGCTTGCTGATATGGCTTTTTGTATAGCAATCCTTAGCATTATGTTCCCAACAATAAAGGGTTTGTAAAAAAAATAAATATCTTAACCTCGTATTATGTAAATTGTGCAAATTTTAGAAAGGTTTGTAAAATTTGGGTAAATATTTTAACTTTGCATGATTAAATATTTAATTGAGTATGAGAATAAGAATATCAGATGGCTGTATGGGCATGGGGCAAGCTCCGGGCCGGTGTTTGGCCATTTATTTTTTTCAACATACTATTACATATTTTAAACCTTATTTTACGCGTGAGTGTTAAAAGGTTAATGACATTTACTACCTTATACTATTTTTTAATCAGATGAAAAAACACCTTATGCGCGTGGCGATGGCTGCAGCGGTTGCATTCAGCTCGGTTTCGGCGATGGCCGAAGCCCCCAACGGTTATTACAACAGCCTTGTGGGTAAGAAGGAGGGCGAACTCAAGACGGCTGTATATCAGCTTGTTCACAACTTTACTACAGTGTCGTCGTATTCGGCTTTACCTCAGTATTTTCAGCGCACCGACGTATATCCCGAGTCAAGGCGTTGGTGGGATATGTACAGCGACATACCATTATACGCGCCTTCGTTTTCGGGCCTTAACCGCGAGCATTCTTTCCCCAAGAGCTGGTGGAAGGTGGGCGACAACGTGGAATATACCACCGCATACGTAGACCTCAACCATCTGTACCCCTCAGAGGCCAAGGCCAATCAGGCCAAGAGCAATTATCCGCTGGGTACGGTGTCGGCCTCGGTGACCCCTAAATTCCAGAACGGCATAGTGAAGGTGGGCAGCCCCACCACAGGCGAGGGCGGCGGCAGCCAGCTGGTGTTTGAGCCTGCTGATGAATACAAGGGCGACTTCGCACGCACATACTTCTACATGGTGACCTGCTACCAGGACCTGCAGTGGAACACCAAATACTCGTGGATGATGAACCGCGACCTGTATCCCACACTCAAGGGCTGGGCCATAGACCTGCTGCTGAAGTGGCACCGCGACGACCCTGTGAGCGATAAGGAGACCAACCGCAACGATGTGGTGTATTCTATACAGAACAACCGCAATCCGTTTATCGACCGCCCCGAGCTTGCCGAGTACATCTGGGGTAACAAAAAGGGCGAGGCTTATACCGACAGCGGCAGCTCCACACCCACCGGCGACCCCGTGCTGATTTCTCCGGCCCAGGGCACCTCGCTCGACTTCAACGAGGTGGCCATAGGCAAATCGGTGACCTCCAAGCTGCTGGTGCGCGGCGAGAATCTGCGCAATCCGGTGCAGGTGATGGTGAGCAAGCGCACCGGCAACGGCGATATGTTCAGCATCAATGTAAACTCTATAGCTGCATCGCTGGCCAACAGCGCCGACGGCTACTGGCTCACGGTAACTTATACCCCCACTGCCATAGGCAAGCATACCGGACGACTGGTATTCAGCGATTATGACGACACGGGCATGTCGTTTGGCATAGAACTGATGGGCGAATGTTTCCCGGTGCCCACCCTTACTGCTTGCACCGCCACCGAGGCTACCGACATCACTTCCGACTCATATACAGCCAACTGGACCTATCCCGAGAACGAGGTGGTGGACTACTGGGTGGTGAACCGCACCAAGTACACCGGCTCTGAGATAAGCACCGAGCAGCTGGTGGCCGAGGCTCCCGGCCTGGTGATCGAGGGCTTCAACGAATGCGACAAGGAGTCGTACACCGTGCAGTCTTACCGCCTGGGCTACCTCTCGCCCGAGTCAAACGTGATATTTGTTGACCATCTGGGTGTTACCGGAGTCGAGGCCGAGCACGGACTGGTGCTCCAGGGCTTCGAGGGCATAATCCGCTTCCTGTGCAGCGGCGAGCTTACCGGAGTGTGCATCTACGACATTTCGGGCAAGATGGTGAGATATATCGACAGCGTGAGCGATCACAGCGACATAGAGATGCAGGCAGGTGTATATCTCGTGGTGACCGACCAGACTCACCGACCCATAAAAGTGGTTGTACAATAATGCTTAATTTCACACCGGCATTAAGACCATGGTTTGCACGGATTGTCCGTGCAAACCATAGCTGTTTTAACAGAGAGAATCAGCGGCAGACTCAGCTCAGGGTGCTGAGACGGCTGCTGCGGCGGGCTGCGTCTACCGAGATCGGCGACCAATACGGCTTCCGGGCTATAAAGGATTACGACAGCTACCGACGCGCCGTGCCGGTGATGACTTACCCCGACTGCCGCGACCGCATACTGCACATGGTGGCCGGCGAGGGCAATGTGATGTGGCCCGGCCGATGCCGCCGATTCGCTCAGTCGAGCGGCACCTCCGACGGCAAGAGCAAGTACATACCCGTCACCGACGACTCGCTGCGCCACAACCACTACTACGGCGGGGCGGCTGTGGTGGCACACTACCTCGACCTCTACCGCGACTCGCGCCTGTTTGCCGGCAAAAGCTTCATACTCGGCGGCAGCTTTGCCAACGAGCTTAAGGGCCTTGACGCCGGCGTATATGTGGGCGACCTCTCGGCCAACCTCATCGACAATATCAACCCGGTGGCCAACCTGGTGCGTGTGCCCTCCAAGCACATAGCCCTTATGGCCGACTGGAACAAGAAACTGCCGGCCCTGATCGAAGCCTCACTGAAAGAGGATATCACCAATATATCGGGGGTGCCGTCGTGGTTTCTGACGGTGCTCAGGGGGGTGATAAACCGCGCCGGAGCGTCTACGATACACGATGTGTGGCCCAATCTTGAAGTGTTCTTCCACGGCGGTATCTCGTTTGAACCCTACCGCGAGCAATACCGGACCATCACCGACCCCGCCCGCATGCACTATCTTGAGACTTACAATGCCTCGGAGGGCTTTTTTGCCGTGCAGGACAGCTTGGAGCACAAGTCAATGTTGCTGCTGCTCGATGCGGGCATTTTCTACGAATTTATCCCTCTCGACTCGCTCGACGACCCGCACCCCCGCGCGCTGGGGGCATGGGAGGTGGAGCAGGGACGCACATACGCCATGATAATAAGCTCGTGCAACGGGCTGTGGCGCTATGAGATAGGCGACACAGTGAGGGTGGATACCGTGGAGCCGCTGCGCATCACCATAGCCGGACGTACCAAAAGTTTTATCAACGCATTCGGCGAGGAGCTGATGGTGTATAACGCCGAGGCCGCCCTGGCCGAGACCTGCCGCCTGACGGGCGCTTCGGTGCTGAATTATACGGTGGCTCCGGTGTACGCCGACGGCGGCCGGCGCGGCCGTCATCAATGGCTCATAGAGTGGGACTGCCGTCCCGACGATATCGAGGCCTTTGCCGACGAACTCGACCGTCAGCTGCAACGTCAGAACTCCGACTATCAGGCCAAGCGCAGCGACGGCATATTCCTCGACCGCCTTACCATAACCGATGCTGCTGACGGCCTGTTTGACAGGTGGCTCTCTTCTACGGGCAAGCTCGGCGGTCAGCGCAAGGTGCCGCGGCTCAGCAACTCGCGCGAGATAATGGAGCAAATGTTAAGCTTAAATATTTAAACCTCTTGAAATGATATGAAACTGAAACACATCTTATTAGGCGCCGCCCTGGCTGCCGGTATGGGCATGCAGGCCGCATCGGCGCCCAAGTATATATTCTATTACATAGGCGACGGCATGGGCATATCGCCCCTTATGGCCGCCCAGGCTTATAACCGCGAGGTGCTTGGCAGCGACAGCCTGCTCAAGATGATGCAGATGCCCGTGGCTTCGTATGCCATGACTTACTCGGCCAGCGCACCAATCACCGACTCGGCCGCCGCAGGCACTGCCCTCTCTACCGGTACCAAGACCAAAAACAGCATGCTCGGCATGGGGCCCGACTCGGTTGCTGTGACCTCGGTGGCCGCACAGCTCAAGGATATGGGCTATGGCGTGGGTATCATCACATCAGTGGCTCTTGACGATGCTACCCCCGGTGCCTTCTATGCCCACGTTGCCAACCGCAAGATGCGCTATGAGATTGATATCGCCGCCGCCAAGTCGGGCTACGACTTCATGGCCGGTGCCGGTCTGGGCGGACTCACCGACAAGGACGGCAATCCCACCGACGCCGAGGCTGTAATCAAGGAAAACGGTTTTCAGCTGGTGCGCGGTATCGACGGTATCAGCAAGATTGATTCTGAAAAGGTGATTCTGCTGGCCGATGAGGGACGTCCCAACTACAACATCGGTTATACCGTGGATTCGGTTCCCGGCATACTCACTTTGCCCATCATCACCCAGGCCTGTCTCGACCACCTCATCGCCAACAAGCCCGACAGATTTTTCATGATGGTAGAGGGCGGTAACATCGACCATGCCCTGCATGCCAACGACGCCGGCGCGGCCATCAAGGAAATCCTTAACTTCGATCAGGCACTCGCCATAGCATACAATTTCTACCTGAAACATCCCGACGAAACCCTCATCCTCGTCACTGCCGACCACGATACCGGCGGCATGAGCTACGTGCACTCGCGCCTTAAGGTGAAGCAGCCGCTTGGCGTGTACCGTTATCAGAAAGTGTCGAAGGAGGAATTCAGCACCTACTGCAAGTCGCTGCTCAACGACCGCCGCATATACCGCTGGGACGACATGAAAGAATATCTTGAGGAAAACCTCGGACTCTTCAGCCATGTACCCGTGAGCGCCGAGAAAGAAACTCAGCTCAAGGATATGTTTGAAAGAACATTCGAGATGCGCAATACCTCCGACCAGAAGACCCTCTACGCATCGTTCAACTCGTTTGCCGTGGCCGTGTTTGACCTCATCAACGATGCCGCCGGCACCATCTTCACCACCACCGGCCACTCGGCCAACCCCGTGCCGGTATTTGCAGTGGGCGTAGGCTCGGAGCGCTTCAAACAGCTCAACAACAATAACGAACTACCCGCCATCCTCCGCGAGATAGTACATATAAAATAAGCATGGGAGCGTAAAGCATTGCGCTCCCGAGAATATGACATCCGCCAAGGATGTCTGTGAGCTAGTAGCCGGGTATGTACGACCGTAGGGAGGACATGCCCGGTAGGCATATACACAATGAAAAGGGCATTCGCAGAAAGCCGTCTATATAGGGGTTGCCTGTATAATCGGCTTTCTACGAATGCCTCAAAACTTTTGGATACACTACCGGGCATGCCCGCGCTGCGTCTGCGCCTACGCGCGTGCATACCCGGAAATCTAGGACTCTTGCAAGAAAAAAGTGTTAAAAAATTGATTAAACATTCGTCAT
>CAMTKF010000074.1 GCA_947072905.1 uncultured Bacteroidales bacterium
AGCCTGAGGATATATCAATGCATTTGGAACACGATTAACATACTCTTCTATTAAAAAAGTACTTTTTATTTGACGATCGACAACTCTTTTATGAAATTTCTTAGTAGATATAACACTGCTTACCTTTAATATAATATAATTTAGTGCTTTTGTTAGATATAGCTGACGTTTAACCAACCATTTCCAATTAATATAGAAAACAGCATTCAAAAAATATTCAATCTTTTGTTTCATGGAATATTAAAATTCGATTATGCCGACAGAATACATAAGATAAAGAATAAATAGGATAATGGGTAATAAATTTACGAAAAGAGTAATCCGTTTCCACTTCTTATGCCATGCTTCATCCTTTTTTCTGAATTTCTTAAAATATATAAGATAATTATTTTCAATAATATAATATAAACGAATCATTAAACAGATAATCAAAACTAATGTTGAAAATGTAAAGATTCGGGATGTAAGCCTGTCATCAACAAAATTCGAGTCAATTACAAGAAATGGGAAATATATTGAATACCCGTACATGAATAATAGGAAATTAAGAGCGCATTCAGCTTGCATGGATACTATTGCATTAGGAATGCAATTAATATATTCTTCCAGTTCGCTAATTCTTTTTCTTTGACGCTCCTCAAATCGCATACGATAATTATCAGTACATATCACACTAATTATTTTTAATATGATAAAGTTAACTCCTTTTATCACAAATATCTGATTTTTAGAATCCCTTTTCCAAATGGTATAATAAACCGCATTCAAAAAATATTCAACTTTCTTCTTCATAGTAAATTACATATAATGTGAATAAAAATAATGGGTTCAGGTTTAAGGTGATTGGTTTAAGGTATGGTATGGATAATTCTATAATCACAAAGATAATGGATTTATTCAGATTGGCAAAGTATTACCGCTATCCCAACGACAAATTATAGAGTAAGGCTTCCTCCGGATGCCACTTCTCAGAGCGACCTCTACCGGGCATGCCCGCGGTTACGGTGTTTGCAGACATCCTTTGACTGATGCCATATTCCCGATAACATCCCGCAGCGCAAGGCTGAGGCTTTTAGCGGGCGTTGCGGGGGTGGTGGAGCAGGATTTCCTCGCGCAGGCGTGTGGAGTCGAGGTGCAGGTATATCTCGGTGGTTGAGATTGATTCGTGGCCCAGCATCTGCTGTATGGCACGCAGGTTGGCGCCGCCCTCGAGCAGATGGGTGGCAAATGAGTGGCGCAGGGTGTGGGGCGAGATGGTCTTGCGTATGCCGGCGTCCTCGGCCAGGCGGCGCAGGAATATGAATACCATCTGGCGGGTGAGGCGGTGGCCGCGCACGTTGAGAAAGAGTATGTCGTCTTCGCCGGGTTTTATCTTCAGCCGCGAGCGTTCTTCGTTGACGTACAGTTCTATTTCTTCGATTGAGGGCTCGGACATGGGCACAAGGCGTTCTTTGTCGCCCTTGCCGGTGACGATGAGGAAGCGGTGCTCAATGTCGATTTTTGACATCTGCAGATTGCATACCTCGCTCACGCGCAGTCCGCAGCCGTACATTGTCTCGATTATGGCGCGGTTGCGTCGGCCGGTGGGCGATTCGAGGTCGATGGCGTCAATCATGGCGTCGATTTCGTCAACCGAGAGTACGTCGGGCAGATGCCGCCCCAGGCGTGGCCCATCGAGCAATGCGGCCGGATTGCTCTCGATGATTCCTTCGAGCCGCAGGTATCGCATGGCCGATTTGAAGCCGCTGATAACCCGTGCCACCGAGCGTGGCGCTATGCCCAGGTCGTAGAGCTGTTCCACGAAGCGTTCGAGGTCGTCGGTGGTAAGCTCGGGGAAGTCTATTCCCTGCCGAGCCATGAATGAGTGCAGCGAGTCGAGGTCGCGCAGGTAAGCCTCGCGGGTATTGTCGGCAAGGCCGCGTTCGAGCATCAGAAAGGCATCGTAGCGGCTGCGCAGGGTGGGGTATGGAGGCAGGGGTGCCGGCATCAGGCTTTGGGGGAGCGGCGCATGTTGCGGAAGAACACGATGATGCGTATCACCGCACCGGCAAGGGTGAATGCCAACCAGTCGCGCGAGGATGAGCCGGGATACCACATAAAGAATGCTCCTGCGCAGAAAAACAGCGAGCTCCAGCCCTCGATGCGGTGCCAGCGGCGGTCGCGCATCGACAGTCCCTCGGGAGCCTTGTTGAACAGCGATGCCAGCAGGCATACGAGGGCGCCGGCGCTGTAGGCTATCTTATACCAGGGGCTCTGTGGAAATCCTCCCTCGACGATGGGGATTGTGGTACCGGTGGCGATGAGCAGCAGGCCTATGCTTGCGGCAAGCGAGCACAGTGCGCTGCGCGAACTTGTAGAGTTTGATTTATTGGTGTTCATAATGGTCGGTAGTGATAATGAAGCGGATTATTCCACCACGTATATATCCTCGTGTGCGCGTTTCATGTTGTACTGCTCGCGCACCACCTGTTCCATCAGTTGCGGGTCGGTGGACAGGCGGCGGTTGAGGTCGCGGTAGTATTCGAGTGTATCCTGCTGTTGGCTCAGTGCGGTCTTCAGGCTGTCGATGGCCTGCTGGTACTCGATGCGCTGTGTGACGGATTTCTCACCAAAAAAGGCAATATACACCACCAGGGCAATGCCGAGCACTGTGGGCACGGCGAGGTAGCGTCGAGCCCACGACTTCTTTTGCGTGGTTTTAGCCACCACCGGCTCAGATGCCGGGGGTGTGCTGTCCTGTTCTTTTTTGGTATTATCTTCGTTCATAAGTAAGCTGTGGAAAATAGTTTATACTATATGCGCCGTCTTATGGACAGCAGATTCAATACGATGAAGAGGGAGCGTAGCCGTAGCTACGTGACCGATGAAGAGGGTTGAAGATGCGTTCATAAGGCAAGCAGATGATATAAACTATTTTTTCATTGATTACTTATTATTTAATCTTGAAATCGAGAGCTTCGTGGCCGTTTACAGTCGCGATGATGTGCGACTCGCGGCGGGGCGAGAAGCGGGCTATGGTGCGGGGCAGCACTATGATGTCGCCGGTCTTGAATGTGGCCTCGTGCGAGAGCGACTTCAGGGCGCGGTTTATGTAGTCTACGGGTAGCTCGGTCTGCTGGCTCAGTGTGGCTTCGGGATTATCGGAGCCTTTGTAGCCGCACAGTTCTATGTTTAAAGTGCCGGTGTCGAGCGGCAGCCACTCTCCGTGTACCAGGGCGTCGTCAATCATGCAGTGGGGAGTGGTGAACAGCTCGGGGTCGGGTTCGCGCACAAGCAGGTTTGCCAGGCAGAACTGATCGTAGTAGCGCGGGGCAAACTTCTCCTCGATAGCCTTGCCCAGACGTCCTACCTTTATGGCCAGACGCAGGTCGCACAGCCAGAAGCCCTGCGAGGGTATGAACAGAGGGCGGCGGTGGGGGCGCCAGCATGAGTCGGCCATGATGATGGCGTTGTCGGTGAAGAACTGATCGGTCACAAGGCGTGCCTGTGAATCGGGAAATGCGTCAAAACGAATTAGTTTCATTGGACTCGGGGTGTTTCAATATTAGCTAAGCGGTTGTACATCACGGCGAGGTGTGAATAAATAGAAGTGTTGCTCACCACAATGCCTGGCTTAACGCGTATACGCCGCGGAGTGAAGTTCCACAGGGCCTTGATACCGGCGCCTACAAGGCTGTCGGCCACGTCCTGTGCCTGCTCTACGGGTACGGCGATAATGCCTATCTGTATATCAAGACGCTTCACGAGCTGTGAAAGTTCAGACGGCGGAAATACCGGAATTCCTTTGATATATGTATCGGCCAGCTGCGGATTGGTGTCGATGCCGGCCACTATGTTCAGGCCGTAGTGGTTCAGACCCGAGTCGCACATCAGGGCGGCGCCGAGCGAGCCGGCACCCACCATCACGGCATTGTGCGTGCTGGCAAAGCCGAGAAACTGCTTTAGCGTCTCCTCCAGCTCGGCCAGGTCGTAGCCTATGCGTGTCTTGCCCTTGATTTTGAGGAACGACAGGTCTTTGGCTATCTGCGAGGCGTCAACGGCCAGGTCTTCGGCCAGACGTCTCGACGATACCTTCTCCACGCCCTCGTGCTTGAGCATGGCTACGTAGGCCAGATACCACGGCAGGCGCCTGAGCGTGGGCTCAGGCAACAGATTCGGTGTTGTTGATGATTCTTGTTCGTTCACGGCTGCAAATTTACGACTTTTTTACGGGATTATAAACTAATCGCTGAAAAAGTCAGTTGGTGACAGCTATGCGTCGCGAAGCTGTTGTGAACTTTGAGCTGTCGGTGCTGATGGTGGCGCGGTACAGATATATGCCGCGGCCCACACGTCGACCGGTGCTGTCGCACAGATCCCAAGTGACGGGTGTGGAGAGGTCGCTGTCGCTCATGCCCTTCTGTCCGGCGCTCCATATCAGGTGGCCCATCAGGTCGAATACTTCTATGCCTACTTCCACAAGGTTGTCGGTGCGGTCGTGGCGCACGTAGAAGTTGGCTGCGGTAGAGGCCGGATTGGCGTCGGTGAACACCTCGAATATGCGGGGTGCGATGTCGTCGCTCACATTGAAATCAATCTCGCGCTCGGCCATGTTGCCCGATGTGTCAAATACCCTCAGCCGCACGCTGTGTTTGCCCGGAGCGAGGTTTTCCAGCCGGTAGTTTATCACACCACCGGGGTTGCCGTTGGCCATGGGAGTGTAGTACGAGGCTATGTCGCTATAGGTGGTCTTGCCGTCGAGGGTGAGGGTAATCTGGAATCCTACGCCGGCCGACGACAGGTTTATGCCCACGTCGTCGCTCACGGCGGCTATGAGCAGCGGATTGGCGTCGGTGGTATCGCCGGGCTTGAACTCGCTGTGGTTCAGCACCATGCTTTTGATAAGCGGAGCTATGGTGTCTTCCTTCTCAGGCTCGGTGTATCCGGCTACGTAGAAGTTGCGGTTCACGCCAATGGCCTCGCGGGCCGAGTTGTCGGCGGCGGCGTACATCGACATGGTGGCCGGGCGGAAGTTGTCGGCAATGTTGGCCGGCAGGGTGATTGTGGCTGTGAATTGGCCGTTTTCCACGCGGGCTGCACCGGCATACAGCTTGCTGCCCATGGTGTCGTATATGTCCACACGGCCTTCATCGCCGTGGTGGGCCAGGGTTTCCACCGATTCGAGGGCGTCGTACAGCTCTATGGTGATGGTGCCGTTGAAGTCGCTCAGCACACTGCCCATGCCGTCGCTAATGCGTCCCTTGACGGTGGCGCGTGCCAGTGCGCCCACGGTCACCTGATCGTCGGGGTTTACTTCTTTTCCGTCGATACTTATCAGCTCGGCCACATTGCTTGGGCTGGCCAGACGCAGGGCCGGGTCGCCCATGAATATGTAGCGCAGGCGGTTGTCGTCTGACGGCGACACCGTTGCCGAGGGTGAGCGTACATCGTTCTTGACGCGGCGGAACATCTCACCGGCGCTGTACAGGCGGCCGTCGGCATCGCGGTCAAAGGCATGTTTGCCCAGCGAGACCATGAAGTAGCCGTTGTTTGGTATGTAAACGGGACGTGCCGCGCTTATCATGGCTATCACGCCCCCGTAGCGGGTGTTGAACAGCAGCTCGCCGGCCGAAATCTTTGCCGCATCCCAGCGCATGAAGTCGCAGGTGGCGGCTATCATGAAGGGGATATTGCGGAAGTATACATTCTCGTTAATGTCGTTATAGGTAAGGATGTTCTCGTCGGTCCATGAGTGGTCGTTGGCGTGGCCGGTGAATATCCACCATGCCACACCCTCGTCGAGGGCGTCGAACATCTCCTTGTGGGCGTCGGGGCAGCTGCCGCCAATGAGGTCGTAGGCGTCGATGTAGACTTTTTTGAAGGTGTGCTGTTGCCCGGGGCTGGCCAGCATCCCGTCTATCATGTCCTCGGCCTGCGACAGGTGCTTGCCCAGATCGCCGTCGTCGGCTATCACGAGCATCTTGTTTTTCCATATACCGTTTTTAGACTTGCGCACGTACTGATATATCTTGTCGACGGTGGCGGTGGCATCGTCTACGGTGGCCGAGGGTATGCGCCCTACGGCTATGGAGAGGATGTCGCGCGAGGTGTCGGTGCCCGATTCGTCTTCGAGGAAAGCCAGGAAGTCGTCGGTGCAGAAGCCGTTGTTGTCGTTAAGCGACATGCGGGCGTTGGTCACGCTCCATATAGGCAGGTTTATGTAGCCGCTGCGGCGGGTTGATTCGAGTATGGCCCGGTTGTCCAGGGTGGGGCGTCCCATCATCAGCGCATAGCGCAGCGGATGCCCCGAGGCGTTGCCGCGGTCGTAGAGCATCTTCAGGTATTTGCGGAAAGCTGATATATCGGGTGTGCCCGACGAAAATTCGTTGTACACCGCTTCGGGGTCCACCACCAGGGTGCGCAGGCTGTCCTCGGCCTCGTGCAGCTCGGCCAGGCGTCGGGCCTGGGCGGTAAGGCTGTGCGGGGCGAATATCACCATATCCACCCGGCCATTGTCGGCGTGGAGGTTCTGATTGTCGATCCGTCCGGCGGCGGTGGGTACGGGCAGCGACGCTCCGGGGCGCCATGCCACATACGCGCGCATCTGGCCGCGCGATGTGCTCCACAGGTGGCGGCCGTCGGCGCCGCCGGTGGTGTTCACTTTCTCTACGGCAGCCGGATTGGTCACATCCCACACCCTGAGGTCGCTGTCACCGCTGAAACTGAGCTGTGGCGAGTCTGACCAGAATTCGGCATAACCCGATGCGTCGAGTTGGAGGGCACGGTCGTAGTTTACCGAGATATAGTCGAGATGTGCCAGATATACCGTGCGGGTGGGCTTGTAGGTGAGGGTGAGCCTAAAGCGGTCGCTGGCGGCGGTGGTGAAATTGCTGCGCATGGAGGTTGCCGACGAATGCACGTAGTGGCTGTCGGAGGTAGACATGATGTTGAATGACTGGCTGTCGGCTCCGTCGGTTTCAATCTGCAGTGCGGCCGATGCTCCTATATGCTTGTGGATGAACTGGCACTCTATCCACACCTTGTCGCCTGTGCGGCCGGGTGTCTTGAAGTCGATGCTGCGGGTGCGGGTGGTGCGGAAGTCCTCACCTCCCATCACCGGGCCTGATTCAGATACCAGAGCCTGTTCAAGTTCGTGGTGAATGCGGCCTTGAGCCACGCTCACGGGGTTTTCGGCTCCGGCAACACCGGTGGCGGGTATCTCGGCCATGGGTTCGTCGCTCTCGGTGAGGAAATAATAACCGTATTGGCTGAAAACGTTGAGTTCGGCTTTGTAGCGCGAGCTTGTCGACACGCTCCATTTCTCGGGGCCGGCGGCATAGAATACCAGTCCCGATGATGTAAGTTCGGCTGCTACGGCCGGCAGGTCGTCAATGTACTCCGACTGACGCAGACGGTCGGCTATGCGTCGGCCGCCATAGCCGTAAATGCGCACCTTGGCCGGGTCGCTGAATCCCCACGCGCGCAGTGTGGATACAGGGATGGAGTATAGTCCGGAGGACGGCACTCTGATTTTCATCCATTTACCCGAAGCAAGTTTTGAAGATTCGGCGTATGTGTCCAAAGAAAATGCACGGCAGGGCTGTGGCAAGGCAAGCACAGCTACAGCAATCAATGCGAAGATCAGTTTTATATGAAGAGGAGTATGTAGAGGTCTGTTCATTTACAAAATTCTTAGCAAGTCATGGAAAAATCCAAATATACTCAAATAAATAACGAATGTAGTGCTAAAATATTGTGCTACAGCCCCCAAAAGGCAATAATAACAAATATGGCATTAAAATAATACAAATAAACTTAAAAATAGTTAAGTTTATAATAATTTATCTAAAAAAGCACTTAACTTTGTGATGGTCAACCGTCCCCTGGTTGACTAATAAGTGAATCATAGGTTAGAGATGCAATTGCTCGTGAGAGTAGTTGCATTTTGTTATTTTGTAGCGTAAGCCCCGGGCTTGCGCTGTATGATGTTATCGGGAATATGTATTCCGAAGGAAGCCGTTGTGTATACACCGAATATGACATCCGGCCGAGGATGTCTGCAAATACCGTAACCGCGGTATGCACGACCGCAGGGAGGGCATGCCCGGAAAGCGGCCATAAGGGTTGGCATCCGATAGGATGGGGTATAGGCAACTGCGTTTCACACCTATTTCCGACTCGTATGCTGCATCCTGGCGGATGCCACTGTTTAGAGCGCCCATACCGGGCATGCCTGCGCTGCGCGCGTGCATACCGCGGTTACGGTGTGGCAG
>CAMTKF010000075.1 GCA_947072905.1 uncultured Bacteroidales bacterium
ATTGTACCCGGCCTCATATACTGCATCCTTGGCGGATGCCAATATCTTGTGTCCGCCTTTCCGGGCATGCCCTCCCTGCGGTCGTGCATACCGCGGTTACGGTATTTGCAGACATCCTTGTCGGATGTCATATTTCGGGAGCGTAATTCACAGGATTAAATATACATAATAAAACAGACTGCGCCATTTTTGGTGACGCAGTCTGTTATGATTAAGTTTGTTTAGAGATGTGTCGCGATTACTTCACGAGTACTTTTTTACCACCTACGATGTAGATGCCGGCGGGGAGGGTACCTGCCTTGAGCGCACCCTTGACTGTGGTGACATACTGGCCTGAGATGGTGTACACGGGCATAAGGGTATCTTCTGCAGAGCCAATTTCATCTACTACAGATGCTGTGTTGACACCAACGAGTGTGTAAACATTCCACTTGGCGTTTTCTTGGAACATTGCGAGCTTATCCTGAGGAACTTTCACTACCAAGTCTTTGTTGTTGTCGAGTGTGGGCAGGCCGTTGGTTGAGATATTGGGAACTACATCTCCGGTGAATGCTGACCAGTCGATTTCGCGAAGGTTGTCGCATCTGTCGAAACATTCGGTGCCGATAGTAAATTCAGCGGGGAGAATCACCTTGGCCAATGCAGCACAGTTGTAGAATGCGTCGTTGGTCGAAGTGAGTTGTGTGCAACCCGAGAGGTCTATTTCCTTGAGCGATGAGCAGCCCTGGAATGCCTGCTTGAACGAGCCGAAGTTGGCTGCCTGTTCTGCCGCGGGCATAATGAATGATTCGAGAGCGGTGAAGTTCTGGAATACACCCTTGTCTGACTGACCGAAGATGCCCTGAACACCCATCAGCAGGTTTGTGCCGGGTTCGATGGTTGCAGCTGATGCGTCAACTGTGAGCAGAGTCTTGTTGGATGCGGTTACAGAAGCGCTTGTACCGAGAGCGGTAGCAAGAGCCTTGAACTTGGCGCTGTCCCAGTTGCCTGTCAATACGATGTGGAGTGCGTCGGCCAGGTCGGCGGGGATTTCGTCGCCGTCGATGGTGTATGTGCCTGCAGCGGCGGCAGCCTGGATATTGAAACCGCCCCAGTAGCTGTCGGTGCTGAACGAATCAAATGCTGCCTGCGGAACGATGATTACAATTTCTTTTTTCTGTGAGGGTACGAAGTCGAGTCCGTAGAAGGGTTCGTACTTGTCGGTGACTTCCACAGCAGGGCAGGTAGTGCCGTTGTACAGGTGCCAGTCAACGAGTCTGAGGTTGTCGCAACCGCCGAAACATCTGTCGGAAATTACAAAATCAGCGGGAAGTACGATAGAAGTGAGGCCCGAATTCTGGAAAGCCATTTCGCTTGACTCAACGCCTGTCCATGTAGAAAGGTCGAGCATGGTGACAGCCTTGCAGTTCTGGAAGGCCTGGTCAATGTCCTTTACATTTACGAGCAGCGACAGGTCGGGATTTGTCAGAGCCTTGTCGTTGAGGAATGCGTTGTCGAGGCTTACGATATTGGCAGCTGTGCCGTTGGTGGGGAAGAGAACTGTCTCGAGAGCCGAGCAGTTGCGGAATATGGTTGAGAGCGATGTGCCTTCAGCCATTTCAGCTTTCGACATATCCACTGTCTTGAGGTGTGTATTATAGTTATAGCCCATGATGCCCTGGCCGTTGCCTATGGGGGCAATGAGGTTGAGCAGGTCGCTTGTTGTCCAAGCACCGAGCAGAGTTATTTTTTCTACAGCCGAGAGGTTGGTGGGAATGTTGTCTGCGGTAATCTCCACACCGGGATCAACGGGTGCCTGACCTTCTGCCACGGCAATGGGTGTGGTGTAGTAAATGTTGAGCATGTTCTCGGGGAGCGAGTTCCCGAGCTGACCCCAAGCGTTGGCACCCCAGCCCTGGAGCAAGCCTTTGCCATCGAGAACCTCGGCGAAAGTTGCGCCTGCCGAGAGCATTTCTATTTCAACAGGCTCGGCAAACTGCACCTTTTGAGGAGTGGCATACAGCACGCGGGCGGCCATATCACCAAATTCGCAACCTGTACCGTTACCAAGGCAACCCTGATAGTTCCAGCCCCACGAATAGGCTTCGGTGGCTGTTTCGCCCTCGCCGGTAGCAACAACGCGGAAGTGTTCTGAACCTGTGATTGAGAATACCTTGCCTGTGATAGCCTCAATCTTGGTGGGTTCGGTTACAGTGGTGATTTCTGCATTGTTGATACCAAGTTTGTTGTCGTCATTCTGGCCCCAAGCCCACAGTGTACCATCGGTTTTGATGGCGTATGTGGCGTTATTGATTGCGGTGACAGTCTTCCAGTCGGCCGGCTCAGATACCTTTACAAAGTTTTTCTTAAAGCCGGTGTTGTCGCCGAGCGCACCGTTGTTGGCCTCGCCGGCGCCCCAGATAGAACCGTCGCTCTTCATGGCCACAGTGTGGTTGCGTCCGAGTGATACAGAAACCCAGTCGTTATCGGTGCCTACGCGTACCGGCACGGCACGCGTATTGAAGTCGCCAAGGCCGAGCGAACCGAGTTCATTCTTGCCCCAGCCCCAAAGTGAGCCGTCAGTCTTGATGGCCATTGCATCATAGTTGTCGCCATTGTTTGAGGTGGCTACATACTTCCAGTCGTTGTCGGTGCCGATGCGGGCAGGTGTGAGCTGTGCCTGCGACGAGCCGGTGCCGAGCACACCGCCTTCTGCAGTACCTACCGACCAGAGCGAGCCGTCGGCCTTGATAAAGAATGCACGACCGCTGCCACCGGCTGCGAATACCCAGTCGGTGTCTTCACCTATCTGAGTGGGGGTAGAAACTTTGGCGGGTGACTTTGAGCCGTTACCGAGTTCGCCGTATTCGGCTGAACCCCATGCCCATAAGGTTCCGTCTTCCATGATCGCGTATGTCTGCGATTGTCCGGCCGACAAGAATTTCCAAACTCCCGCGTCCGCTTGCGGCACGCATGCGGCTGCTGCGACGGCTGCTGCCATCAACACTTTGGTTACTTTCTTCATAATTCTAATATTTAGGAATTTATTTTACAAATTTGATGGTTTGACCGTCGGCTGCCACAACCACATACACGCCGTGGGCGAGTGATGAGGTGTTGAATATTGCTCCGCCGTTAGCGGCCTTTGCAGTGCTGCGTATTGTGCCGTCGAGCGCTACTATTGAGAGCTGGCCGTCGGCTACACCGGTCACTATCAGGTTGTCGCCATCGCGTTCCAGCGAGATGTTGCGTTCAATGCCTGTAACTATGTCTTCCACGCCCGACACGGGAGTCTCGGCACCGCGTACCATCGGGCAAATCCAGAAATTATAGCTTTTGAAATTGCCTGCAGGAGTCATGGAGCTGCCGCCGAATACAGATACGGGACGTATGTAATCGGTCTCGCCACCCTGACGCACGAATGAGTTGTGTGCCAGAGCGTTGTTATAGTCTTCCATGTTGAGCTCGCGTGCGGGCATCACATCTGTGGCAAGCACGAAGTCCTCGGACATATCGGCATTCTGGTCGTATGAGAAACCTTCAACCGCAAAGAAGAGGTATGGAAGTCCTTCACAATTCAACTTTGTGGAAAAGTCTACATTATATACAGCGAAATTTGATGAAGGAAGCCATACTCCGTCGGCAGAGGTCTTGGCACTGTTGATAGGCACATTCTCACCCTCGAGAGCGCCGAGGGCGCCGAACTGGCCGATCATTGAGAATTGGCCGTCGCCAAGGAAGGGCAGGAACACGCGGGTCATCATGGTAGCGCTTGAAGGCACAGCTCCGGGCGCTTTGGCCAGATAGATATTAACGCCGTCAACATACATGTCGGGCGATGAGAAACGGTAGAAGTTACCTACGCCGGCAATGTTAACCTTGTTGGTGCCTCCGAGGTAGCCGTTGCCACCGTTGAACGGAGCGTATCCCAGACCGTATGTTTCGCCCCACTTGCGTATGTCGGAGTGGCAAAGTTCAGCTTTGCCTCCCACCTTTATCTTGAGGTCGTGTTTGAAAGTTTCTTCACCGCTCACCAGGGTGGGGAAGTCAAAGGTTCCCACCTCGTCGTAGCGAACGATTACCGATCCTGCCACAGTCTCGCGGTCAGTTGCACCGGGCACCACCCATGCCACATCGTTATATCCTGCTCCCGATGTATTCTTATACATAATCATCGAGCCCTTGGGTACCCATATACAAGCACCTTCGTTCACCGGATTGTTAGTCACGAAATTGGCTGCCGGGTATGGTATACCTTCCTGAGCCTCGATAGTGCCGTAATAAGACAGGGTGGCGGGAATCTCGTATGAGAGCTGTGCCGCCATTGCGCCGGCTGTTGCCAACGCCATACTTGCAAATAAAAATTTCTTCATATCCAATTGCTTGGTTTAACGTATTAGACTGGGCTGATGATGAGCGGGGAATTTTGCAGTCCCGAAACTTTAAATCATCTGCCAACAAATTTAGAAAGAAAAATACGCCAAATAATTAATCTATGTTACCGTTTTTGGCTTTTTTGTGATTTTTGTTACGAATTTTTGATAAATATTGTGGCGAAACACCAATATACGATGCAATGGTTTTCAACGATACGTTCTGAATAATCTCAGGTCGGTTTTTCTCCAATGCTTCGTATTGTTCGCGCACCGATCCTCGGATACGGCTATCCTTGAGTTCGTAATAATAGAGTTGGTTTTGTACGCAATTAAGGTGCCATAGAGCGAACTCATGCGATTTCTGCGTGAATTCATCGAAAACCTCTTTTGTGAATCTCAATACCTTTGAAATGCAGCATGCCTCATAATATACATGAGATGGCCTGTTGCCGTAATAGCTTAGATAATGTATTGATATTGTGGGAGGTAAACCGAAACCCTTGGTCACCTCCTTGTCGCCGTTCCAGTACCATTGGCGCGTCAAACCCTCTATTAATATATAGATGTGTGTGTCAATCTCATCGGCGCCACCGAGCAATTCGCCACGCTCATACTGACAGACTTCACCCATAGAGAGGAAATCCATCAATATGCTTCTGTCCAGCTTATCATACTCATAATCGTCTTCAATAAGCACGCACAGCCGTTCGAGTTCATCATTCTTAAGATTTTTGACTATCTTCATTAAGCGTGTGAAATGTATACAATATGTTCTTAGAGTGTGTTTACTTTTAACACACGATTTAATTTTTAAATTAAAGAATGTATTTATTTCAATGGTTTCGCATTAATCCCGGGTCTTTTTTGATGCTTTCCGCCAAGTTTCATCAGTCGCATAGCTCGCTATGCTCCATATTCAACTTGCGAAAATCATTCAAAAAAATACTCTCAGCCTTAACGCGAGTTAAAAGTAAACACACTCTTAAAAGGCGCGCTAAAGTTACAAAATAAATTGCAAATACGCAACAGTTATGAAAATAGCTGATGTTTTGTTAAGTAAGCAGTGGAAAATAGTTTATATTATATGCGCCGGCTTATGGACAGCAGATTCAATACGATGAAGAGGGAGCGTAGCCGTAGCTACGTGACCGATGAAGAGGTTTGAAGATGCGTTCATAAGACAAGTAGATGATATAAACTATTTTCCATTGATTACTTATAATGTTACGCAGGCTTTGCCGCCCTGTCAGCTATCACTCTTGTTTTTGAGTTTTTTGAGCAAGCGGTTGGCTTTTTTGTTTTCAGGATTTAAAGAAAGAGCTTTCGTAAAATTGGCTTTGGCTGCTTTCTTTTCACCGGACTCAAGACACAACACCCCCAGTTGTACATATTCATCGGCCAAGCGGTTCAAAGTGGCCTGCTGTTCTTTAATTTTAGATTCAAGTTCCTTTATCCGTCGGTTGGGTTGGTTTAGCGAGTGCAGTTTCATGGCTATCAGTCGCCGGTAGCGCGGTGCTATCCATGCCTGTCGCAGTTGCGAGGCTTCGGCAAATACACTCACGGCATCGCTGAAATTGCCTTCGTTGAATGCTGTGGCGGCATCGGCATATAGCGAGTCGGCACGTGCCGACTCAAGCGCTGATGTCACCAACGAGGCGTTGTTGAAGTTTGTGGCAAAGTTGAGCACATCGCGGCTTACGTAGATGTCGCTCTGCCTTATGGGGGTTGCCATAGTTATGCCTTCGAGCGATGTACAGCGGCTCAGGGCCACGTAGCTTTGGCCGCCGGTAAATGCGCCCTGTCCCACGTCGATGGTGATTTTGTTAAATGTCAGTCCCTGGCTCTTGTGTATGGTCAAGGCCCAAGCCAGTTTAACGGGGAATTGCTTGAATGCCCCTTTCACATTCTCGGTCACAGATTTGGTTTTCTCGTCAAAACCGTATTCTATATTGTTCCATATCTCCGGTTCGAGGTCAAAGATATTACCGTTTTCTGTGGTGACTTCGATAGTCGATTGACTTATGTCGGTCACTTTGCCTATTGTGCCGTTTACCCAACGGCGCTCGGGGTCGTTGCGTATGAATACCACCTGAGCGCCCTCTTTCAGCACCAGTTCGCGGTCGGTAGGGAAAGACGATTCGGGGAAATCGCCTTCGACCATTGCTATGAACTTATGGGCTGAGCCGGGCAGCGACTCAAGGTGCGACTCATTGATAAAATCAACTATATCGCGCCTTGTTGCAATTGTCATTGCCATACTGCCATTGTCATCGTCTTCTGAATTGCTTGCTACCCGCGAGTTTATTGCCTTGATGTCGGCCGGGGTAGGGTGTCCGCTTCTCACCCGGTCGAGCAGGTTGATGAACTCGGCATTATTCTGGCGGTACACTTTCCGCAGTTCTATGGGCACGAGGTCAATCTGCGAGAATACCTTGGCCGAGAAGAAGTAGAAACTGCTGTACTCGCGCCGCAGTATCTCGCGGGTCTGCGCGTTCACAACCGGTTCGAGCTGAAACACATCGCCCACCATCAGTATCTGTTTGCCGCCGAAGGGCAGGTGTGCTTTCTTGCGGCAATAGTGGCGCAAAATTTTATCGATGAAATCAATCACATCGGCTCTTACCATGGAGATTTCGTCGATTATGATCAATTCAAGCTCGCGCAGCATCTTGATGAATCGCTTGGTGTACTTCATGCGGTTGCTGAGGCGGCTTTCATCAAACTCAGGGTCCTCGGCCAGCAGTGGTTTAAGTGGAATATGGAAAAACGAGTGCAGGGTCTGCCCGCCGGCATTCACCGCCGCTATGCCCGTAGGGGCGAGTACCACATGCTTCTTGCGGGTGGTGCGGGTGATATGCTTGAGAAAAGTTGACTTGCCCGTGCCGGCCTTACCTGTCATGAACACAGAGACATCAGTAAAGTTGAGCAATGACTCAACTTGTCTGAACTCCGGGTTATTTAAGTCGATTTCTTGTTTTTCCATATCACAAAGTTAATCAAAAATATCCGAATCACTCAGAAACTGTTTAAATTTAAAACAGTTTCTCAAATATCCTCATACTCTTTTGTGGCGTCGAAGCACGGGCATGCCTTGTTGGCAAAGTCGCGGTGTGAGTGTATGCTTGCATCGGGATAGCTCTCTTTGAGATGGATAAGCAGGCGTCGCAAGGCTGATTTCTGCTCCGGAGTACGTGTATCGGCCGGTTTTCCCTCGCTGTCTATTCCGCCAACGTATGCCACGCCTACCGAATAGCTGTTGAATCCCTTGGTATGTGCTCCGGGCTGCTCTATATCGCGCCCAAGCTCTATATATCCGTTCTGATGGATGAGGTAATGGTAGCCAATGCACTGAAAACCACGTGCTTTGTGCCAGCTGTCTGCGTCGGCTGCGGTTATGGTTCGGGTGGCGGGAGTAGCGGTGCAATGCACCACAATAAGATTGATTTTTCTCATTTTTTTAGAAATTTATTAAAAAATCGGTTCAAAAATTTGGTTAATTCAAATAAAGGTCTTAACTTTGCACTCGCAAAACGGCGGGATAGCTCAGTTGGTTAGAGCGTCGGATTCATAACCCGGAGGTCCCGAGTTCAATTCTCGGTCCCGCTACAA
>CAMTKF010000076.1 GCA_947072905.1 uncultured Bacteroidales bacterium
ACCGCCTCTGTCTTTCTATTTAACAATTCAGAGAGCAAATGTTAACTCTGAATCTCGTCTGCAAAGGTAAAAGCTACGAGCTTACAGGCTTCCTTCGGATGCCATATTGCCGATAACCAAGGCATTATACTATCAATTATACAAACACTACCATATGGCTGCGCAGGGTTCTTTTGCCATTTGTTTAGCACAATCCGGAGGATTATGCTCCCGGGCTTGCATATTAGTGGCAATATGAGTAAATTTGTAGAAAATATTATTTAAGTAATCATTGAAAAATAGTTTATACCATCTGCTTGCCTTATGAACGCATCTTCAACCCTCTTCATCGGTCACGTAGCTACGGCTACGCTCCCTCTTCATCGTATTGAATCTGCTGTCCATAAGTCGGCGCATATAATATAAACTATTTTCCAAAGCTTACTTATCTGTCATGAAGCATCTGTGTCTGCTGCTTATTGTAGCCGTGAGTGCGCTCCTGGCCCATGCCGAGGAACGCTCGTTCAGCATTGTTTTCGGTGCTGAAACTCCTTCGTCAACTTCGCTTAAAAACGATAATTTCACAAGCGCTGTAAGCAGCGGAAAGTCGTATATAAAGGGGGTTACAAGTGTTGTGGCTGTGTTTCCCGAAGCCGACGCCATACGCCTGTCGTCGAACAAGACCAACGGCAAATTCAACATTGCGCTGACCGATGAGGCTTCGGTGGCTGCCACGCGTATTGAGGTGAAGGCGCGCCGATATGACAACCAGCGCGATGCCGATGCTTATATAGTGCTTAACGGCGAGACTATCTACATACCTGAGGTTACCGCGGCCGACTACTCGCTGTCGCTGCCCTCGGCATCGTCGCGCAAGCTCACAAATCTGATTGTGGATGCTGACCGCAGGGTATATATCCACTCATTCACGGTGTATTACGACTCGGCGACGGGTGACGTGGAGCCTGAACTCGAAACTGTGGCCACACCGGTGATCGTTCCCGGCGGCGGTACTGTGAGCTACGGCACCAATGTGTCGATGAACTGCGCCACCGAGGGGGCAGTGATATATTATACCATAGACGGAGCCGAGCCTACCTCGGCTGCCACGGTATACAGTGAGCCGTTTGCCGTGTTCAGCGACATGAGCGTGAAGGCCTTTGCCGTGAAAGAGGGAATGAACCCCAGCGAGATGGCTGTGGCCAATTTAAAAGTACGTAATTCAGAGGCAAGCCTTACGGCTGAATTTGATTTCGGCAATCCTGCGTCGCTGAATCCCTCGGTGGAAGCTCCGGCGCAGAAGGAATTTGTGAGCCTTGACGGCCGCACATTCACCGATGGCGACGTGGCTGTAAGCTTTACTGCTGCCGGCGACGGCAACCACGTACGTCTGTACCATTCTTACGACGCCGGCATTGATGTGCGCGTGTATGATGGCGAGAGCGTGACCGTGCGCTCGCTCAATCCTAATATGACACTGCTCAGCGCCGAGTTTGAGATGTCGCTGAGCGGTGGCTCAACCGGCAGCTCCGATGTGAATTTCGAAGCCTCAACAGGCGAATACGAGTGGCTGACCAATACCTGGACAGCCCCGGCCGACGAGAGCGTGAGCGAGGTGGTGCTGACATCGAGCATGCAGAGCCGTTTCAGCGCACTGCGCGTGAAGCTGCAGCGCACAATGGGTATAGACGGTATAGAGAACGACCACGACGAGCGTGCGGCCTATTATACCTTGCAGGGACTGCGTGTGTCGCAGCCCGGCACGGGTATCTATATACGTGTGACACCCACCAAGGCCGAGAAAGTAATAATAAGACCCTGATCCAAATCAAGCTCTGAAGGTCACCAGACGGTTGTAAATGAAGTTTGCCACCGTATATACCACATTGCCTATAATGGTGGCTATACCGTAACCCGAGAGGGTAAATACGGCTATGTCTATCTCTATGTCGCCGAATGAACTTTGGTTGAGCAGCCACACGGTGAAGAACTGCAACAGGTAGCAGATGGCAAAGCCGATGAGAAATTTCGTGGCCTCGCGGTAGGTGCCGCCATGCGAGCGGAATACCCACTTCTTGTTCCACAGGAATGAATTGATCACACCGGCAGTGTAGCCCAGCACATTGCTCACGTAGGGATTTACGTCGAATACACTTTTCGATACAAATATCACTCCTAAGGTGAGCATGGTGTTGAGGCCGCCCACCATGCAGTATTTGATGAAGCGCAGCATCTCGCGCCGCTTGCTCAGAGTGGTGTTCATGGCTTGTCGGGTAGTGAATGTGGGTCAACCTTGAGTATGGGCAGCGACCAGTCGAAGTAAACGGCGGCTACCCTGAGTCCTATCACGGTGGCGGCGCAGGCCGTCTGAGGTATCCACAGCGCCACGGGCAGCAGTGCCAGCAGGCTGTAGATGATGCCGCCGGCCAGGCAGGCTGTGGCATATATGTCTTTGCGGAAAAACAGCGGCTCCTCGTTGAGCAGAATATCGCGTACCACACCGCCAAACGAGCCTGTGGTCACTCCCATCACTATGGCCACCCACATGGGGTAGTTGGCCGCGAGGGTCTTCTCTATTCCCACCACCACAAAGAGCGCCAGGCCTATGGCGTCAAACAGAAACAGCGTGCGCATGCCCTTGACCAGCAGACGCTGGAATATGATAACGGTGAGCAGCGATATGCCGGTGACACTGAGATACATGGGCGAGAGCATCCAGAATACGGGGATGTCGAGCAGCACGTCGCGCAGCGTACCGCCGCCTATGGCTGTGACCAGACCCACGACGTAGGCTCCAAACCAGTCGAAGCGTTTTGCGGCTGCCAAACGTATGCCGGAGATGGCAAAGGCTATGGTGCCTATAACCTCGATAATGGTGAGAAAAGTCTGTTCCATTAGAGTGTGTTTGAATTTAACTCGTATTAAGCTTGAGAGTCAATTACGAGGGATTTTTTCAGCGCGAAGAAGGAGCGT
Source organism: uncultured Bacteroidales bacterium (assembly GCA_947072905.1). Classification (GTDB taxonomy): domain Bacteria; phylum Bacteroidota; class Bacteroidia; order Bacteroidales; family Muribaculaceae; genus CAG-873. The sequence continues at coordinate 2,953 of CAMTKF010000076.1, forward strand.
AGCGAGCTACGTGACTGATGAACGGTGGAAAAAGCGCCGTAATTGGCCTCAAGATTAATGCGAAACATATTCTTATAATCTTCAATTCCTCAATATAATAATTTTTTGTGTGTTAAATCCAAACAAACTCTTATTTCAAAGCGTCTTTTTGGTCGGCGATGCGTTTGAATGCCGGATATGCGCGACACAGGTCGCTGAGCATACATTTATCGCACTCGGGTTTGCGGGCCTTGCACACGTAGCGGCCATGCAGTATGAGCCAGTGGTGGGCGGTGGCGATGTATTCTTCGGGTATGTGTTTTACGAGGGCTTTCTCGGTAGTGAGCGGATTCTTTGACCGTGTGGTGAGGCCAATGCGCTCGGCCACGCGGAACACGTGGGTGTCGACGGCCATTGTGGGGCGGTCGAAGATGACCGACAAAATCACATTGGCGGTCTTGCGGCCCACACCCGGCAGCGAGAGCAGCGCGTCGAAGTCGTCGGGCACATTGCCGTCGTAATCCTCCACGAGCTTGCGGGCCATGCCCAGCAGCGACTTGGTCTTGTTGTTGGGGTAAGAAACCGACTTTATCTTGTCGAAAACCTGATCGGCGGTAGCTTCGGCCAATGCTTGCGGGGTGGGGAAAGCCTCGAAGAATGCCGGAGTCACCATGTTGATGCGTTTGTCGGTGCACTGGGCCGAGAGTATCACCGCCACCAGCAGCTGGTAGGGGTTCTCATAGTTGAGTTCGGTGGTGGGAGTGGGCATTTCCTGCTTGAAACGCTCCACCACTTTCTCATAACGCTCGGCAGTCTTCATGTGATAGCTCGGCCGGTTGATTATCAGTGAGTTCCTACAAATTCGTCGAGGAAGCGCACATCATTCTCCGAGAACAGGCGCAGGTCGTTGACCCTGTATTTGAGGTTGGTTATACGTTCCACACCCATACCGAGGGCAAAACCTGAGTAAACCTTTGAGTCGATGCCGCAGGCGTCGAGCACGTTGGGGTCGACCATGCCGCAACCCAGAATCTCAACCCAGCCGGTACCCTTGCAGAATGAACATCCCTTGCCGCCGCAGATGTTGCAGCTGATGTCCATCTCGGCCGAGGGTTCGGTGAAGGGGAAATATGAGGGACGCAGACGTATCTTGGTTTCGCTGCCGAAGAGCTCGGCGGCAAAGTATTGCAGGGTCTGGAGCAGGTCGGCAAAGGTCACGTTCTTGTCAACGTAGAGGGCTTCGACCTGATGGAAGAAGCAGTGCGCGCGTGCAGAGATGGCTTCGTTGCGGTAAACGCGTCCGGGGCAGATTATGCGTATGGGCGGAGTGGTGCTCTCCATCACACGGGTCTGTACCGACGATGTGTGCGAGCGCAGCAGCACATCGGGCTTGCTGCCGATGAAGAATGTGTCCTGCATGTCGCGGGCGGGATGGTCGGCGGCAAAGTTGAGTGAAGAGAACAGATGCCAGTCGTCTTCGATTTCCGGACCCTCGGCGATGTTGAAACCGAGACGGCGGAAAATAGCTATGATTTCCTCGCGCACCAGCGACAGCGGATGGCGTGTGCCCTGATGTATGGGGCTTGCTGTGCGTGTGAGGTCAAGGCCCGAGGCTTCGTTGTTACCGCATGCAAGGGCGTCGCGCAGGCTGTTGATTTTGTCGGTGGCAAAGTTCTTGAGCTCGTTGATGGCCTGGCCCACGGCGCGCTTGTCCTCGGCGGGAACGCTGCGGAAGTCGTTCATCAGAGCCGGAACAAGGCCCTTTTTCGAAAGATATTTGATGCGCAGGGTTTCAACCTCGGCTGCATCGGCAGCAGTGAGACCCTCAATTTCAGCGCGTAAATCTGCAATACGTTGTAACATGTTGTGTCAGAGCTTGTTTTTTATTCCTTGTTTCCGCTTCATGCCGGGTTGTCTTGTCCTTGAGCCATGTAAGCAAGCCCATGCGTCGATATTTCAACAACCTCCGAAGTTCGAACTATTGCGCAAAGTTACAAAAATTCTGTCTAATAGCCAAGATGAAATTCTGTTATGATTTGCGGTATGATACATTAGGTTGCAGTCAGGCCCTCTAGTTGAAAATTTATTTGGTTACAAAAAGATTGTGTCAGTTGTCATTCTTTTCGTCAAAAAGCTCTTTGATTTTGGCTTGTAGAATTTTCTTAGTTGGAAGATTGAGTTGATATTCTGCAACAAGTGTTGGTGATAGTGAACGAGACATTGCATATTCTACAACCTCATCATCTTTATCTTTACAAAGTAAAATTCCTATGCTCGGGTTTTCGTGCTGTTTCTTAACATCACGGTCTAAAGCTTCAAGATAAAATTCAAGTTGTCCCAAGTCGGAAGGATGGAATCGTCCCATTTTAACCTCAAAAGCCACAAGACAGCGAAGTTCTCTATGGAAAAATAGCAAATCAATCCTAAAATCTTCACAGCCAACCTGCAATCTGTATTCTTGTCCCATATAGATGAAATCTTTGCCTATTTCAAGGATGAAGTCTTTCATTTTCGAAATAATAGCCTGTTTCATTGAGAATTCATCTGTATAAGTCTTTTTGCCTAAAAAATCCATAATATATCTGTCTCTGAACGACCTTTCTGATGATGGAACAATTTCTCTCAGCACTGCTGAGAGTTTTGGAGTATCAATCATAGTGCGTTCAAAAAGACCGCGCGAGATAACTTTATCAAGTTCCCGAGTTGACAGTCTTTCGTTGGCAGCAAGGTGTATGTAGAAAATCCTTTCTTCGGGGATTTTACATCGAGACATAATTGTGAGGTTATTGGTCCAATTAATTTGTCTCAGCAGTGCTGAGAGATTTGTATCTGCGTCACGATATGTCTCATAAAATTGCTTCATTCTCCAGAGATTTTTATCAGAATACCCTTTAGCATCTTCTGTATTTGTAGCAATGTAATCAGCAAGTTGGCTGATTATCCTATCGCCCCAGTTAGAGTTGGCAATTCGATATGCCAATCTTTCGCCTATACGCCAATAAAGTTCTATCATGGCAGTATTGGCTATACGAAATACTTTATTTTTTGTTTCGTTAATTATACCAATAATCTCATTGAATTGCTGATGTATTATATTGCGGTCGAATATTTCTGTAGGTTCCATACTATAGGATTTGTGTGCTGCAAATATAACACAAATATTTGAATTGTATCATAAAACATTAGCTTATAAATTGGAATGTAAACCAAAGTCATCGAACCTCCGGCCGAAGGTGTGTGTTTGTATGAATAAGAGGGCTTTGTCATCTGTTTTTAAAGTCCTTGGATAAGACGTTTAGCTGATTATGGATAGTAAAGGTACTTCATGGTTGTTGAGGACCGGCACCCGTGTGTCGGCCGCCTTTCGTCGCGATATGCCGCAGGGAGCAAGGATTATGCTTCTGGCCATGCTTATCGGGACGCTCTCGGGTATGGCAGCCTGGATTCTGAAATGGACCATCGGAGGTATGTGCAGCTATTTTGTGGGCTATGAGCGTGGTGTGGGACCGTATTGGTATGTATTTTTTCTGCCTTTTATAGGCATATTTCTCGCTGTGGCCTATCAGAAGTACATAGTACACTCCTCGCTTGAACACGGCACCGACATAGTGGCCCGCGACATAGCCGAGGGGCAATATAAGATGCGTGTGGGAATGTGCTATCAGCCCATAGTTGCCAGTATACTTACCTTGGGATTCGGCGGTTCGGCCGGTGCCGAGGGCCCTGTGGCAACCGTAGGATCGGCTCTGGGCAGTAATCTGTCGCGTCTGTTCAACATCGACCCCGATATGACCCGCATGATGATAGGATGCGGTGCCGGTGCCGGCATTGCCGGTATATTCAAGGCTCCAATCGGCGGTGTGATGTACACCCTTGAGGTGATGAAGATGAAGATGACCACGCTGTCGGTCATGGCGCTTATAGTGGCCAGTCTGTGCGGCGCCCTTACGTGCTACGTGCTCACCGGATTCAGCTTTGACGTAAAGTTTCTGCCATCGTCGTTCTTCGACCCTCACAGCCTTGGGTGGGTGGCTCTGCTGGGTCTGTTCTGCGGTTTCTATTCCATTTATTATAATAAGATTACGGCGATGCTCCACCGCCTGTTTGCCGGAATACGCAATCGGTGGCTGCGTGCATCGTGCGGTGCAGCCATGGTGGGTCTGAGCCTGCTCATGTTTCCCTGTATGTATGGCGAAGGTTACGGCACTGTAACTTTGCTTATGAACGATGAGACAATGACCTTTATTCGCGGCAGCCTTTTTGAGGATGCGGCAGTGTCGGCCCTGGCATTCATACTTCTGGCCTTCGGGGTGATGCTTGTGAAAGTGTTTGCCACCATAGCAACAAACAGCGCCGGCGGTGTAGCCGGAGATTTTGCTCCAACTATCTTTGCCGGAGCATTCTGCGGAGTGATGTTTGCCTGGACTATGAACTATGCCTTTCATGCCGACCTCTCGGTGGGTTTGTTCGCCCTCTTTGGCATGGCCGGAGCATTCTCGGGTATAATCCGCGCCCCGCTCATGGCCGTATTCCTTGTGGCCGAGATGGTAGGCAACGGCTTTGGCTTCATACTGCCACTGGCCGTTACAGCCGCAGTAAGCTACATCACGGTAAGACTCTTTTCACGCTGAAAACCTTAATTAGTAGATATAAAAACAGCTATAGTTGTACTATGTATATGGTAGATTAAAATCAATCTATCACCTCCCAGTAGCCACCGTTGTCGGGACCAACACGCTTGATGAGATTTGCTTTCATCAATGATTCAAGACGACGTTTTATACGTACAACCGTCCGCGATAGCAGGTATAGCTTAAAAAAATAGCCGTCCGGATTTTGGGCGGCTATTTTTGTAAGGGT
>CAMTKF010000077.1 GCA_947072905.1 uncultured Bacteroidales bacterium
CGCAAGAAAGCAGCCTGATTCTCTCAATTTTAAATCTAAAAAAGAGACTGCCTAACTTTTGATTGTTAGACAGCCTCATTTTTGAACTATTTCCGCACTTTTTGATGTCAAAACAGGCTGCATAATTCGGCGCAGCCTGCTTGTTGCCGTCCGTCAATTGCACCGTCTTATTTATCCCCGTACTCTTATGCCGCATCCCGGCGGATGCCTTGTTGGGGGCGGTGCCTTTCCGGGCATGCCCTCCCTGAGGTCGTGCATACCGCGGTTACGATATTTGCAGACATCCTCAGTCGGATGTCATATTTTTGGGAGCGTAATCCTCCGGCGTGCGATTAACCCCGTAAACCGACAAGGCAAAAAATCTATAAAGATACGACATTTACACCGCCAAATGCAAATAAAAAAGTGCGGAAATAGAGCGGGATTAAAAAACCGCACTATTTTTGAACTATTTCCGCACTTTTTGATGTCAAAACAGGCTGCACCATTCGGAACAGACAGCTTGTTGCCGTCCGGCAATTGCGCTGTCTTATCTATCACTGTACTCTTATATCGCATCCTGGCGGATGCCTTGTTGGGGGCGGTGCCTTTCCGGGCATGCCCTCCCTATGGTCGTGCATACCGCGGTTACGATGTTTGCAGACATCCTTGGCAGATGTCATATTCTTGGGAGCGTAATTCTCCGGTGTGCGATTAACCCCGTAAACCGACAAGGCAAAAAATCTATAAAGTTACGACATTCATACCGCCAAATGCAAATAAAAAAGTGCGGAAATAGTGCGGGATTCAAAAACCGCACTTTTTCCGCACTATTTTCGAACTTTTTGATGACAAAACAGGCTGCACCATTCGGCACAGCCTGCTTGTTGTCATCCGTCAATTGCACCGTTTTATCTATCACCGTACTCTTATGCTGCATCCCGGCGGATGCCAATGTTGGGCGCGAGCGTCAGGGCATGCCCTCCCTACGGTCGAGCATACCGCGGTTACGATATTTGCAGACATCTTCAGTCGGATGTCATATTCTTGGGAGCGTTATCCGGAGGATACATCGCCCTCGATACGGTGCAGCATTGCATCTATATTATCGGGTAGATTATACGCGCAGCGGGCGGCGGTAGTTGATTACCGTCGCCCGCTGTGTGGGGTTGTGCCACCGCTGCTGTTACTGCTTCATTGTGAGGGTAACGGCGTCGGGGGTGATGTCGAGTACTGCTTGTGATGATTCTATTACGGGTACATTGTGGTCTACGTGGCCTATGGGTATGTTGAATGCTACGGGCAGGTAGGGGTAGTCGGCCAGTGCTTCGGCTATCATGGCTTCCATAGTGGGGTGGTTGTCGTCGGGACGGTATTCGGTGAACTGTCCTATTATCAACCCCTTGAGCTTGGGCAGCACTCCGCTCAGACGCAGCTGGTAGAGTATGCGCTCTATCTTGTAGATGGGCTCGGATACGTCTTCGATAAAGAGTATGGTGCCGGGCTGTATGATGTCGAAAGGTGTGGAGATGAGGTCGGCTATCACGGCCAGGTTGCCGCCAAGCAGTTTGCCCTCGGCATGGCCGGTGTGGTTATACTCGTTGGGTTCGAAGGTGTAGCTTGGAAACTCGCCTTTGAGTATGGCAAAAAGCCGGGCATTGTCGTCGTTGTCGCGGCCGAGGGCCACCTGCTTGGACATTGACGAGTGTATGCTGGCTATGTCCTTGGATGCCATGAGGGCATGTAGGGCCGAAATGTCGGAGAATCCTATCACCCACTTGGGGTCGGCGGTGAGGGGCAGGGCCGAGAGTTTGTCGAGGTTGTGCACCACGCCGTATCCGCCGCGGGCGCAGAGTATGGCGCGTATCTCGGGGTCGGTGAATGCGGCAGCGAGGTCGAGGAATCGCTCGTCGTGGGTGCCGCTGAAGTGTCCGAATTCGCCGAAGGTGTGTGGATAAATCACAGGCTCGTAGCCCAGCTCTTTCAGAACCTTGGCGGCCGAGTCAACAGGGGCCGGCTTGATGGGGCCTGCCGGGGCGAGGATTGCAATTTTGTCGCCCTGCTTGAGCGGCGAGGGGTATATGGTCTGTGCCATGATTGATGCGTTTGCGCTCAGAAGTATGGATAGGGAAAGAATCAGAGATTTAATCTTCATAATCGGTGGGGTCGGGGATGTTGGCATCGGCAAAGGCCTGGCGGCGTTCGGTGCATGTGCCGCAGCGGCCGCAGTGCTTTTCTCCGCCTTTGTAGCATGAATATGTGTGGCTGTAGTCGATGCCCAGTGCGGCACCGCGGCGTGCAATGTCGGTCTTGGTGATATCGGTGTATGGGGCCAGGATGGTGATGTGGTCGTATGTACCCTCGGCTATGGCGGCCGACATGGCATCTACAAATCCCCGGCGGCAGTCGGGATATATGGCGTGATCGCCGCCGTGGTTGGCCATCATCACGTGTTTGAGGCCTCGGCTTTCGGCCATGCCGGCGGCTACCGAGAGCATTATGCCGTTGCGGAAGGGTACTACGGTCGACTTCATGTTGTCGTCGTCGTAATTACCTTCGGGAATGGCGTCGGCGCCGCTGAGCAGCGAGCTTTCAAACAGCTCGCCCACAAAGGGCATGTCGACCACGATAAGCTCAATGCCCAACAGGGCGCAGTTGTAGCGTGCGCACTCTATCTCGCGGGCATTGTGGTTTGAGCCGTAGTTGAATGTAATGGCCAGGGCTATGCGGTGGGCAAACTCGTGGAGCATGGTGGTGGAATCCATACCACCGCTCACCACCATCAATGTATCTTTCATATCAGAGAGCGTTGAGGTTGAGCGAGTTAGAGAAAGCCGCCAGCATGCGCGCCTTGGCGAGGTCCTGATGGTCGTCGTCGGCGTAATTGGCAAAGGGATAGATGGATATGCCGCCGCGCGGTGTGAAAATGCCTATCACCTCGAGGTAGCGGGGATTCATCAGCCTTACGAGGTCTTTCATTATTATATTGACACAGTCCTCGTGGAAGTCGCCGTGATTGCGGAAGCTGAACAGATAGAGCTTAAGGCTCTTGCTCTCCACCATATCCTCGCGCGGAATGTAGTTGATGACAATACGGGCGAAGTCGGGCTGGCCGGTCTTGGGACACAGCGAGGTGAACTCCGGGCAGTTGAAAGTCACGAGATATTCGTTCTCGGGGTGCTTGTTCTTGAAAGTCTCAAGTATATTTGGGTCATATTCCGTAGGATACTTCACGCCCTGATTGCCAAGGAGTGTGCATCCGCTGATTTCGTCTCCGGTTCTCATTATAAACGAGTACTAAAAAATGAAATTAATAGAAATAAAAAAAGGGCAAGCTTACTACATCGCACCGCTACAACCTGATACCCTTGCTTCGGTCAAGACCTGGGGGATTCTCAGGGAGCTGGTCGTGTAGGACTTACCCGGTACAAAGGTACGCATTAATTCCAAATAAGCACTATTGATTAACATAGATTAACTATTGCGGTGGCAGAGAATGGCATGGCGGCCATTTGCACATCCCCGTTAACATTTGTTTTTATGGTGTGGTGATTTTTTCACTACATTTCAAAATTACTTAAGTGATTTATGCGTATCTTTGTGATTATGAAACACACTTTACTGATTTTATTGGTGGCTGTGATAGGGGCGGCTGCGGGGTGCAGCAAGCAGGATCCGTCTACGGCTTTCTACACCAGGCTGCATTCGGCCAACAAGCTGGTGTTTGCTTCCATGTCGATTTCAAAGATGGCTACTATCGACGATCTTGATTTTGAAGATGCCAAGGGTATCAGGCAGAAGACTGATGCTCTGCTTTCGTCGCTCAAGATTGGCAAACGCAAGGCGGCTTATTCTTACGACACTTATCTGCGTGCGTACATCGACCTGAGTGAGCTTACGCCTGATGATGTGAAAATAGACGACGCGGCCAAGACTGTGACCATAACGTTGCCGGCGGTGAAGACCGAGTTTGCCGGCCGCGACCTGGGGCTGCGCGAGGATCATTACCGCGTGACGGGGCTTCGCTCGGATATCAACGCTCAGGAACGTGCCCAGATCAAGGAACGCATGAACACTCATCTCAAGGCCGAGGTGGAGGGCGACGATACTTTCAGGGCCGTGCTGACCGAGCAGGCCCGCAACAAGGCCCGCAGCTATTTTGAGAATCTTTTGTCGGACAGCGGCTATGTGCCGGTAATTAAATTCAGAGGATGAGATCTACGCTTATTAAAATAATATTCATCATAGTGGCCGTGGCTACCGCCGGGCTGCTTGCCTATTTTTTCGTGTCGCCCGAGGTCGACAAGGCTTCGATGCACGAGGCCACAATAAATAATGTACGCACCATGGCGCGCCTGCAGTCGATGGAGATCTACGACGAGGTGCCCGTGAAAGGCTCGATAGGCTCGCGCCACCTGGTGGGGCGGCTGCGTGTGCGGGGCAATGTGGGATTTGACATCGACAAGCTCGATGCCGACCTGAGTGCCGACACCGTAAGGCTGTATCTTCCGGCCGAAGTAATTGATGTGTACGAGTCTACCGACCCGGGTTCGTACATCGTGTTTGACACCTGGAACGATGCTCTGTTCGGCAAAAGCAACTTCACCACCGCCGAGGAAAATTCAATCAAGGCCAAGGTTAAGGCCAACTGGATCAAGCGCCTGTATGCCAACGGCACCGTGGCTCGCGCCCGCGCCGAGGCCACAGGCAACCTGCAGAGCATGCTCAGCCTCACTTTGGGCAAGCCGGTGGTAGTGAGCGACAGCACTCCGCGCGGCGCCCGATATAAGGAAATTATAAAGCCCTCAAAGTAAGATGAAACGATTTATCATTGCATTGGCCGTGGCGGTGGCAGCACTGCCTATGGTAGCTCAGCTCAGACTGCCCGAGATATTCACCGACAATATGGTGCTTCAGCGCGACAAACCCGTGGAGGTGTGGGGCGAGGCTCTGCCCGGTGCCAAGGTGACAGTTGAGTTCGGCAAACAGAAAGTATCGGCCACGGCCGACTCTGCCGGTGAGTGGCGTCTGCAACTGGCGCCGATGAGTGCCGACAGCCGTCCGCGCAGCCTTAAGGTGGCGAGCGGCAGGCAGAAATTACGCCTCGACGATGTGCTCGTGGGCGAGGTATGGCTCGCTTCTGGCCAGTCAAACATGGAGTACAACATGGGCAGCAAGTGGGTGTCGAACGGCAAGCGTACCATCACCCCCAAGCACTCGCCCGATCTGCAGAGGCAGGCCGTGGAACGCATCATGCGGGCCGACAGCATCAGCCCCGGCAGCGCCGAACCGCTGATGAGAATATTGCGTGTTGAGAAGAATCTCGACTGCGACACTCTGCCCACCGCCGGCTGGAGCAAGGTCACAGGCGAGTCGATTGACAAATTCAGCGCGTGTGCGTACTTTTTTGGAAAAAATCTTGCCGATTCGCTCGGAGTGCCCGTTGGCATCATAGCCTCAACATGGGGCGGAACGCCCATTGAGCGGTGGAAAGACGATGGCGGACGATGCTTCAGCAAGATGATCAAGCCCATGGCTCCCTACACCATGCGCGGATTCCTGTGGTATCAGGGCGAGTCAAACCTCATACAGGGCCACTTCGCCCGCTATTACGACATGAACCGCGAGCTGATTGACAATTGGCGCGGTCTGTTCCGCGACGGTGCCGATATGCCTTTCTACTTCGTGCAACTCGCACCCTACCGCTACTCCACCCGCCGCGGCGACTCGGCTGTATCGTCGTGGGAGTCCTTGCCCGTGTTTCAGCGTTGGCAGGATCGCGTGGCCCGCGACGTGCCCAATACAGCCTGTGTGGTTATCTCCGACCTTGTGGACGAGGGTGAGATAGATGATATTCACCCCACATTCAAATGGGAGGTGGGTCGTCGCCTGGCCGATACCGCACTGAAAAATACTTACGGACGCACCCACATCATCGACCGCGGCCCCGAGGTGAAGTCATGGCGCTGCGAGGGCGACAGCATCATAGTGCAGTTCGACACCCACGGCAGCGGCCTGCGCACGCGCGACGGACAGGCTCCCAACCACTTCGAAGTGATGCACGACAACAACCGCTGGGGTCCGGCTCATGCCACCCTCGACGGCGACACAGTGATATTGACCGCCACCAATGGCCGCCCCATCAAAAACTTCCGTATGGCATGGGACGAAACATATCAGACAAACCTCTGCAACACCGCCGGTCTGCCGGCCAACAATTTCAACTCAACATTCGAATATCGCTGAAACAACCATAAAAACGCATAAAAAGTGCGGAAAAAGTGCGGAAATTCAAAAACCGCACTTTTTCCGCACTTTTTTATTTGCATTTGGGGGTGTGAGTGTAGTATCTTTACAAATTTTGGCCTTATCGGTTTTCGGGTTTTCATCGCAATCCGTCGGATCACACCCCCAAGAATATGACATCCTTGGCGGATGTCATATTCTTGGGAGCCTTACGTTATAATTTGTCATCGGGATGGCGGTAATACTTTGCCAATCAGAATAAATCCATTATCTTTGTGATTATAGAATTATCCATACCTTAAACCAATCGCCTTAACCCCGAACCCATTATTTTTATTCACATTATATGTAATTTACTATGAAGAAGAAAGTTGAATATTTTTTTAATGCGGTTTATTATACTCGTTGGAATTGGATAGCTAAGAGGCAGATTTCTTCGATAAAAGGATTTAATTTTATCATATTAAAAATAATTAGTGTGATATGTAATGATAATTATCGTATGCGATTTGAGGAGCGTCAAAGAAAAAGAATTAGCGAACTGGAAGAATATATTAGAGGGTGTTTCATAACAATTGTTAAGAGTAACAAGCAAAAATGCCTCTGCTAAAGGAGAGGACATTTCTAAATT
>CAMTKF010000078.1 GCA_947072905.1 uncultured Bacteroidales bacterium
TGGTTATTATTGCAGGTGTGGCAATGCTCCTAAACAGACTTCCCACAAATTAACAATCGTTATGAAACACCCTCTAAGTCTTTGCCATATATTTTTTTCTTTCTGAGCAAAGGTTTCTTTGCTGCATAAGATTCATACCGGTTTTTAACCGACAAAGGCACATAATTCCCCTCTCTTGGAGGAAGCATCATTTTCGTTTTTTCCACAATCTGAGATGGAGTGCTTTTAGATATTCGTATCTTATAGCACTCATGCTCCCAGCCCTTCAAAGGTTCAGCGTCAACGAACAGCACCCATTCAGTTGCGCTTGCATCTTCTTCGAGGATATAGTAGTCCACATCTTGTCCTTGAAATTCCTTTTTGGCAATTTCAAGAGCTTGCCCTTTGGTGGACTCTTGAGCTATCAGTGGTATCGTAAAACCAATGATAATGGTTAGAAATAGGATGATTTTTTTCATAGAAAATGATTTGATTATTTATGAAATTGGCTTATAGAACTATTATAAAGCACTCATCAAAATAGTTTGTCGAAAAAAATCCTACCTAACTAAACAAATAAAACTACAAATTGAAAAAACTACTGCGTTAAAACGTTTTGCAGAGAATACTTAATAGTTCAAAGTTCTTTAATGACACAACTGCTGTTAATATACAAGCTTTGAAAGTGATTTTTGCAAATATAATCAATAATTTAAAATTTTACAAATTTTTCACACTTTATTTTTGTTTTTTATTTAAAATATTATAATAAAGGCATGTCTTCATAATATCTTGAGTAATGATTGGATTTTCATTAATATATTCTGAGCAATGTAACTATGCTGCGAAATTGTGTGTTTTTTCTACTTTTTTCGCAATATATTACATTTTTTTTAAATTTTGTTCGTGAAATTCAATTTAATAGCTTATATTTGCGACAATTTAAATCTTAGAACACAAATCCCAATATGAACAAGACCGAACTTGTGAATGCCGTAGCCGAAAAGGCCGGCCTCACCAAAGCCCAAGCTAAAGATGCGGTAGACGCTGTGGTTGCTGCCATCGGCGAGGCTCTCGCTAAAGATGATAAAGTTGCTATCCTTGGTTTCGGAACTTTTGCCACTGTAGAAAAAGGCGAACGCACCGGTATCAACCCCCGTACAAAGGAACCTATCACCATCGCTGCCCGCAAGCAAATCAAATTCAAAGCCGGCTCAGAGCTTTCTGATATGGTAAAGTAATTTTACCACTCGCACAAAGCCGATGCTAAAAAAAATGAGAGCGGCAATTCTCATGAAAAAAGAATTGCCGCTCTCATTTTTTTAAACCGATCAATAGTTATCGGGGAAACGTTCAAACCAGCTCTGATCCATGCCGCATACGGGGCAACGCTTGGGAGCTGTCTTCGACAGGATGGTAAAGCCACACTTACGGCAGTACCATTCCACGGGTTCCTCTGACGAGAATACTTCGCCGTTCTCAACTCGTTCGAGCAGACGCAGATAGCGCTTTTCGTGCATCTGTTCAACCTTTGCGATGTTGCGGTAGAGGGCAGCAATCTGCGGGAAACCTTCTTCCTGGGCCACATCGGCAAACGAAGAGTAGAGTTCGCCCCATTCCTCACGCTCGCCGGCAGCGGCTTCGGCAAGGTTAGTCTTGGTATCGCCTACTACTCCGGCAGGATAAGCGGCTGTGATTTCAACCATTCCGCCCTCAAGCATAGAGAAGAACTGCTTGGCGTGGCTGAGTTCCTGCTCGGCTGTAGCCAAAAAGATAGCTGCGATCTGTTCGTAGCCTTCTTCGATTGCCTTCTGGGCAAACAGTGTATATCTTGAACGTGCCTGGCTTTCACCGGCGAATGATGCGAGAAGATTATGTTCGGTTTTGGTTCCTTTTATTGATTTCTTTTCCATAATATTATATTAATGAGTTTATTCGAATTCACTTCATTATAACAAAAGCGGCTGTTGATTTGTTTATCAGAAGTAAAAATTTAAATCCGTCAAAGAACTTAACCAAATGCTTGCCAATATCTTCTTTCTGCTTTTAGGCCTTGCACTGATTCTGGTTGGTGCAAATGCCCTTACCGACGGCTCTTCGTCAATAGCCAAGCGCTGGGGTGTGAGCGACCTTGTCATAGGGCTCACCGTGGTTGCATTCGGCACCTCGGCTCCCGAACTCGTCATCAGTATAACCTCGGCCTTGAAAGACAGCCCCGAGCTGGCTGTAGGCAATGTGGTGGGCAGCAATATTTTTAATATACTGGCAATCATAGGCATCACAGCCCTGGCAAAACCCGTAAAGGTGGAACGCAGTATAATGACGGTGGAGATTCCGCTGGTGATTCTGTCGGCGGTGGTACTGCTCGTCATGGGTAATGCTCCCCTGCTCGACGGCTCGGCCCAAAGGATAGTGACAAGAGTCGACGGCATAATATTGCTGATATTTTTCATCATTTTCATGTCGCACACGTTTTCGAGTGCCAAACGCCCTGCCAACCCTGCCGGGGAGAATGACGAACCTGTAGGAAAAATCAAGCAGATGTCGATGCTGAAAGCCTGGATATGGGTGGCCGGCGGATTGGCCGCGCTGATCTACGGCGGCGACTGCTTTGTGAAGGGAGCTTCGGGCATAGCGTCCTCGCTGGGTGTAAGCGAGGCTGTGATAGGCCTTACAGTGGTGGCCGCCGGCACATCGCTGCCCGAGCTGGCTACATCTATCACCGCCGCGCTCAAGGGGCGCACAGGCATAGCCGTGGGCAATGTTATAGGTAGCAATATTTTCAATATATTCCTTGTACTGGGAGCTACGGCCACCATACGTCCGCTCAGTTTCGGCTCCATAGGCAATTTTGATCTGCTGACGCTCACCGGCTCATGCGTATTGTTCTGGCTTTTCGGCTGGTTTTTCAAGCAACGCACCATCACTCGCATCGAGGGCGGCATACTCGCGGCAGGCTATTTAGCCTACACGGCGGTGCTGATTTTGGAGCAAATTTAGGGTTTGTCGGTAAAATATGGTGGTTTGTCTATTAAAATTGTCTATTTAAATCAGGTTTCATAACTTTGCATTACAAATAAGAGCTGAATAAGAGCTAAATTCAAAATCACTCTCCAAGACATCCGAAGAAACGTAAGTCAATCTATGAAACGTAATTTTCTATTGTATATTCTATTTTCGTTGGTTATACCTTGCATGCAGGCTTATAATATAAGCGGCAAGATATGCGATGCACAGGGCGAACCTCTCATATCGGCTTCAGTGCGCCTGCTTGCCGCCAAAGACTCAACTGTGGTGAAGGGCGTGGTGTCTGATGCCAACGGTCGCTTCAGCATTCCCAATATCAAGAACGGCCGCTTTATAGTCGAGGCATCGTATGTAGGATATGACAATCAGTATAAGAATGTGACAGTACAGGACAAGAACGTTCCTGTGGGCACAATCTCAATGAGCGAAAATTCGATCATGCTCAAAGAAACTACGGTTATCGGTATCAAGACCCCTATCACCGTAAAGGAAGATACAGTGGAATTCAACGCCGATTCATACAAGACCAAGCCTAATGCCGTTGTCGAAGACCTGCTCAAGCGCCTGCCGGGCGTGGAAGTGGACTCCGAGGGCAAAATCACTGCCAACGGCAAGTCGGTGACCAAGATACTGGTTGACGGTAAGGAATTCTTTGCCGACGACCCCACCGTGGCCTCGCGCAACCTGCCCGTTGATATGGTTGACCGCCTGCAGGTAGTAGACCGCAAGAGCGACCTTGCCCGTATAACCGGCGTGGACGACGGCGAGGAAGAGACCGTTATCAACCTTACCGTGAAAAAAGGCATGAAAAACGGGTGGTTCGGCAACGTGGAGGCCGGTTATGGCACCGACGACCGCTACAAGGCTTCGTTTAACGTGAACCGTTTCTGGAACAACAATCAGATTACCTTCCTCGGTGCCACCAACAATATCAACGACCTTGGCTTCTCTGACGGCACCTCAGGACGTTTCCGCAGATTCGGCGGCTCAAACGGTATCACCACCTCTCAGGCATTTGGTGTAAACTTCAATATCGGCAAGGATGAAAAATTCCGTATCGGCGGTAATGTGATGTGGTCGCGCTCTGACCGCGATACACGCCAACGCTCTGACCGCGAATATCTCTTTGCCGACTCTACCTCTTACTACAACTCGGGCAAACGCTCGCGCGACATAGGCAACAACACCCGCGCCGACTTCCGCCTGCAATGGAAACCCAACGAATATAATACCCTCGACTTCCGTCCCACATTCAGCTATAACCACTCCAACTCATGGAGCATGGACTCATCGCTCACCATGGCCGGAGACATTGACCGCTCAGCCGTAACCCGCAGTATCAACAATCAGAACTCGCGCGGCAATTCATGGGAATTCGGCGGCTCGCTCATCTACAATCACAACTTCAAACAGCGCAAGGGTCGCTCGATGTCGGTATTCGTCAACTATCGCTTCAGCGATGTGCGCGAACGTGCCAACAACTACTCGTGGAACAAGTTCTATCAGCACAACGACTCGGTTGACGTATACGACCAGTACTCCGACAACCACACCTGGAGCAACAATGTATCGGCCCGCTTGAGCTGGACCGAGCCTCTGGGAGATGCGAAGAAGGGCAATTTCCTCACATTCGCCTATCGCTTCCAATACAGATGGAACAATGCCGACAAGCTCACCTACGACCACCCCGTAACTTTCCCCGAAGGCTGGGACGGCCCCATTATCATCGACCCCGAACTGCTCTTCAACGAAGACCTGTCAAACCGTTTCCGCAACGACTACATGAACCAGGACATCCGCGCCGGCTTCAAGCACGTGTCAAAGGCTACAACCCTCGACGTAGGATTGTCGCTGGTGCCCACCCTGTCGAAATCTGAAAATCTCATCAACTCTGCCAAGAATATCCCCGAACGCTGGGTGTGGAACTACGCCCCCTATATGCGCTATCGCTGGAAGCGCACCAAGACCCAGTCGCTCAATATCGACTATATGGGCCGTTCGTCACAACCCTCCATGGCACAGTTGCAGCCCGTGGCCGATATGTCTAATCCCCTTAACATCGTTATCGGTAACCCGAGCCTTGATCCTACATTCAGCCACAACGTACGTCTGCGATTCCAGGACTTCAATGCCGACGCCCAACGCTCTATAATGGCTATGGTGAACGCAAATCTGGAGCAGAACTCAATAGTATCGCGCACCACATTTGATCCTACCACCGGCGGACGCACCACCACATACGAGAACGTTAACGGTATATGGAGCATACGCGGTATGAACATGATTTCATTCCCCTTCCGCAACAAGAAGTTCACATTCAACAACCACCTGATGCTGTTCTACTCCAACTCGGTAGGTTTCAACAACGGCGAGCGCAACCGCTCAGGCTCATTCTCGGTAAACGAATCGTTTGGCCTGGCCTTCCGCCCCGACAACCTCGAACTGGAGCTCCGCCCCCGCTATAATCTGCAGACCGTTCACAACAGCGTACAGACCAACTCAAACCGCACCGTACACGGCTATGGAGGCTCGTTCTACGCATCGTACATCACCCCCATAGGCATCACGCTCAACTCCGATCTCAACTTCACAGCCACCAGCGGTTACTCGGCAGGCTATGACGAAAAGAAATGGATGTGGAACGCTTCAATCGCCTACAGCTTCCTGCGCAACCAGGCTGCCACCGTCACAGTACGCGTTTACGACCTGCTGCGCCAGAACTCAAACATACGCCGCAACATCACCGCCAACTACATCGACGATGTTGAGACCAACTCACTCGGCCGATACTTCATGGCTTCGTTCACATATAAGTTCAACACCTTCGGCAAGGGTCAGCGCCCCGGTGACGATTCACTCGAATTCGAACACGGCGGACCCGGACGTGGTGGACGCGGACCCATGGGACCACCTCACGGTGGCGGCCGACGCCGATTCTGAGCGTATAATTACATGATGAAATTATCAATCCATGAGCAAGAAATAACAACATAGATAAACAACCTATGACACACGCGAAAATGAAATTCATAAGTTGATTTGAGAAGCCGGCAGCCGTGAGGTTCCCGGCTTTTTAATTTTTATATGACTTTGAGTGTGTACAAGAAGAAATAACTTGCAGTCACGATTTTGGGTTACTACCGCTGACGGTTGATTTGTTTCAATCAACCAAACAAAATATCAGCCTTCATATCAATAATATATTCAGAGAAGGCGAATTACAGCGCAATTAAGTTGTCAAGGAATACTTGACAACTACCTCAGACGGCAAACGCTATCGAACTAAATATTATAGTCTTGACGTAATAATATCCGTTGGATACAGAGTTGAATCGCCAAAAAATCAAAAACAGGTGGTATTCTGCTACCATCCACTATTTATATGGCAAGGAGATGATATAAACTATTTTTCACTGCTAACTTATCTATTTAAACAAAAAAAGGACAATCCTCACGGACTATCCTAATTTTTAAACATACTGTGTACTTAATGTTAGATTAATATGTCTATTCCAGATCTTTGATTTAAATTTCCACTATGATATGTGTTTAAGTATTTTTTCTATGAAAAAGCATAGGTTATCGTTTCATTTCCGATGCAAAGTTAGCACTAATAATATTAATATGCAAATTTATGCTATCAGCAATTTTGGGCTTGGAGTCTTAAATTTTATTAAGATTATTCATAAAAAGGAGGCTGTCTAACAATCAAAAGTTAGGCAGTCTCTTTTTTAGATTTAAAATTGAGAGAATCAGGCTGCTTTCTTGCG
>CAMTKF010000079.1 GCA_947072905.1 uncultured Bacteroidales bacterium
GCACTCTGCTGTCAAATAAAATTGTGTTTTTAGACGGTAAGCCGGCCGAAAACGAGCATCAGGCCTACGTTGACTCGATACGCCGCGTTATATCGGCTTTCTACTATGATCAATTCCGCCATTTTCAAGACCCCGGGGCGCCTTACTTCCTGTTCATGAGCAAAGATGCCAACCTGGCCATGGGTATAGGCGGTGCGGTGAGAATGAGAGCTTACTACGACTGGGGCGGCGCGGTGCCGTCGTCGGCCTTTATTCCTTATCTGACTCCGATGAATCCCTCCCCTACCTCGATGAAGCATTTCGGCACTACCCCCTCGGGTACATGCCTGTTTTTCCGCGTGTTGGGCCGCAACAAGACCTTGGGTGACTATCAACTATATATCGAAGCCAATTTTAACGGCTACAACAGCCGCGACTTCCTGCTTAAAAAGGCGTACGCCATAATCAATGACTTCACCATAGGTTATGCGTCGTCCACCTTCTCCGATCCTGCAGCAGTGCCTCCCACGGTAGATGCCGCCGGCCCCAATAACAAAATCACCCCTACATCTGTATTGGTTCGTTATATGCCGGTTGTACGCGACCGCTGGTACTTTGCAGTGTCAGCCGAAACGCCTTCTGACGCACTCGACGTGGATAACAAGAACACCGAGAAAGTAGACAACTGGCTGCCTGACTTCGCGGCCTTCGCACAATATCAATGGGCGCCCGGACAGCACGTGCGCCTGGCAGGTATAGCCCGCACCCTGTCGTACCGCAATATGGTGGCCGCACAAAATCATAATATAGTAGGCTGGGGTCTGCAGCTCAGCTCTGTGGCTCACCCCGTGAGTCAGCTCACCACTTACCTCACAGCCAGCATAGGCCGTGGATTTGCCGGACTTGGCGGTGACTTGCAGACCGGCAACTATGACCTCACTCCAATCGTGAGCCGTCCCGGCGAAATGTACGCTCCCAAATCGTATGGCTGGTGTCTGGGTGTTCATTACAATTTCAAGCCCAATCTGTTTGCCAGCGCCACGGTAAGCCAGACCCGCTACCTGCCTTCGCATACAGTATCTCCCGACGAATATAAATATGGTATGTTCTCGGCGGTGAATGTTTTCTGGAATATGACTCCCCGCATACAGGTTGCCGCAGAATTCGACTTCATGTTACGCAACAACTTCTCTGGCGAGCGCCGCAACTCCAAACGAATCGGCGCCATGTGCCAATTCTCTTTCTGACATAATAATACTTAAGAAATACTTAGGAGCCTGACATCTTAATGGCGATGTCAGGCTCCTGTTTCAATCATACTTAAAAATAAAAAGACTCACCATCACGGGGAGTCTTTTTATGGGTTTCCAATAGGTACAATTTCTAAGGTAAAAAAGATTGTTTTAGGTTTGCGATACAAAGGTCGGTGTATTTTCGTCCCATTGCAAATATTTTTATATGTTATTCGGCATATTTTACAGTATTTTACAAATATTTTCAACTTTTATTCCAAATATTCGCAATTTACTCCAATTATCATGCCGGATCGACATCATAATGTATAGTCGCTCCGGTACGTTCCACACCGGCGTTCATCTCAACATAAACTTCGCGCAATATGTTTTTTACCTGCTTCACCGAGGCCTCGGCCTCGACGCGCAGCATCACCTGACGTATGTACAAAGAGGCCACTCTGGCCACCGGTGGCTCAATTGGGCCATTTACACGGTTGCCGAGCAGAGTCTTCAGGCGATTGGTGTACTCGCGGGCAACACGGTCAACGGTAGCCCTGTCGCGATGTTTTATAAAGACATTTATTATCCTTGAAAACGGAGGATAGCAGAAAGCTCGCCTTTGCTGAAGTTCGTGCTCATAAAAGCCCGTGTAGTCATGACGGCTCACAAAATCGAGCACAGGATGGCCGGGCGTATATGTCTGAATCATAACTTTGCCGGGTGCTCCCGCACGGCGTCCGGCTCGGCCAGACACCTGTTCAAGCATATTGAAGGCTCGTTCGCACGACCTGAAATCCGGGAAGTTGATGATATTGTCGGCATTGATCACCGCCACCAGCCCTACGTCGCCGAAGTCGAGCCCTTTGGTCACCATTTGTGTGCCCACCAGTATGTCGGCCTTATGGGATGAGAATTGGTTGATGATTTCGGAGTACGAATCTTTGTTGCGCGTGGTATCAAGGTCCATGCGCAGGATGCGTGAGTCCGGATATAGTATGTCAAGCCCCTCCTCTACCCTCTCAGTGCCGTAGCCTTCTATCTCTACCGTCGGCTCCTTGCAATTAGGGCATACCTTGGGTACCGGATACACAGCTCCGCAATAATGACATTCGAGAGTGTTGGTGCGCTTGTGGTATGTGAGAGCCACGTCGCAGTGGTCGCACTTAGGCACAAACTGACACATACGGCATCGGGCACGGGGCGAGAATCCACGACGATTATGGAAAAATATCACCTGACGACCATCCTCAATGGTGTGGCGTCCGGCAGCTATCACGCTATTGGCGAAAGCTCCGTCCATACCCTTGCGTTGGCGTTCGCGAGCTACATCAACCAGTTCTATATCGGGCAGCGACACGTCGCCATAGCGGGTGGTAAGCTCTACAAGACCATACTTGCCCGTCTCCTTAGCTTTATAATAAGTCTCTACCGTAGGGGTGGCCGAGCCGAGCAGAGTCTTGGCGCCATGAAGCGATGCGAGCACTATGGCTGCGTCGCGACCGTTATAGCGCGGAGCGGGGTCATACTGCTTATAGCTGGGCTCATGCTCCTCGTCTACAATCACCAGTCCGAGATTGGAGAAAGGCAGAAATACCGAACTACGCGCTCCTATCACCACACATGGCTTGGGCGATGTGGCCATGTCGCGCCATATATCCACGCGCTCGCTGTCGGAGAATTTGGAATGGTATATTATCACTTTCGACCCGAAAACGCGCTGCAGCCGTCGGGTGAGCTGTGTGGTGAGAGCGATTTCAGGAACGAGAAACAGAGCCTGCCTGCCTTGGTCAAGCACATATTTTATAAGGTGCTGGTATATCTCGGTCTTGCCCGATGAGGTGACTCCGCGCAGCAGCGTCACCGACCGGTCGATAAACGACTGATGAATCTCTTGCAAAGCTTTGGCTTGTGCTTCCGACAATTCGGGCAAAGGTGCCGTAAATGCTCCGCCGCCATCCTCAGGCGATGAAAAGCGTGACACTTCGTAAGTCTCTACCGTTACAAGACCCTTGCGCTTGAGAGCCATCACATGCTCCCATGTAACCGTCGGCGACGATTCCAACAGGTCGGCTCGGCTTACGGCCTTGGTGGCTATTGTGGGATTGTTGAAGCCCGACAGGGCTATAAGGCGGGTGAGTGTTTCCTGCTGTCCGCGCGAACGTTTAACAGCTTCAAAAGCTGCCATAAGTGATATGTGGTCGTTCTCGGGTATGGCGGGGATAACTTTCTGAACCTTAAGGCGGCGGTAACGTCCGGTCATAGACTCGTGCATTGTCAGCACGCCGGCATCGACCAAGCGAGCAACACGCGATTCAACGCTTGCCACACCCAGCGACTTGGCAAGTTCCTTCACCGATATTTTCTTTTTTTCGCGCACGATGGACACAAGTTCCATCTCGCGCGATGTAAGGCCTTCGAAAATCTCAGGTTCGGCATCATCCGAAAATTCCACCACACTCTCGCTCTCGGGTTTCAGCCCCTGAGGCATAGCAGCCTTGAATACGTCGCCCACGGCACACATATAATAATCGGCGAGCCACTGCCATAGCTTTATCTGCGGGTGAACTACCATTGGACTTACGTCGAGAACATCCTGTATATCCTTCACATTAATTACGTCGCTGTCCTTTACCGGCGACAGGCTTTCTATCACACCGGTAACAAAACGTTTTCCACCGAAAGGCACAACGACCCTCTTGCCCACGCCGGCCGCGCTGAGCAATTCGTCGGGCACACGATATGTGAAAGTACCTTCAAGCGGACGCGGCACTATTATACGCGCATATACATTCATCGCATATATGAGCCTCCTGCTCCGGGTGTTATCACGATTTCGCCGTTAAACTTATCAAATTCCATGCTCAGGCGTTTCAGCTCCATATAGCGGTGCATCAGTGCGTTGAGTTCTTCGGGCGGACGCTGCTCGGTGAGCTGGCGGGTGATTTCGGCAAGTTGCTGCTTCAGCA
The DNA here is from genome assembly GCA_947072905.1 of uncultured Bacteroidales bacterium. Classification (GTDB taxonomy): domain Bacteria; phylum Bacteroidota; class Bacteroidia; order Bacteroidales; family Muribaculaceae; genus CAG-873. The sequence goes on from CAMTKF010000079.1 coordinate 4,181, forward strand.
GGGTGCTTTTAAGGGTGCAGACCGCAATTGGCAGCTTGGCGCATACATCCTCGCGCGGATCTACCTTGGGATACATCCTCGACAGTACTATGGGGTCTGACATCAGTTTGGCCACCAGGTCGGTTACCTGCCTGTCATCGCTGCGCAATATCATGCGGTTGATGAAAGCCGAGGCAAAACGGTCGACCTGTTCATTGTATTCCGTGTCGAGCCGTTCGGTCAGTTTGGCTTCGAGTTTCAGTATAGAATCGGTATCACCACCGGCAGCGCGAATCTGTTCAAGACCTTCGGCCAGTTGGGCGGCTCTCCGCTCATTGAGCACAGCCTCTTGCCGTGGCCATTCCTCGGGCCACAGATGGTCGCGTATGCCTATGGCCATATCCCATATTTGCTTCAGCAATGGATCTGACAGCTCCACTCCATCGTTGCGGAGTTCACATTCTATATAGTCGAGCACAGTCATAGGCACTGACTCGGTGGCATCGGGATCGGGATATACATCACACATATACATGAGTCCGCGACGCAATACGTAGCGTATCAGCTCCTCTTCGGCACGGTATACAGCAGGATCAACAGTTTTGCCGCCGGCAGGTGCCTGTGTATGATTGTCGGATGGTGCTACCGCAGCTGTTGCAGAGCCTTCTACGATTGTCTCGATTGAAGCACGTGCCTGATTGGCTTGCTGCCGCTTGTAGTTTTCCTCGGCCTGACGGGCTACAAACAGTTTAAGCTGACGCGACAGCACGTTAACCTCTATTCCTACCTTGCGCGAGCATTCGTCAAGATAGAGCGATTGCTCCACCACATCGGGAATCAAGGCAATGGTCTGTAAAATCTCGTTGATGGCATCAGAACGCTTACGGGGGTCGGAGCCGGCCTCCTTGAGCTTCACATCCACTATAAAGCCTATGAAGTCGGTCTTATGCGTTTCTATATACTGTTCAACTTCAGTAGAAGTATGGTTTTGAGCGTATGAGTCGGGGTCATCGCCCTCGGGCAGCAGTACGAGTTTGAGCGACAAACCGGCCGCAATGAGCAGATTGATACCGCGCAGCGATGCCTTGATACCGGCTGCGTCGCAGTCGTAAATCAGAATCACATTGTCGGTAAAACGCTTTATGATACGCACCTGCTCCTCGGTAAGGGCTGTACCCGACGACGACACGGTATTCTCTACCCCGGCCTGGTGCATGGAAATCACATCCATGTAGCCCTCGACTATTATACAGCACTTCTTGCGGGCGATAGACTGGCGCGCCTGGTACATGCCGTATATCTCGTTTTTCTTGGAATATATCCGGCTCTCGGGCGAGTTGACATACTTGGCCACAGTCTTTTCCTTGCGCAAGGTACGGCCGCCAAAGGCCACTACGCGCCCCGACAATGAATGCACGGGATATATAACCCTGCCCTTGAAGCGGTCGTATAGGGTGCCGTCGTCCCTGCGCACCGTAAGGCCTGTTTCTACAAGATAACGTTCTGTGAAACCTGCAGCCGTGGCTTTTTTGAACAAATCGTCAGCCGGACGCTCAAGTGCATAGCCAAGATGGAATTTCTCAATCATTTTGTCGGAAATTCCACGTTCCCTGAAGTATGACAATCCTATCTCGCGCCCGTCGGCAGTGTCGCGCAGTGTGCTTTCGAAATGGTGCAAGGCATATTCATTGGCCGCGAACATACTCTCGCGCTCCACCTCGGCTTCTTTCTCGGCCGATGTAAGCTCGCGCTCAGCCACCTCTATATTATATTTGTGGCCGAGCCACTTTATGGCCTCCACATAGCTCATGCTCTCAAGGTCCATCAGGAAGCTGACAGCATTGCCGGCCTTACCGCAACTGAAGCACTTGAAAATGCCACGCGAGGGAGATACGGAAAACGACGGCGTACGTTCATTATGAAACGGACAAAGCCCGAGATAGCTCGAACCACGTTTTTTCAATGAAACGAAGTCGCTCACCACCTCCTCAATTTTGGTGACATCGAGCACCTTGTCGACTGTTGCTTTATCTATCCTTGCCATAGTATGAGCTTGTTTGAACACAAAGTTACGAAAATCATTCCGATTTGATATTGACACATCATTCGATTTTCAAAAATTTAAGATGAATCACGTAATTTTTGAAAGGGTAGCCGATATGCGTCTTAACTTTGCTGCACAAAAAAAGCTCCGACATTCACTGTCGAAGCTTTGTAGCGGGACCGAGAATTGAACTCGGGACCTCCGGGTTATGAATCCGACGCTCTAACCAACTGAGCTATCCC
>CAMTKF010000080.1 GCA_947072905.1 uncultured Bacteroidales bacterium
CCGTAAAATGTGGATTTCCACATTGTCTTTATATCATCGTCATTTACCGGACCACTAACATACAAAGAATCGACCCTTTCTATATCATCACCCAAAGCGGCTTCCAATGTACCCGCTTCACTGAGCGTTATGTGCCTGGTCTTTAACTCCACCGAGTCACCACGCGAAGCCTGCGGATGCCTGCGTACCTCCATGCGCTGTTCTTCCTCCAACTTCAATTTTACTTCATCAAGTGAGAAAAGCGTCTGTGCGTTTGATGCGAGTGGTAGGGCGCACCAAAGCATAAAGAGGATTAAGTACTTTAGTTTGTGATGTTTCATGGTGGTTTAATTTAAAGGGTTAGTATGATTTTTTTGGTGGTTTATGGGAATAGACTATGAATTTTATTAGACTCAATATTCGGCTATTGTCAAATCTTTAAGATTTTAAGCAAACGCCGTGACAAGCTTAAAAAAAGATTATTGATTTAAGGTTGGTATTGAAACTTGAATTCTATTCATAGTTGATTTGTTAAGATTTGTAGATTTTGTTAATATTCGCAAAGATAATACACGAAATATCCAAATGCAAATATTTTTTTAAAGAAAATTTGCAGAAAATCAGATTTTTACACTTTTGATTGATTTTTGATGCTGTTTTATTGTAATTCGTGTTCTTGTGCTTGTTTGAAATGCTTTTTAGCGCAATAATTATTATATACCATGCTACTATCATCTCGAAACAGAGCGACTTCGGATTCACACAAATCAGACCCGATGTAATCAGATAGACGGATGGCGAACGTTCTAACACATAAAAACGGGCTGTACTGCAGCCCGTTTTTATGTGTTAGAACAAGTTTGACAACAAGCCCTTAGTTCTTCAAAAGTGAAGAACCCTCATCCGAGTTATTGAGCGAACGCTTCATTGAACGGAATATTGAGCCGAAGTCTGCCGAATAGGTCACCGACAGCACCACCATATTGGCATTGTCGCGTATGTGGCGGCTGCGCACTATGGGATTGGCCTTGGAATAGTCCCACATTGGGTAGCTGGTTCCGTTTTTCTCAAACATATACATCCACGACGCATTCAGCACCCAGTGTTTGTCGGGTTTGTAGCTAAAGCTGAACGAATCGCCGTTTTCATCTTTACGCACTTCCTGTCCGTTGAGATACTTACCCGGAAGTTTGCGCCAATATGATATTGTGAACGGGCCATGATTCCACCACAGGTTGATATTGGCGTTGAACGAAGTGAGGCGGTGGCGCCAGTCGTCGCCATCCGTACCGCTGCGGGTTATGCCCATACCTAAATTTGCGCCGAATCCTGCCACGTTTCTCACACTGAGATTCAGATAGCCCGATGCGTCCCAGGCACGGCGTGCGTTGACTGACTGAAGCAGGAATAATTTGTTGCCGAGATAAACCACATTGCTTGTCTCGAAATCATTTATATGCGAATACGACAGCTGCAACGAAGCCCTGAATTTCTTATAATTATATGTCGGGGTCAACCGGTAGTTGAACCTCTCCACGGCCTTGAGGTCGGGATTGCCGTTGGTGATAAGATAAGGTGTAATCTGCTGCGGATAGTCTGTGAGCGAGCTGAGCGAAGGGATAACGGGCGAATATTGGAACGATGCTGCCAGATTCCAGCTTTTAGACATTTTCCATGTGGCGTTCACCGAACTGAGATTGCGTATGAAATTGCGCTTGTTGCGGTCGTTCTTTATCCAGAACATTTTCATCCCCGAGGCCACCGTCACAAATACTTTTCCTATACTCTGACGCAACTGGGCGTAGACATAGTTGTTGTTCTCGTCGAGTTTAGGCCGATAATCAGTGCCGATGTAGGTGTTGACGCTGTGCGAAACGGTATTCTGATACCCTGCCGACAGCGAGGTCTTGTCGTTGAAATCGTGTATGTAGCTTATTTCGCTTATCAATGAATTTCGGCGGCTGTCTGCATCACTTGAATATTCGTCCACCGAGCCGTTGCCAAACACATATCTGTTGGTTCGGCGGAAATCGCTGTAGCTTAATGTTCCTGTCATCTGCACTTCCAGGGTATTATGGTCGTTGAACTGACGCTTGTAAAACAGGTCGAGTGCCGGAGCCATATCCTTGCTGTGCTGACGGTTGAATATGTCATAACCATCCTGAAATGAATCAAGCGAATGGCCCAGCTTGCGATTGGTGTTGAAGAACGGCCTGATGTTGAATGTCACCGAGAACAGTTTGTCAAACGATGGGCTGTAATCGTATCTCAGGCGTATGTTGTGATAGTAATAATTGAACGGATTGCGCGACTGTTCTTTCAGGTCCACTCTGAAATCGTCGCCTATATAGCTTTCGTCAATCTTGTTGTAAACGCGCTGATAGTTGCGCCACGAAGGATTGTAGAGCAAAGAGAACTGCGATGGGCCCTGGTGATATGACGTGCGTACTTCGGCGTCGACAAAAGCAGTGGTCACCGCGCTTCTGCCCCAGATGTAAATCTGTCCGCCGTCGTTGCGTTTTTTCACCACCACGTTTATGAATCCCGAATTACCCTTGTCGCTGTATCGTGCCGGAGCTATGCGCGAGTATTCTATTTTCTCTATATCATCGGGGCGTATCGCATTCAGGTCGGCCATTACCGACGGAATACCGTTGATCAGTATCACCGGCGCACCGCCGTCTACGGTAATCGAACGGTTGATTTCGTCGGCCTGCAATCCGTCGAGCGGCAACTTCTGGAATAGGCTTATTGAACTCGAGGATGCTTTCTTTTCCTCCGAGCCGGGGAAGACTATGGTCTGCCCGCGGCTGTAGGTAACGGTTTCGGCCGTTACGGTAAGTTCATTCAGCACATTACTGTCAATAAGGTATACGGTTCCGGCGTCAACATTGCCTCCCGATTCTATCTTTATCTCGGTTGTTCTATATCCCGGCTGTGAGATTTCGAGCGAGACGGCGCCTGAATTTTTAGTGTTGAATTTAAACTTGCCGTCAGTGTCAGAAACTGTCCCTTCTATCACCGCGCCGCTGCTCATAAGCTTGCATGTAGCCCCGGCAATTGCTGTGGAGTCGACATCAGAATATACCCTGCCGCTGATAGTGCGCGACCAAGCTGACACAGCCGACATCATAAATAACAAAAATACGATTATAGCACTGTTTTTCATAAATAAAAAATTAAACGTACAATAAAGTGACGCACAAGATGCGGCTATTGTGACAATTTGCCAAAAAAATATCAGAGACCGCGCTTGGCTGCGTTAGGTTAATTATTGCTAAATCGGCCATTTTGTCAGTATATTGTTCTGGCATGATGTTTGCATTTTTGTTATCAGAAACAGAAACTAAAAAAATAAATAAATATAATATGGCAAAAGGTACTATTGGGGTTACAACCGAAAATATCTTCCCCGTAATCAAAAAATTTCTTTACAGCGATCACGAAATATTCCTGCGCGAGCTTGTATCAAACGCGGTAGACGCTTCTCAGAAAATACGCACCCTGTCGTCGTTCGGCGAATTCAAGGGCGAAGTTGGCGAGCTTAAAGTAACAGTGTCGGTCGACAAAGAAAAAGGCACCCTCACCGTAAGCGACCACGGCATAGGTATGACCGCCGAGGACATCGACAAGTATATCAACCAGATAGCTTTCTCAGGCGCCGAAGAATTCCTCGCCAAGTATAAAGACACTGCATCGAGCATCATCGGACACTTTGGCCTTGGCTTCTACTCGGCATTCATGGTAGCCAAAAAAGTTGAAATCAACTCATTGAGCTATAAGGAAGGCGCTGAACCCGTGCTCTGGAGCTGCGACGGTTCGCCCGAATTTGAGATGGAAAAAGGCACCCGCACCGAGCGTGGTACCGACATTGTGCTCTACATTGATGATGAAAGCAAGGAATTCCTTGAACAGGCACGCATCGACACCCTTCTGCGCAAGTATTGCCGTTTCCTCCCCATCCCCGTTTACAGCGGCGAAACACTGATAAACGCTCTCGAACCGATGTGGATGAAAAAGCCCTCGGAACTTACCGACGAAGATTACATCAAGTTCTATCACGAACTTTATCCCGGACAGGACGATCCTCTGTTCTGGATTCACCTCAACGTTGACTATCCCTTCACCCTCACCGGTATTCTTTATTTCCCGAAAATCAAGAATAACTTCGAAGTCACCAAAAACCGCATTCAGCTCTACTGCAACCAGGTATTTGTGACAGACTCGGTAGAAGGCGTTGTACCTGAATTCATGATGCTGCTCCAGGGCGTGATAGACTCTCCCGACATCCCACTGAATGTATCGCGTTCATACCTGCAGAGCGATTCGGCTGTCAAGAAGATTTCGTCGTATATAACCAAGAAGGTATCATCGCGCCTGGACGAGCTCTTCCGCAACGACCGCAAGAACTTCGAGCAAAAGTGGCCCGACATTCGCATCTTTATAGAATACGGCATGCTCACCGACGAGAAGTTCTGCGATGCAGCCATGAAGTTTGCCCTGCTCGAAGACACTGACCACCACTTCTTTACACTCGAAGAATATAAGACCCTCGTAGAACCCAACCAGACAGAAAAAGACGGCAACATAGTATATCTGTACACCACCGACCCCGTGGCCCAGTACACCTACATCAAGGCTGCCGCCGACAAGGGCTACTCGGTACTGCTGATGGACGGACAGCTCGATACCCACTTTGTAGGGCTCCTCGAACGCAAGCTCGAAAAGACCCGCATGGTGCGCGTTGACTCAGACGTTATCGACCGCATTATCCGCAAGGACAACAATTCGTCGGTTAACCTCACGCCCACCCAGCGCAACATCCTCAGCACCCTGTTCCAGTCGTCTACACCCGATGTTGAGAAAGCCAATTTCTACGTTGAATTCGAAGCTCTCTCGGCCAACGACATGCCTATCGTGATAACCCAGAACGAATACATGCGCCGAATGAAGGATATGGCCGCAATGCAACCCGGCATGGACTTCTACGGCGAGATGCCCGACAGCTACAGCCTTGTGGTAAATACAGCGTCTCCCCTTGTAGAGAAGATCAATGAAGCCGCCACTGCAGCCCTCGCCGACAAGGTCAAGCCTCTCGAAGACTCAATCGACGCCGACAATGCCAAGATTGAAGAGCTTCGCAAGAACGCCAAGGACGGCAAACTCGATGCTGAAGCACAGCAACAGACCGATGAGCTTATGGCTGCCGTAGGCAAAGCCCGCGACGAGCAACAAGCCATGATCAAAGACTATGGCAAAGACCAGCCGCTTGTACGTCAGATTATCGACCTGGCACTGCTGGGCAACGGCCTGCTCAAGGGTCGCGACCTCAACGAATTCATAACCCGCAGCGTTCAGCTTCTCTGATTGAATCTATAAACTGATACAGTAATACCCACCAAGAGGCTGTCTAACAATCAAAGTTAGGCAGTCTCTTTTTTAGATTTAATATTGAGAGAATCAGGCTGCTTTCTTGC
>CAMTKF010000081.1 GCA_947072905.1 uncultured Bacteroidales bacterium
GTGTAGCTCAGTTGGTTAGAGTACGCGTCTGGGGGGCGTGAGGTCGCTAGTTCGAGTCTAGTCACCCCGACAATGAAATCATAAGCAAGTGCAGTCCCACAAGGGCTGCACTTTTTTATACCCAACCGTCGTCTACCCCACCCCGTGGCAGCAGGTAAAAAATTTTTCAAAATAAGAGTGTGTTTTGAAAAAAAGTATGTACCTTTGCCATGCAAATGCGGCAGTAGCTCAGTTGGTAGAGCATCAGCTTCCCAAGCTGAGGGTCGCGGGTTCGAACCCCGTTTGCCGCTCAAAAACATAAAAAGAGATTGCGTAATTGGGCGCAATCTCTTTTTATGTTTGAAGCGGGTGTATATCACCGAGCTGCACTAAAAAAGAAATCCAATCCGCGCACGGCAGATTGGATTTCTTTTTCTGTTATAGAGGGCAGTCTATCAGTCTACCACAATTTTTTCAACCTGGCTTACACCGTCGGCCATCATGGCTACGATGTAGACACCGGGAGCGAGGTCGGCGCATACAGCCTTGGCCTCGGATGCGGTAGCGGTGAATTCTTTCACCACCACACCGCTCAGATTAACCACGCGGCATACTACCACAGCGTCGGCTGCAATATCCTTGATACCGCTGAAGTTGTTGAGTCCGGGTTGGTCTGTCACCTTCACAAGGCCATTGGTATGGGTTGCTGCGGTGGTATCCCAGTAGAAGCCTGAGGGAAGTTCGGGAAGCTCGATCTGTTTGAAATCAAACGCATCGGCCTCGCCGGCTGTCCAGAATGTGAATTCATCACCCAGTTTGGGCTTGTAGTTGGAGAGCTGCACATACATGCGTGAGCTGTTGAGGGCGAACTGACCATCGACAACCACCTTGCTGTACTTGTCGGTCGCAAGAACTTCGAGGAGGATGCAAGAACCAGGCTCCATGGTGAGCGAGTTGTTGAATGTGATTGTGCGGTTCTTATCGCTCTTGGCAGTTGAGCTGGGGTTGAGCACACCGCCATCACCGAATATAGCCGAGCTGTTGCCGTAAACGGCTGCGCCTGCCAACACACCTTTCACTACCATAGCCTTCTGACCCAGGGCGGCCTGTGTGTTGCCGGTCTTAACGGTGAGGTTACCCGAGTTTACAGTAATGCTGCCCATATTGGGGTGTGACTTGCTGATGGTGAGCTTGGCCTCGCCGTTCTTCACCAGCGAAACGCCGTTGGCGATTGTACCGCTGAAGGTGCTGTTGACGTTCTTGCCGCCCACCTTGGTGGTACCGCTGCCGCCGAGCACACCTGTGCCTTCGAGGGCACCGAGTTCGAGGTTGCCGTTATTGAAAGTACATCCCGATGCAATCTGCAGTGTGGCCTTGGGCAGACCCTTTGAGTTCTGATAGTCGTAGCTGGGATCGTATGAGGCATCCTTGCGCTGCGAGGCCACGAGAGTGCCTTCAAACTCGCTCCAGTCGCCCTGGAGATAGTTGCGTACCCAGCGCAGCATTACTTCGAGCTTACCCTTACCGGTGAGCTTACCGGTGTAGTTGCAACGTCCGGTGGCGAGGAACTTACCGCTCTTGCCTTCGGGAACTTCAAAGTTCACGTTGTCAGTACGGCCGGCATAGATGCTGAGATTGTGTTCGAGTTCTACGTTTGTACCGTTGAAGATAATGGTCTTGCCGAGCTGGTGCGAGTCGCCTTCGTCGTAAACCTTACCTTCGTCGATGCTCATGGTGTTGATGGTGTTGGCATTGGTGAGGTTGAGCTGTCCGGCACCGGTCTTGTGGAATGTTCCGTTACCAAGAATCGAAGCGCCCACAAGGGTCACAGTACCCTTCATCACGCATATACCGCCGTCGCTCACGGTCACATTGTGGCTCATCTTGCCGGCTTCGCTCACTGCGAGCACACCGCCGCCGTTGATGGCTATGGGGTTGGCAAAATTACCCAGGGCACCTATAGCCGAATCTTCGTTGGCACCGAGCTTGGCCACCTCTATTGTACCGCCGTTGATGGTCACGGTACCGGTGAAGTCGCTGGTGTTTTTGAATATAACACGGCCAGCTCCGTTCTTTTCTATATCGAGATTGCCTAGGAATCCGGCACCGCTGAATGTGTACTGCTTTTCGGTGTTGTTAAACACGATTTTTTCAGGATAGATATCGGCGGGCAGGTTGATGTCGGTGCTGAGAGCCGAGTCGTCGAAGATAATGCAGTCGCCGCCCACAAATTCGGTAGCTTCGCCGCTCGAAGCGAGCTTGAAGTTGGCCGAGTTAAGGTCGAGGTCGGCGGTATTACCCACCCAGATTACATCTGATGCGTCGCGCACGTCAGAAACTTCAAGTACGAGCTTGCCGTCATTCATGGCCAGGTTAGCCTTCTGACCGCCGAGGCCTTCTACAATCACGTCGCTGAGGTTGCCGTTGAGAGTGCCTATTGTACCGAGTTCGTAGGTGCCGGCGGGGAGCTTGGTCTCGCCTGATGCGAGGTGGCGTGTGAATGAGATTACGGGAGCGTTGTACTGAGGGCAGATTTCCCAGTCTTTCTTTTCGAGAGTCAGGGTAGCTGCGTTCACCTTGTCGGCGGTGCCGTCGGCAAAGAGGTCAAGGCTGAGTTTCGAGCCGAAGCCCATGTTGAGGTCGGTTACAGTAACCACGCCGGCCTTACTGTCGGTACCGGGGCAGATTGCCGCACCGTAATACATTTCGATACCCTTGCTGAACTTACCGCCGTCCGACACGAGCTTTGAGTGGCGGTTGAGCACGAGGCGGCTCTGCTGCAGCTCGCCGTTGAAGTCGAGTGTGCCGAGCCATACTTCGGTGTCGCCGGTGTACTTCTGAGCCACAGCGGGCAGCTGCAGTGTACCTGCGCCGAGCTTCACCAGTTTCATGTCGCCTGCAAAAGCGCCGCCGGTGAGGGTATGTGTGAAGTATTCGTAGGTGATGTTGTCGTTGTCGTCATTACCCTGCACCCACGAGGGAGCGTTGTCGATAAATACCGAGGGAGCTGCACCTTCGCTCACCGATGCGGTGGCATTGTCGGTCTTGGCAAAGATAGCGGTCTTGCCGTTGAACGATGCGCTTACCGAACCTTCCACTTCCTCGCGGCCGTTCATTGTGGGCGCGGGGGGAGCCTGGGTTATACCTTCGAGTTCGCCTAAGAAGAAGCTCGGATGCGGAGTCTGGTTATAACCGTTCATCTGCCATACCATGGCGTTGCGGTACTGCGGGTCGTCGAGCAGTGTGTAGATGCGGTATTCGGTGGGGATGGTGGTGGTGTAGATGCGTATGGCTGTGTTGTCGGCCGAGCGCACTATGAGTTCTTCACGCCAGTCGCCCAGAATGTCGCCCTGGAAGCAGGGAGTACCCTTGGTATCGTTGTTGGTGGCGGTACCGTCGAATGTGCGGATGATGCCCTGGCCGTACTTCTGTATGCTGGGAGTACCGGTGCGGGTGGTGTTGTTGAACGAGTCGTAGTTCATGGTTTCGTCGAGCAGGTCGCCGTCCCAGAATATACGGAAGTTCTGAGCCACGCCGTTAGAGCCGGTACCCTTTACGGGAGCATTGCTTACGGTTGAGATCAGGTTGGTGTAGTCGCGGGCACTGGTAAACTGTGCGCCGGGGATATTGTTGGTGAAGTTACCGGCTATGCAACGGCCGTCATCATCACTGCCTGTTGTGCGGTAATAAATCTTTGAGGTAGTGGCGTCGCGGTAGTTGTTGTTGGGCGCGTCTTCATTACAAGCCACAATTTCCTGACCGAAAATATAGGGGTTGAAGTCGCCGCAGTGCTGGCTGTCGCCGTGGCCCAGGCCGGTGGTCGACAGGCCGCGTCCGTTATCGTCAATTACCATAGAGCCGAACACGATTTCGTCGCGTCCGTCCCAGTCAACGTCGGCCACACAGTAGTTGTGATAACCCTGGCCGTACCAAGGCGAGCCGCTCTTGGTCATATTCCAGCGCCAGCGTTCCACGAGCTGATGGGTAGAGGGGTCTACGTCGTAGGCCACCATCTTGTGGCGGGTGTAGATACCGCGGGCAATGAAGATGCTGGGCTTGCGGCCGTCGAGGTAAGGAGCGCCGTAGAAGTGCTTTGAGCTGCGATGTCCGTAGCCGTCGCCCCAAGCTATGTTGAGGTCGGTTTCGCCGGCTTCGAGTCGCTTCAGGGGATATTCGCCCACATAGTAGGGTTTACCGGTCTGACCATTGAGGTAGAGCAGATATTCGGCACCGGTATTGATGAAGTAGCCACCGCCGCCGTAGCCCAGACGGTTGCGCACGTTCTTTGTGGGGTCGCCTATCACCTGAATTGTACCGTCGGCCATGTGAACCACAGTACCGTCGGCGGCACGGAGCACACACTCGGCTTTGCCGTCGAGGTCCCAGTCGTATGCGGCTATGTTGATTTCGTTGCTCTGGAAGTCGAGCATATTGGGGCCCATGTCTATCCACCACATCAGTGTACCGTCGAGCTTGTACACCTGTATGATGTCGAAATCTTTGCTCTTGGTCTTGTCTTCGGCTGCATGGTCTTTTTTGTTGCGGAGCTTCATCAGGATTTCGAGCTGACCGTCGCCGTCGAGGTCGGCCACGGTGGCATCGTTAGGCTCATAGTCGGCCTTGATGTCACTGCCGTCGATATTAGAGGGAATCGGGGCAATCTTGATTTCGAGATAGTCTGTTGCAGAGTTGAGCGAAGCCGCCGAGCTATCCTTCTCCACACCGTTGACAACGGTCTTCACGGTGTATTTCGACGAAGGCGAACCTGCAGCGTCGGTAAAGTTAGAAACCGACAGCGGCTGTGAGTTAACGAGCGAGCCATCACGATAGAGGTTGAACTTCACATTGTCGGCATCCTCGCCGAAAACGCGCCAGCTCACAAACATACCGCTATTGGCTGATACAGCCACCAGCCCGCGATCGAGTTTGTCCATCACACGTTGTGCGCTGGCCGTACCCGTCAGCATGGCAGCTGCGGCTGCTAAAAGAATTACTTTTTTCATCAGTTATATTGAATGATTGGTATTAGGATTCGAATGATAATACTTCCGGATTGGTCTAAACACAAATATATGCAAATTTACAAATATTTAGCATACAGTGAGCATTTTACAAACGTTAAATAGTCAGCTATTAACAAAAATTAATACAGCTCGGGAGGGTTTGTAATCCGTAATATGATATCCATCATTCCCGACATCAAAGGATTCGGGAATGATGGATACCCCCGCCACCTATACCTCATCCTGCCGGATGCCGATTATATACGAGCCGCCTACCGGGTATGCCCTGCGCTACGCGCGTGCATGCCCGGTTACTGTAGGGCA
>CAMTKF010000082.1 GCA_947072905.1 uncultured Bacteroidales bacterium
TTTCTATTTAACAATTCAGAGAGCAAATGTTAACTCTGAATCTCGTCTGCAAAGGTAAAAGCTACTAGCTCACAGGCCTCCTGCGGATGCCATATTCTTGGAAGCGAGATTCTGCAACACCCACCCACAATTGACTGTCACTGCTTTCCGTGCATGCCCTGCGCTACGTCTACGCCTTCGCGCGTGCATACCGGGTTACGGTGTGACAGACATCCTCAGTCGGATGTCATATTCTTGGGGGTGTAATCCTCCGGATTGTGATGTAAGATGTTATCGGGAAGATGGCTTTCCTATTAAATTTTTGCGAGGTAGAGTGCTGCTTCGGGGCCGAGGTTGAAGATGAGGTCGAGGATTGACAGGTTGGGGTGGAAGCCGAGGTGGTCGGCTCTGATCTGCCAATAGGGGGGCTGCTCGGCGAGTGTGAAGCTGTGGCGGCGCATGTCGACCGTGGCGGGCGACTCGTCGCGTGGGGTTACCGGCGCCCATATCACCTCGTTTTCAAATGCGAGAATACGGCGGATGATGCTGTCGGCCAGTTGGTCCATCGTGAGTATGTCGGGCCAGCTGTCCCACAGGGCGGGGGAGCGGAAGATGTCGTTGAATTTGTCAATCAGAAATTCGAAGTAGGGTGTGCGACCGTAGGCCGATTCGAGGGTGATGCGCATACGGTGCCACCACTCGTCGTGGGTCGACACGGCGCAGTCGCACCACGTGGGCCGGGTCTGGCGCGATGCGGTGGAGGGCTTGCCTACGGGCACGGTGAGCTGCACGGGGCCGCGGGTGTCGACTATGTCGCAGCGATGCACCTCCTTGCGGCGCTTGTCGTAGCGTATGTCGGTATCAACCACCACACGCCCGTAGCGCGACATGGCCGCATAGTAGCCCACGCAGCCCATGAACTGCGGGGGCAGTATCAGCTCCGTATCGGGATATTTCACCATAGGTGAGGCCATCGGCTACTTGTCGGGATTGGCGTCGCGGAATATTCTGTTCCAGCGTATGCCGCCGTTAAACATGCTGCGGTCTTTGTCAAACGATATCAGCACAAACATCGGTGTGCCCACTACATGGTCTTCGGGAACAAAACCCCAGAAGCGGGAGTCCTGCGAGAGGTCGCGGTTGTCGCCCATCATGAAGTAGTAATTCATGCCGAATGTGTATGTGTCGGCCGGTTTGCCGTCGATATACACTCGGCCGTCGTCGGCGAGGTAGGCATCGTCGTGGCCCTCGTAGTTGCGTATGCAGCGTTCGTATATATGCCAGGTGGTGGCATTGAGCTTAACGGTGGTGCCGCGGGCGGGTATGAGCAGGCCGTTCTGTCCGCCGTAGTTGCTCAGGGTCCATTCGTTGGCAATAGGCGAGGGGAAGAGGAATGCCTGTTCGCCGGTGGTGGGGAATATGCGGTTGGTCTTGCGCAGACCCTTGATGTATCCGCGCTCGGTGAGGGTGGAAATCATCTCGGACGTGAGCGGCAGCATGTAGATGTAGGGGCTCGTGGATGACTCGGGCAGGATGGTGGCAAGAATATTGCGTTCCTCAGGGCTGAAGTTCAGGCGGTTTACGTCTGATTCGGCAATGCCCAGCTCGTGCAGCAGCTCGGGTTCGTTGTCGAGCATGGTGGATGTTGCCACGATGTATGAGAACTGCACATTATGGGGCATGGCCTGGGGCTTGCCGTCGATGTATATGGTGTCGTCCACAATCTTGAGGGTCTCGCCGGGCATGCCTACGGCGCGTTTCACAAAGTTCTGGCGGCGGTCGACGGGACGGAATTTGATTTCACCGAAAATTTCGGGATGAGCCTCGATGTGCTCGCGGCTGAAGCGCTGGCGCAGCAGGTAGTAGTATTCGGGCGATTCTTCAAGGCGGGTGACGATGGTGTCGCCGGCGGGGAAGTTGAATACCACTATGTCGCCGCTCTCAACGTCGCGCAGGCCTTTGAGCCGGCGGTACGACAGCGAGGGCGAGTCGAGATAGCTGTCGCATCCGAATATGGGCATCTTGTTGTGTACCAGGGGGAAGTGAACAGGAGTCATGGGCACGCGCGGGCCGTAGACCATCTTGTTCACCCACAGATAGTCACCGGTGAGCAGTGTCTTTTCGAGCGACGAGGATGGAATCTGGTAATTCTGTCCCACGAAAGCAAAAATGAAGTACACCAGAATCAGGGCATATACAATGGCGTCGACCCAGCTCATGACGCTGCGCACGGCCTTGTTTTTGCTTTTCTTCCACCAGGTGAAGGGAATGTAGCCGGTGATGTAGATGTCAAACAGCAGAAACCACAGCAGAGCCAGCCACCAGTTGCCCATCCATGCCACCCAGGCAAAGAAGATGAGAGAAACTAATCCGAAACGTATCCAGCGGGTTTTCTTGTTGTCGGCCAGACGTTTTTTGAAATTATCCGTGAAATTTTCCATTATAATACTACAGTGATTTTTTCCATGCGCGGCGGCGGCGGTGCTGCCTGCGTTCGAAGTATTCCCATTGTTTCTGCACATTGTCGTTGTCCTCCAGCTCGAGGTTCGTCTCGGCATACTTGTATCCGGTGGCGATGTACGAGGGGATAAGGTCGCAGAAAATCAGCGCGTTGACGCCCTTGCTCTGATATTCGGGCTTGACGGCCACGAGCATCAGGTCTACCACATCGACCTTGCCGCGTATTGCGCGCCACAGGTGATACCATCCGGTGGGGAAAATCTTGCCTCCCGAACGGCGCAGGGCCTTTGAGAGCGAGGGCATTGAGATGCCAATGCCCACCAGGCGGTCGTCGGCGTCTACCACCACACATACGTCCTCAAGGCGTATCACGCCCAGATATTCGTTGATGTAGTAGTCAATCTGCTTGCGTGTGAGGGGCGAGTAGCCGTAGAGGTCGGCGTATGCCTCGTTGATCAGCTCAAACAGAGCCACACCGTATTCCGCCTTGATTTTCTTGCGCGATGTGTATTTCTTGACACGCAGGTTGTACTTGCGTTTCACTATATCGGCTATGCGCTGATACTTGTCGGGAATTCTTTCGGGAATCTTTATGCGGTATTCCACCCAGTCAACATCCTTTTCAAAGCCCATACGAGCCATGTGGGCGGGATAGTATGAGTGGTTGTATATGGTGGCCATTGTACCCATTTCCTCAAAGCCCTCGATGAGCATACCCTCGTGGTCGAGGTCGGAGAATCCCATAGGGCCTACAATGGAAGTGCAGCCGCGCTTGCGTCCCCAGTCCTGAGCGGCGCTGAACAGGGCGTCGACCACCTCGGGGTCGTCGATGAAGTCAACAAATCCAAAGCGCATGGCTTTCATACCGGCCTTGCGGTTGACCAGATCGTTGATTATGGCGGTGATGCGTCCTACAATCCTGCCGTCGCGGAAAGCGAGGAACGACTGAGCCGTGCAATGCTCGAAGGCGGGGTTGGAGTCGGGCGACAGTGTGTTGACCTCATCCATTATCAATGGCGGCACGAAGTAGTCGTTGCCGCGGTAGAGGTCGATACCGAATTTTACATATATTTCAAGGTTTTCCTTGGTAGGAGCTATAGCTTTTACAGTTACGGACATCGGGAGTTTGTTTTTTAATAACAAAATACAATTGTTATATAACAATCAAGGCTGGACGGGAGTTGGCGGACAGAGCGACATCCATACCAGAATAGCGACCATGGCAGTGAGGAAAGCGATAATCCACAGGTATATGGTCTTGGTGTTGCGCTGAGCCAGAGCCAGATGCAGCTGATGGGCGTTGGTGTAGCGGCGTTTGGGGTCGAGGCAGCGCTCGGCCACCTTGCGCAGGGCAGGGTCGTCAAAGTCTACGGAGTCGAGCACCAGCTTCACCACACGGCCATAGTTGGCAATGTCCTCCGAGGTATCGCGGGGAGTGAGCGAGTTGCGTTGGTCAAACCCCACGTCGATAAGCTTCAGATTGCCGATGTTTTCGGTGAAGATTATATTCTCGGGCCTGAGCGGATGATGAGCCAGGTGATTGTCCTGAATGTACTCCAATGCCTCCACGAGCTGATGGCGCAGCTTCTTGACATGCTCACGGGTTACCTTGCCTTCCTTTATAAGTTTGGCCAGCGAGTCGCCATAAACGTCGTCGGTGATTATACATAGTCCTATGCCGGGCACTTCCTCCAGGTCGTTGATCATCACGATGTTGGGATGCGCCAGATTGTAACGCACGTCAAATTCCTTTTCAAGCATGGCCTGCATTTCGGGGTCATCCTTGAGCGAGGGTTTCAGCGTCTTAAGCATCACCCATTTTCCGAATTTCTTGGCTGTGTATACATCATAGAATTCCTCATCCCATTCGGGCAGGTGTTCTATCTCGGTCCAGCGTGGTTGGTCTTTGTTCATCTTTCAAATTCAAATAGACTACAAAGTTAACAATTTTTCCTGAATATTACCGATTGAAACAGAGCTTGTTTTAAAATGTTTTAAGAGAGTGGAATGATATAAGCAGACAATAGCTTGATTAAGACGAAAAAAAGAACATATATAGCACTTTGAGACCGATTAGAGATATCTTTGCCTGTATTTTGAAGGCAGAGAGAACAATACATCTTTCTCAAAAAAGTGCATATCCTTTTTCAGTCAGGCGATACTTCTGTTTGGCGCTTGTAGGCCTATCCGGAAAAGCCATCTCTATATATCCCAAAGAAATAAGAGGTAGAATAATCTTACGTTTAAGATTATATGTTTCACCAAAGCCAATAGCTGAATTCAAAGCGTTTGCACCCATAGATTCTTCTCTTAACAGGCATAATAAATCAATTGTAGCTTGAGATAGACGAGGAATATCAGCACGTGACTTCGACTTGTTCCAGGAGGCTGTCTAACAATCAAAGTTAGGCAGTCTCTTTTTTAGATTTAATATTGAGAGAATCAGGCTGCTTTCTTGCGA
>CAMTKF010000083.1 GCA_947072905.1 uncultured Bacteroidales bacterium
TGCGTGAGGCTTCTGCGTTGCTCGTTCAACTAACCGGGCATTGCGAAGGCCTCCAATTGTGGAACGAGTAACAAGTATGGCTCTCACGCTTTTTTTGTATTATCGCCAAAAGGAGAAGCGTTGGCAGATAAACATAATATAATTGAAACGTATCCACTTCAGAATTATCTTACACAAGATACTTTTCCTCGTCCTATATACGAGCGCTTCTATAGTTAGCGTTGCGTTAACTTCATGTGCGTCTACTAAAACAATAGCTCTCTCATGTCAGGAAAGGCAGATTGAGATTTATGTTGATGATGAATATCTTGGCAGAGATTTGGTCTATTACACAGTTCCAAAGGGTCGAGAATATATTGAGGTGTCCTGCAGAGACAATGGTTTGGAAGTCTATAACCGACGAATAAACATAAAAGATAGAAGTGGAAATCTAATAGAACTTCAAATTCCCAAAAATTACAAGTATTCAAGTAAACCACATTAATTTACCGTCATGAAGAAATTTTTATTTCTATTGGTGGCTTTAGTTTGCTGTCTCCCAGCGTTAGCTGAGAAGAAAGCTAAGGTTATCAAGATCACAGTGCAGCCACAAGAAGCAGCTATCTACGTAGACAACAACCTTATAGGGTACGGTTATGGAGAGTTCTCACGCCCTCCAAAAAAGAATCAAGTTGCAATTATCAGAGTCGAATGCAACGAGTACACTACTGCTAACTCTAAATTTTATGGCGGGGATGAGCGCAATTCGCTTTCCTTTAAACTAATGCAAGACGGATTCTATAGAGGTTCTGCAGCCTCAGGTTTAGTTAGGGATATTCAGTTAAAGGCATGAATTTTAAACCGGGGTAAGGCTCGTGATGGTCGTATATGGGTGTGATTTTGATTTTGTAGGCAAATTTTCTGATCTCAGCGCATGAAACAGGGCGTTTTTGAGTTGGATGGGTATAAGAAACCGCCTCCGATGCAGTTCGGAGGTTGAGAAACGGCAAGATTTTTTATGTTCGTTGTTTATGTCGATGACGCTCCTTTTCTTCGATGGCAAGTTGCCGCGCGGCAAGTATTGCGGCGTTTGCCATGTGGATGCCGAAAAAGAGCAGCAGTGTCTCGCTGCGGGAGTTACGTGCCGCTATCCGGCCTACGCCGTAGTGCTGTTTCTGATTGCCGAAGCTGCCCTCCATGGCTGTGGAGCGCAGTGTGCCGATTATCCGCCGTGCGGCTCTTATGTCGGCGTCCTCGTCCTTTGGCTTCGGACCTTTGCGCACAAAGCTGGTCGTTATGCCGTTTTCGGTGCAGTACCGCCGGTTGTCGTTGTTGGCGTAGATGGTGTCGGCGCCGACCCGGGTGACTTTGACGCCTGTCAGTTCCTGCTGATATTCAATGCAATCCTTTAATCTTACGCCCTCATTGAAGGCTTCGAAAGAATGATGCTCGATGAATGATATTCCGTCAATCTGTATGTTGTTGACCTTGGCTCCGAACTCCACGCGCTTGTTCTCCTTGCCTCTGACAATGGGTCGGATGTAAGGACGGTCTATGCTGACGATGCGGTGTTTCACCTCCTTTTTCTGAGCAAGCGCACTTTGCTGGCGATACACCTCTTTGAGGGCACTCAGACGTTTGCTCTGCTCGGCGGTGAGTGCGATGTCAACGGTGTGAATTTTGCATATCCTGTTCCATTGGCCTATCTGTTTGGAGAGCAGGCCCAGCAGTCGCCGACGGAGTTTGCCTGTGGCCGCTTTTGTATGCTTGCGCTGCTTTGCATAGGCGAGCCTGGCGCGGTCAAGGGCGCGGTACTTGTTGCGTGGCTGCCGTTCTTTCAGGGCCTTACAGGTCTTTGCCATAAGAGATTGAAGCCACTCGCAGCACTCCCACAGCAGTTTTACATCAGTCGGGAACCGCAGGTGGCTCTCGTAGCAGGTGGCGTCTGTCAGACACATGTCCTTGTCTCGCAGTGAACCACTCCATCTGTCATATAGGATATTTTGCAGCTCCTTGATATCCAGCACGGAGGCTATGCGGTTGCGGATGGCGCTTACAATCTTGCCATTCTTTATGGGTCTGCCCGGATCTATGAGCACCCCGCAGAACATCTGCATGTGGATGCTGCCGTTGAGCATCTCAATCAGGCCGTCATCCGACAGTCCGGTATATGGCTTGAGCAGCATCAGCGCCACCTCTCCTTCCGGCGGGAACAACGGCGTGTTGCCCTGAGGATGCTTCCCGGGGAAATGCGAACGGATTTTCTCAGCCAGTTCCTTCAGTGGCAGTTGCGCGTGGATGCGCCCGAGCTCGCTGACTGCAAAACTCTCGCGGTATTTTTGCATGAAATCGAACTCGGTAAACGGCAATGTAGCCGTAATCTCAGATATTTTTCGTAACTTCACGTAGATATTTTTTAAGAATTACCCCCGAATAAGCCCGTGATGGGTCCATCGGGGGTTCTTTGTAAAGTTACAAAATATCTATAACTCTGACAAATAATAAATTAGATATTAACTGAATATCCCTAAATAGTCCGTGCTTGCGAGTACGGGCTATTTTTGTTTTATTTCGCTAATCTGTTTTTCAATGATATTGAAAAAAACGCTATGTCATGTCGGCATTACTTGCTAAATTTGCAAAAACTAAATTGATAA
Source organism: uncultured Bacteroidales bacterium (assembly GCA_947072905.1). Classification (GTDB taxonomy): domain Bacteria; phylum Bacteroidota; class Bacteroidia; order Bacteroidales; family Muribaculaceae; genus CAG-873. The sequence continues at coordinate 2,637 of CAMTKF010000083.1, forward strand.
TCAATCACAATACATACCATGAAATATCTATTATGTAGCGCAGTCGCTGCCATTAGTGCATTGTTTGTGTCGGCAGCATCGCCTGACTGGGAGAATCCTCAGGTCTTTGCCGAGGGTAGACTTGCCCCGAGGGCTACGGCTTATCCTTATCAATCTACTCAGGAAGCCATAAACGGCAACCGGGCTGAATCGCCATATTTTATGTCGCTCAACGGCAAGTGGAAATTCAAATACTCGCCTAAGCCTGCAGACCGACCTGTTGAATTCTATGAAAACGGATATTCGACTGATTTATGGGATGAAATTGACGTGCCCGGCAACTGGGAGATGCAGGGCTACGGCAAACCGATTTATACTAATGTCACGTATGTTTTTCCTCGTAACCAGCCTTATGTTGGTCATGACGATAATCCTGTAGGCTCATACAAACGCTCGTTTTCAATTCCGGAGAATTGGAAGGACCGCCGTGTTTTTCTGCATTTCGACGGCAGTACTGCCGGTATGTATGTGTGGGTCAACGGTCGAAAGATCGGTTATGTGCAGGGTACGAAAAATCCGTCGGAGTTCGATATTACGGGTTTCGTAAAGCCGGGCAGCAATGAGCTTGCATGCGAGGTTTACCGCTGGACTGACGGGTCGTACCTCGAGGATCAGGATTTTTGGCGATTGTCGGGACTTGAGCGCGATGTGTACCTGTACTCGACAGGCGAGCAGCGCATCGCAGATTTTTTTGCAAAGGCTGAGCTCGACAAGGGCTATAAAAACGGCATGTTGCAACTCGATGTTGATTTGCAGAACTTCGCATCTGTGGATTCTCGTAACCGACTTGATGTGGAGCTTCTTGATGCCAAGGGCAAGACTGTCTACAAAGCCGGGCGAAATGTGAGCCTCGGCGCAGATTCGAAGCTGTCGGACAAGTTTACTGCCACTATCAAGAATGTGAATAAGTGGAGTGGCGAAACGCCGTATCTCTATACACTTGCGATTACTTTGTCGAAAGACAACAAGGTGATAGAATCGACTTCGGCGCGAATCGGTTTTCGCAAGGTCGAGATTAAGGATAATCAGTTGCTTGTCAACGGCAAAGCGATAGAGGTGCATGGCGTGAACCTGCACGAACATCATCAGACAAAAGGGCACGCTATAGACCGCGAGACAATGATGTCGGATATCCGCATGATGAAGCAGCATAATATCAACGCTGTGCGTACGAGCCACTATCCCCAGCCGCCACTGTGGTATGATCTTTGCGATGAATATGGCATCTACGTTGTCGATGAGGCTAATATAGAGATACACGGCTACGGCGTGTGGAGCAGTAACCGCGACATTCACCCAGGCAACCTGCCGGAGTGGCGTGAGAGTATACTCGACAGGGAGTATGCACTTGTAGAGCGCGACAAGAATCATCCGAGCGTGATTGTATGGAGTCTTGGAAATGAGAGTGGCAACGGCGATAATTTCATCGAGGCTTACAAGTGGATAAAAGGGCGCGATGACAGCCGACCGGTTCAGTATGAGCAGTTTGGCAACGGTGAGTATACCGATATCATGTGCCCGATGTACCCGAGTGTGGAGAATATGAAAAAGTATGCCGAGAGCACTACGAATATCAAACCGTATATCATGTGCGAGTATGCTCATGCAATGGGTAACAGTTCGGGTAACTTTCAGGAGTATTTTGATATAATTCGCTCGTCGAAGCATATGCAGGGCGGTTTTATATGGGATTGGGTTGACCAGGGCATATTGACCAAGGATGAAAACGGCGACCCATACTGGGCTTATGGCGGAGATTTCGGAGCGTATAATTATACGCATGATGAGAACTTCTGTATCAACGGTTTGGTTAATCCCGACCGTACCGCTCACCCGGGTCTTATGGAAGTGAAGAAGGTGTATCAGGATATTCGATTTGCGCCGGTAGATTTGAAGAATGGGGTGTTTGCTGTAGAGAATAATTTTCATTATCGTAATCTGAGTGAGTATGGTTTTCGCTGGGAAC
>CAMTKF010000084.1 GCA_947072905.1 uncultured Bacteroidales bacterium
CCATCATCAATATCAAAAATCCAAATGACAATCCTTCTCAAATCCTGCGACAAATAAATTTAAACAGTTTCTTAGAATTCGCAGTTCTTGGGTGTACGGGGGAAGGGGATGACGTCGCGGATGTTGGTCATGCCGGTGCAGAAGAGCAACAGACGTTCAAATCCGAGTCCGAAGCCAGAGTGGGGCACTGTGCCGAAGCGGCGGGTGTCGAGATACCACCACATGTCCTTCATGGGTATACCCAGTTCGTTGATGCGGGCGCTGAGTTTTTCGAAGTCTGATTCGCGCTCAGAGCCGCCGATGATTTCGCCAATCTGCGGGAACAGTACGTCCATTGCGCGTACGGTCTTGCCGTCTTCGTTCTGCTTCATGTAGAAAGCCTTGATTTCCTTGGGATAATCGGTAAGGATCACGGGTTTCTTGAAGTGCTTTTCAACGAGGTAGCGTTCGTGCTCGCTCTGCAGGTCTATGCCCCATGATACGGGGAACTCGAACTTGTGGCCGCTGGCCTGAAGAATTTCTACACCTTCGGTATAGGTAAGACGTACGAAGTCGTTGTGAAGCACAAATTCAAGGCGTTCGATCAGACCCTTGTCGAAGTGCTCGCTCAGGAATTCGATGTCAGAACGACAGTGGTCGAGAACGTAGCGTATGCAATACTTCACAAATTCCTCGGCCAGATCCATATTGTCGGTGATGTCGTAGAAAGCCATTTCAGGCTCTATCATCCAGAATTCAGACAGGTGGCGCTGGGTGTTGGAGTTCTCGGCACGGAATGTGGGGCCGAAGGTGTATATCTCACCTATGGCAGTGGCTCCGAGTTCGCCTTCAAGCTGACCCGAAACGGTGAGAGCGGCAGGCTTGCCAAAGAAGTCCTGAGTATAGTCGATGGCGCCGTCTTCGGTGCGGGGCAGGTCGTTGAGAGGCAGGGTTGTTACCTGGAACATGGCTCCGGCACCCTCGCAGTCGCTGGCGGTGATGAGGGGAGTATGCAGGTAGAAAAATCCCTTTTCGTTGAAAAATTTATGGATTGCGAAAGCCAGAGCCGAACGCACGCGCAGGATGGCTCCGAATGTATTGGTGCGCGGACGCAGATGTGCGATCTCGCGGAGGAATTCGAGGGTGTGGCCTTTCTTCTGCAGAGGATATTTCTCGGGGTCGGCTGTGCCGTAAATCTCCAGGGTATCGGCCTGGATTTCGCAGGTCTGGCCTTTGCCCATTGACTCTACGAGCTTGCCGGTGACATGGATTGAAGCTCCGGTGGTGATGGGCTTGAGCTGCTCATCGCTGAACTTGTTCATGTCGAAGACTATCTGCAGGTTGTTGATGGTAGAACCGTCGTTGAGAGCTACAAACTGCACGTATTTGTTGCCTCGGCGGGTACGTACCCATCCCTTGACATCGACATCGGTGCCGATAGCTTCGGGAGTGGCGAGAAGAGTTGCTATTTTGCTACGTTTCATCGGTTTATATTTGTACCGGCCCGGGAATGACACCCGAGCCGGGATTGGTTATTGTCTATTGTTTATTCAAACGCACCCATCTTGAGGAGGTTGACCTCTTCCTGAGTGAGGTAGCGCCAGCGTCCGCGGGGAAGGTTCTTCTTGGTGAGTCCTGCGAAGTACACGCGGTCGAGCTTGGTCACATGATAGCCAAGGCTTTCGAAAATACGGCGCACGATGCGGTTGCGTCCCGAGTGGATTTCGATGCCGGCCTGGTTGCGGTCGGTCTCGGTGGCGTATGAGATGGCGTCGGCGTGTATGGGGCCGTCTTCAAGCTCTATGCCGTCGGCGATGCGCTGCATATCTTCTTCGGCAATGTCGCGGTCGCACCATACGTGATAGATTTTTTTCTTCACATACTTGGGGTGAGTGAGCTTTGAGGCGAGGTCGCCGTCGTTGGTAAGGAGGAGCACGCCGGTGGTGTTGCGGTCGAGTCGGCCTACGGGATATATGCGTTCGGTGCAAGCGCCCTTCACCAGGTCCATCACTGTGGTGCGGTCCTGCGGGTCTTCGCTTGTGGTGACGCAATCCTTGGGCTTGTTGAGAAGAATGTAGCACTTGGATTCGAGGGCTACAACCTTGTCGTCGTATTCCACTACGTCCGAGTGTGTAATCTTGGTGCCGAGTTCTGTAACGACCTGTCCGTTAACCTTCACGAGCCCCTGCTGGATAAATTCGTCGGCTTCGCGACGCGAGCATATACCGGCATTGCTCATGAACTTGTTGAGACGGATCTGTTCGTTGGGATCGGGCAGCGGCATTTCGTATTCGATTCGCTTGGGGCGCGGAGTGAAGCTCTTGCCACGTCCGGGGAACATGCCGCCCTGACCCTGCATCTGTCGGTTGGGGCGCTGCTGGTAGCCACCCTGGCGCTGTTGGTATCCACCCTGACGTTGCTGGTAGCCGCCTTGGCCGCCCTGACGCTGCTGGTATCCACCCTGGCGTTGCTGATATCCGTTGTTTGAACGCTGCTGGTAGCCGCCCTGGCCACCCTGGCGCTGCTGGTATCCACCCTGGCGTTGCTGATATCCGTTGTTTGAACGCTGCTGATATCCGCCCTGACCGCCCTGGCGCTGCTGGTATCCACCCTGACCGGGACGCTGCTGATAGCCGTTGTCGCGGCGCTGGTAGCCGTTGTTGGGACGCTGCTGATATGGACGGCGCTGCTGGTATCCGCCCATGTTCTGCTGACGGGGTTGGTAGTTATTCTGGTTTGAACCCTCGGCTGCGGGGCTTCCCTCTGAGTGATCGGCTGCTGAGTCAGCTGAGTAATCGTTGTAGTTGCGTCGGGGCTGGTATCCACCTTGGCGCGGCTGATAGCCACCCTGACGGGGTTGGTAAGGACGGGGCTGATAGGTTCGACGATTTTCGCCATCAGCGGCGGAGTCGTTGTCGCGGCGGGTATAGGGTACGCGTTCGAAGTTAGGGCGTTCGCCGCCTTCATTTCCGGCTAACGAAGGTGTGGATCCGATGCGAGGACGTTTTGCCTTCTTTTCGCCTCCTGGAGTGTTTGTGCTGTCCATATTCGTGTTTTTTTGTCGGTTGAACTGGTTAAAATTAAGTACTTTTAATTATGCCTCTCGGCAATGTCAGTTAATTAGTGCAACAGGATTTTTTTGTAATATTAGGTATAAAAATATGTAAAAAAGGAATTAATTCTACTGGTAAACAAGGCAATCTTGCAAAGCTGCCGTTGTTTTGTGCAAAGATAATGAATATATTTGGTTTTTGCCAAATATTTCACATCAAATAAACATGATAAAGGATACTAATGTTTAGAATTAAAGCAATACAAAAAATTAGTCTGACTTTAAATTCTAAATTTTAATTTTAATAGTCAATCCCCATACATCGGCAAGACGTATGGGGATTGGCTATTGAAATCCTTATGCTTTGGCAGCAAGTGGAGCGGGAACGTTGTACACGCGTGTGGCGAGTTCCTGATCGAGCATATAGAGGCCCATGCCGTTGTCGCCTACGAGTTTCAGGCGGTCGATGATGCCCTTGGCTGTTTCTTCTTCCTCAACCTGCTCTGAGATAAACCAGTCGAGTTTGCCCTTGGTGGCATAGTCATTTTCCTCGATAGCCAGGTGATAGAGCTTGTTGATGAGGCCTGTGACTTTTTCTTCGTGAGCGAGGGTCTCTTCGAATGCTGCGAGGGGTGTTTCCCAGCTGGTGGGTACGGCAGCGATGGGAGCCAGCTCTACGCGGCCGCCGCGAGAGTTGAGATAGTTCATGAAAATCTCGGCGTGAGCCTGTTCTTCCTTGAACTGGATTTTGTACCAGTTGGCCAGGCCGGCATAACCGGCATTCTCGAAGTGCATGCCCATTGACAGGTAAAGATAAGCCGACCACAGTTCGGCATTGATCTGCGCATTGATTGCGTCTTGAAGTTTAGGATTGATCATAGTTTATTATAGTTTTTTTATCAACGTCTGTATGTTTTTGACTGCTTTGTCGGAGTATCAACATATAAGCGTCATTTCAAGTTGCTAAGGTAATATAAATTTTTGATACTGCAATAAAAATTTTTCATCAGCGTAGCTCAACCGGTATCCGGACACGTGTAACAACGGTGTAACAATTTGCAGGGTAATATAATTGTCTGTTAATTAGTAAATTGTAGCAAATGTATTGAATTTAACATTACTTAACACGGTGTTGCTTGACAAATGGACTTAAATTATCCATATTTGCAACATAAGATTATTGAAAAAATTCTCTAAATACTAAAAAAAGCACCACGGCTTTATAATGAGACTTCGATACTATATTAAAAGCACAGAATAAACAAGGTTGCCTCAGCGAAGGCAACCTTGTGTTATTGACCTGAAATTCTTCCCTTTTATACATCTCATATCAAACCTTTATTTTAATAGCTTGGCATTACGAAAAGCATACTGATTTTACTGTAACAAACACATCCGAAAAGGGGCTGTCTAACAAGTTTAGGCAGCCTCTCTTTTGTGTGGTTCATCAACAAAAAAATAAGGCTTTCATGCTG
>CAMTKF010000085.1 GCA_947072905.1 uncultured Bacteroidales bacterium
ACACACGACATGCCCGAATTGTTCTGAAAAAAATCCAACGGCAAAAGTTTCGATTATCCGAATGAAAGTTGTATCTTTGCAAAAGTAAACATTAACACGAAAAACAACCCTTGACTTATGGCAACAAAACCGTTCAAATACGAGACAATGTTTCCGCTCGGTCCTGATACCACCGAGTATTATCACCTCACCTCCGACTATGTTCATACCGAGAACTGGGGAGGTCATGAGTTCCTTATAATTGACCCGGAAGCGCTTACCGTACTTGCTCGCCAGTGCACCCACGACAACGCATTCATGCTCCGTCGCGAGCACAACGCTATGGTGGCCAAGATTCTGTCTGACCCCGAAGCTTCAGAAAACGACAAGTTTGTAGCGCTTACCATGCTGCGCAATGCAGAAGTTGCCAGCAAGGGACAGCTGCCCTTCTGCCAGGACACCGGTACTGCTATCGTCCATGGCGAAAAAGGCCAGTGTGTATACACCGGCTGCGACGATGCCGAATACCTTTCCAAGGGTGTTTATCTCACATATACCACCGACAATCTTCGCTATTCGCAGAATGCTCCCCTCACCATGTACGAGGAAGTCAATACCGGCTGCAATCTGCCCGCTCAGGTTGATATCCACGCCGAAGAAGGCAATGAATATCACTTCCTGTTTGTAGCCAAGGGCGGTGGCTCGGCCAACAAGACATACCTCTATCAGGAAACCAAAGCTCTGCTCAATCCCGAAAAGCTCATCCCCTTCCTTGTTGAGAAGATGAAGAGCCTCGGCACCGCAGCTTGTCCTCCTTATCACATCGCATTCGTAATCGGTGGCACCAGCGCCGAGAAGAACCTTGAGACTGTAAAGAAGGCTTCGGTGAAGTACTACGACAACCTGCCTACCCACGGCGATGAAACCGGTCATGCTTTCCGCGATGTGGAACTCGAAGGAATCCTCAAGAAAGAAGCCGAGAGAATCGGGTTCGGCGCTCAGTTCGGCGGCAAATATTTCGCTCACGATATCCGCGTGATTCGTCTGCCCCGTCACGGTGCTTCATGCCCCGTTGGCCTTGGCGTAAGCTGCTCGGCCGACCGCAATGTGAAGGCAAAGATCAATAAGGATGGTCTGTGGATTGAAAAGCTCGATACCAACCCCGGTGAACTCATCCCCGAAGAATATCGCAAGGCCGGCGAAGGCGAAGCTGTGAAGATCGACCTCAACCGTCCCATGTCGGAAATTCTCGCCGAACTCACCAAATATCCCGTTTCTACCCGCCTGTCGCTCAACGGCACAATCATCGTAGGCCGCGACATCGCTCACGCCAAGATCAAAGAACGCCTTGACAACGGCGAACCCATGCCCCAGTACCTCAAGGATCATCCTATCTACTACGCCGGTCCGGCCAAGACTCCTGCCGGAATGCCTTCTGGTTCATTCGGTCCCACAACAGCCGGACGCATGGACCCCTACGTTGACCAGTTCCAGGCTGCCGGTGGTTCTATGGTGATGATTGCAAAGGGTAACCGTTCAAAGCAGGTGACCGACGCTTGCAAGAAGCACGGCGGTTTTTACCTTGGTTCTATCGGTGGTCCCGCTGCCGTTCTCGCTCAGAATTCCATCAAGAAAGTTGAATTGCTCGAATATCCCGAACTCGGCATGGAAGCAATCTGGAAAATCGAAGTTGAAGACTTCCCCGCATTCATCCTCGTTGATGACAAGGGCAATGATTTCTTCACCGAAATTTCCAACAAGTGCGCAGCTTGTGGCCTTAAGTAATCAAACTGCTCACACATAAAATTATCCGCCACCGGTGCCGATGCACAAGTGGCGGATTTTTTGTAACCGTCCGAAAAGAGCCGACTTTTACAGACTAAATTTACTTATTGAATAGCAGTAAAAATGCTACGTCCAAATTCAGTCAATCCATATCTCTGAGTTGGCGATTTTGTACTTTCTTCATTTTCCAATGATATTAGTCCCTTCTCTATCGCCGGAGAAAGATAGTTGGTCCAAAATGAGCCCTTTGATTTATAGCCCATCTTATCTCGCAACTCTTGAGCTGTCAGCCAATTTTCGCCTATGGCTAATATAAGTTTTCTTAAGGCCGATGGAATACTGTTTAACTGTTCTTCTACTGTTCTCTTACTGTTCTCTAACTGTTCTCCTACTGTTCTCTTGTCTTTAGCCAATGGTCGCGAAAAGCAGTTCCTGCGCTTCTTCCAAAAGGGCTGACTTCATCAAAGAAATCAGCCCTAATTTTATCACCGCTAAAGAATTTTTTGGTGGATATTTTTGTAGCTATAAGGCAAGCTTTACTGAATCGAGATTTCGATCAGTTCCTCGCCTGCAGTGGTGTCGGCTTCTTCAGAGTAATATATGGGCGCGCCTTCCTGTATGGGCAGTATCCGCAGGGTGAGCGACGTGCAGTCGGCCGGCAGACGCCACAGGCCGTAGAGCATGGGGCGGCCATTATAGAAGTTGTCTTCTATCAGCTTGCCGTCGCAGTAAAGCCGTGCCACATCGCCGCGGTATTTGATGTTGAGTATACGGCCATTGCGCTTGTCGGCTGAGGGCAGATTTACGATGGTGTACTCGGCTGCGGCGTCAAAGTCGGCATCTTCGGGCGACTGCGCGGCTTTGTTCACACCAAGGGTTATGCTTCGTTGCTGTGCTGCAGCTTCCTTAACCTTGCTGAATTCGGGTGAAGGCAGCTGCTCGGGCACAGGTTCTTCTTCAAGGAATAGCCGGCCGGCTTCGTCTGAGTTGAGCAGATATATGTTTTTATACACAGGTGCAGATGTGCCCTTGGCTTTCACATTCTTAAGCACACGTCCATCCACACACAATTCGGTTGGTATTCCCTTGATTTGTTCAAGATAAACCTTGCCGTCGCGCTGTGCTATGAGCTGTGCGGTGGCATATTTTATTCCGGCTATGTTTACGGGAAATATGCACGAGGTGCCCCCGGGTATGGTGATGGCCTTGGAGGGGAAACGCACATTGCCCGCGTCGAAGCGTATGCCGCGTTTATCCGACAGATTTTGCAGTCGTTCGTAGTTATTGATGAATACAAATCCGCTGTCGGCCGCCATGCGTGTCGACCAACGCAGTTCTGAGTCGTCGCCCTTGGGGAGATCTTGGCGTGAACGGAATTCGGCCTGCATCGGAGCGAGGGTCTCGCCAAAGTCCTGCATGAACAGGTGAAGTTTGCGCAGACTGTAATAGTGAGGATTCTTTTGTCCGAATTCACCTATCGGAGCCTGGAAGTCGTATGTCAGAACCGGCAGGTCGTTGTAGTTGGTGGCCAAGGTGCGCTGTGTTTCGTTCATATATGTTTCCTGCACCGGGTTAGTACCGCCGTGATACATATAGTAGCCCAGCAGATTGCTGCCGCTGCCCAGTTTCACTATGGCAAGCGAATATGCGTCCTCGGGGTAGATGTACGGACGACGGTGATATGCGGTGGCCATGCCGCCGCCAAGTTCGCATGTGAAGTAGGGGTATTCCTCGTCGCCCTGATTTAGCTTCTCTTTTTGGTCGGTAAACTGTTCTGAAGCTATTGCTGTGGAGCTGCGGAATGCCTTGAAGTTGAACGCTTTGTAGTAATTGCCGGCTGTGGGCTTGATGGAGCGTTCCCAGAATCCGTCGGCGTAGTCGCCGTATAGCGGAATCAGTTCGCCGAATGGTACGGGCGAGGCCAGCTCGGGCCAACCTGTGCGTGTGTACAGAGGTACGTCCACTCCGATTTCTTTGGCAATATTCTTAAGCTTTACCAGATAAGAACCGTGGCCACGGTATTCGTTATCAAACTGGCAACCGATCACAGGGCCGCCGTCTTTCCATTGCAGTCCCTGAAATTGGGTGAAAATCTGACGGTATAGATTTTCTACCATACTCAGGAAAGCCGGGTCCTCCGAACGCATTTTAACTCCCGACTTTATAGCCCAGTCGGGGATGCCGCCGTTGCGTGCTTCGCCGTGGCAGAACGGGCCCATGCGCACTATCACCGGCATATCGTATTTCTTGCATATTTCGAGGAACTTTCTCAGGTTGTTGTTGCCGCTCCAGTCGAATACGCCTTCATTATTCTCGTGATGATTCCAGAATACGTAGTTAGCCAGCATTGTAACGCCGCCGTCTTTCATTTTTTTGATTTCAGCCTCCCATTCGTCGGCAGGGATTCTCGAAAAATGAATTTCACCCATTACGGGCACCACACGCTTCCCCGAGATAATAAGTCCGTCTTTATCCCAGTTGACTTCCCGAGCATTATTTTCAGCTGAAAGGGGTATAGGGTTGAATAAGACAGCATTTGCCAAAGTCAAGGCTGCCATTATACCCTTGAAGTAATTATTCATGGTAATTATATATTACCCGTTGGTTGAATTAAAATTCTAAATATTTACAAATGAAAAAGTTGCACAATTTGCAGATTATTAGTAAAT
>CAMTKF010000086.1 GCA_947072905.1 uncultured Bacteroidales bacterium
TTGCCGCTACAAATAGCAAGCTACTCTAAATTCTTGCATAGATAGAAACGAGGGAAGTGTTTTACCTCGCGCCCGACTGCGATGTTGGCTGCTATCCGTGCGCATATATGTGCTGCGGTTTTAAGTGCCGCATTGCTCGTCACGCCGTTTCTGATGTCGGATAATGAATCACGCAACCACTCGCAACCATCTACATTCCAGAAAGCACAGTACCCTGCCATATATGTTGCCGCCCATTGCCGGAGGTCAGGTTTGCACAGCATATCCCTTTCATCTTCGGGCATAACTACTATCGCACCGGCTCCATTTACAAAGTCGAATGGCAGGATTATAGGTATAATCACATCTTTTGAGAGACAAGAACTACCTTCATTGACACTTTCTGCAATAACATCTATATTTCTAATAGTTTCTTCATCAGATGGGGATATTATTTGAATGGACTCAAAGCCCAACTGTTGAAGTTCGACTTTGATGCTGTCAATAAACTCAGTCGCTCCTACTACTGCTATTCGGCAGTCTGCTATCCGGCGTCTTTCTTCGCTTGTCATATTCATTTTTGATTTTACTCTGCAAAATTAGAACTAACCCCACGGCTGTGCCATACCCAAAAGTGTATGTTTTCATCTCCAAACGCATTTGTACACTTTTGGGTATGGCAGGGAATTTTAATCAGCAATAACTTTGCATTGTGAAAATTCAAAATCCCAACGATATGAAAAAGTTTATATTCGCACTTGCAGCAGTATTAAGCATATTGCCAGCACACGCTCAAAAAGAGCAGCAGCTTCAAGAGGTGACAGTTGTTGCCTCGCGTACAACAAACAACGCCGAAGGTTACACCACTAATCTTCGGGGTATGGACATCGCAAAGGGTAAACCCGCTGTAGATGTACTGGGATTTCTTCCAAACATATCACGAGAGAACGGCAACTTCAAAATAAACGGTCTCGCTGCAAGCGAGATTTACGTTGACGGAGTGAAGCTGTCCGACCTTTCGGAACTGAATAATATTCCCGGTGAGATGATAGACAAGGTGCAGGTCAAATATCTCGCAGGTGCCGATCAGAATGCAGCCATGAGCGGAGGAACAATAATGATTACACTCCGTCGTCCACCCGAAGGTGGATATTACGGCAGTGTCATGGCTAACGCAGACTGGTATCGCTCCTGTGGCTTCGGGAATGAAGGTCTGGGTGGCATGATCAACTACCGTTATAAGAATCTAAGCGTTTACGACAATCTATATTTCGGTGGCACAAAATTTGAAGAAAACTCAGAGCAATGGCTCGACGGACCGGATTTGCACACATACCTCACTGAAACAACTAAATCAAATAGCTTTGATTTTCGCAATCGTCTTAGCCTTACTCAGCAGTTTAACTCCGGCGCACAGCTTGGGGGCAGCTATCTTATTGCAACTTCTCGTCCAAGGCCCACCTCGTTCTCTGTGCTGGAAAACTCAATGTCAGCAATAGATAAACGAGTAAACGCAGTCACACAGGAAGGTACTCTGAAATTCCTGCTCCCTCTTAACAAGAAAGGGTCGGCAATGGAGCTGACAGCAGACTATCTTAACCGCCACAGCAATGAGCGAGCAGATTATTCTATGGATAATGATGTTGTCGGAGCGACGTACGACAAGGGCAATCTGAATCTATGGAAATTCAAGGCTGACTTTCTTTATCCGCGCAGCCGCAGACTGTCATGGAAGTTCGGGGCTTCCGCACAATGGATATCCTCGACATTCACGCCTTCCGCCTCTATTGAAAGTGACCGATTCAGTGTAAGTTCCATACCTACCGGAACAAGCGGTTTCACCCCAATAGTATATGCCTCTGCACAAGGTATGGTCTGGAAGCTGCGTTACAGTGCCGGCGTAAACTGGCAACTCAATAGAATAGGCTATCATGATAAACAGGCTGGTATAAAGAGCCACAATACACAATGGGCTATAAATCCTACCGTTCAGGTAATGATGCCTTTCGGATCAAAAATGAATCATGCGGTAATGTTGAACTACAAACGAACATTAAGCGATATTCCATATACTGCTATTTCATCGGTAGTCAACTGGGATAACCCGTATAACTACACGGTAGGAAATCCAAATCTTAAAGCTCAGTCGGCAGACATGATTATGGCAGGTTTGTCTTTATTCAGGAATAAGGTTAATATCACAGCATTATATGCCCATTCTCACGACCGCATATATTGGCAGACATTCCAGAGCACGGAAAATCCGGATGTATTCTATACAAAACCGGTCAACATATCCGGTCAGGGAGTATGGGGCTTCGGTGCCGAATGGATAGAATCTCCCGTAAAATGGTGGAAATTCAAACTCTCAGGCCGCATTGAGATAACGCCGGAAAATATTACCATTGCAAATATTCATTATGGCAAAACACGGTTAAAGGAATATTTCTATTTCTACAACAATTTCAGGTTTCCCAACGGATGGGGCGGTATGCTCAATGTGTGTTTTGAGCCTACATATAAGACACTCAACCGCACATACCACGCTGTTTATAATGTAAACGGCCAAATCTATAAGTCATTCCTGAAAGACAATCTTCAGGTTGCCGTTGAATTTACCCCCATTGGTAATAGACGAAAACTTGACAGACAAGTCGGCATGAACAAGGTATCGTATAAGTACACAACGCCTGTTCAGTATGTAGGACTGTCGCTTACCTGGAACTTTTCAGGAGGCAAACAAGTTGACGTAAACGTGGTGGATGGTATACAAGACTATCGTGAAACAAAAGACAACAGATAAATGTATAAAAATACGCTACCTAAACAAGATTTAAACAGCAATTCATACAATATAGTGTAAAGTATCAATAGAAACCTAGGCAGTGATTGTCGGGGTTTTCTTATGGAGTTGCGGCACCGCCGCCGCGCTTTCGTAAATCAAGCCCAAGGTCTTGACCGTCTGGCTTCAATCGCATAACTCATACAGCAAGCTTCGGCTCCAACTTTTGGTTGACCGCGAAGCTTGCTGAAAGCAATCCGAGGCTCGCTTTCTATTTTGCACATCGTTCCGGCGATGGCGACCTTTCTTTTGAGCAAAGCGACAAGTCGATTCGCAGATATAAGGAACTTACCGTGCTTTATGCCCTTTGGGGAGGGATTTTTTCCAACTCTTACCCAGAGCCACTCGCTCCGTCGGCTACGACTTGGGGCGATTGTCTTATTCTTGACTTCCACGACACGGGCTTCACAGCTAAAATGTTCCGCTATTGCCGTCGAGTGATTACTGATAAGTGGTGTATTAGTGCTCGCAGTTGGCGTTCACTGCCAAATATGCCCTGCGGGTTACGAGTGCCATAATTTTGAGCATATCGCCTTGGCGCTTCGCTTGCGAAGAACCGCGTTTCGCGAGGAACTTTACTTGTAAACACGCACGGAGGCACATTGTATTTACATCGCGAAGTTAGCGTCTTTATCTACGCTCGTCAAGGGCAAGACACGTTCCCTTTGGCAATCTTCCTTTTTTAGTCGATGCCGAATTTTCGTGCCAGCAAGAGCAGAGCGGAGCTTGCGCCGGCTATGCCGAGCGCAGCCGAAAATGCGCCTCGCGAAAAAAGAGTATTGCCTTGCGAACCCTTGTCGGCTAACGTGCCTGCGGCACTGATGGGTCAGCCGCATATTCTGCAATGTAAAACAAACGCGCCCCGGCGCACAGTAAAAACCCTCTTAAACTTCAAAATCATGACCCATGTAATGAACAGACTTCGGGCATTGATTACCACGAAAGACCGTATTCGGATTGGCTCATAGAAGCCGGGCAGCCGGATGATCTCGGCC
>CAMTKF010000087.1 GCA_947072905.1 uncultured Bacteroidales bacterium
TGGCATATACAGTACCTGTACGCGTGCTATGGCTCCCATGGTGGCCTGTATGACTTTCGGGTTGTAAATATCCACAGTGTCGGGTGAAGCAATTATGCGGTTTATGCCGAACCAGTCGGCCACACGCATTATAGTGCCCATGTTGCCGGGGTCTTGTACTCGGTCAAGAGCTACAGTAAGGCCATCTAAGGCAGGCAATTCTCCGGCCTCGGGATGCTCGAAATATGCTATGACAGGCGGCGTTGCCTGAAGCCTGGTAAGTTGTCTCAGCATAGCAGGGCTTGCCTCGACTACCTCGTCGGCTTCGGCCTTGTTGTCGGCAAGCCACGACGGCAATGCGAATAGGTAGCGGGCATGAAACACACGCAGCAATTCGCCTACGCACTTGGTGCCCTCGGCCACGAAAAGACCGCTACGGCGGCGACCTTTGGCATCGTCAAGCGAGCCAAATTCCTTTAGCATCCTGTTTGTCAGCTGAAACATATCTTCTTTTATTTTGCTCTCAAGTAACTAAAATACATACCCGGCCTCTTCGACCAACGCCTTATCCGATGCAATCGTGGCCCCGGTGGTGGTGAGCAGGTCGCCGGTAATAGCTCCGTTAATGCCTATGCGAAGACACTCGAGCAGGCATTTTTTCGACAATCGCTCGCGGCCTCCGGCAAAACGCAACTGTACCTTGGGGTGGGCCATGCGGAACAATGCAACCGTACGGATTATTTCTTCTTCGCTTATCAGAGGGGTATTCTCAAGCGGTGTTCCGGGTATGGGGCACAATATATTGATAGGTATCGACACCGGCTCTGCCTTTCGCAAAGTTATAGCCAACTCCATACGCTGGCGGCGTGTTTCACCCATTCCGATGATGCCGCCCGAACATATCTTGAAGCCCGCTTCGCGAGCCGCGGCAATGGTTGCAAGTTTATCTTCGGTGGTATGCGAGCTACACAGTTGAGGGAAATACGAGGGCGCTGTTTCGAGATTGCAATGATAGCGGCGTGCACCGGCGGCAAACAACTGCTGCAGCTCCTCGCGATTGAGCAAGCCCAGCGACGCACAGGTCTCGATACCGCACGACTCCCCGGCCTCTTTAACTATATCGCAAACTTGGTCAAGCGCACGGCCTTTGACCGAGCGGCCACTTGCCACGAGCGAAAAACGCCTTACTCCGCGACTCTTATTATGCGCCGCAAGAGCAAGGGCCTCCTCGCGGTCTACAATATCATAGGTCTGGCAACCGGTATGGAATCGGGCCGACTGGGCACACCATTTGCAGTCTTCAGAGCATCGGCCCGAACGGGCATTCACTATCGAACAGGTATCGAATTGATTGCCGCACAGGCGTGTAAGCTTAGCAGCTTCATCATAAAGCGCTTCGATTGCTTCAGGAGTTTCTACTTCTGTAAGCTTATATAATGTATCCTCGTCGAGAGTACCGCCTTGGGCAACTATATTGCCGGCTTGTACAACGAGTGCTAATTCTTCATTCTTTGTCATTACAATAGAATTTTATATGGCAAAATTACAAAAAGCATGCGACAAATGCAACTCGGCGCGGCCGCTGTACGCATATTATTAAGGTACTCTGAAATGATGTAAAACCACGGCTCTTTCATTTAAACTAAAATTAAAGACATAGATACCCTTACCCGGTTCGTTGAGGATCGGGTAATATTTTTATATTGTATGTCAACTATTTATCTTTTTGTTAAAATCTGATTTTTTTCATTTTTGACTCAGAAACAGAAGAAGCCTTGTAAAGTTCATCGAGACATGACGTATCAGCTCTGCGACGCCTTTCTTTTTGTCAGAGCGCTTTTTACGAAGTCCTTTCCATATCGAGAAAACAGAGAAGGCTATTCTTTGAATGGTGTCAAGGTTTCTTGCGGCCCTTGGCGTTTTGCGCTTGATGCTGTCCTGCTTCAGATTGACGTCGAGTCCCCAGTGCATGCTTTCTATTGACCAGTGGCTGCGCACCAGGTGCCCCAATGACGGGGTGTCTATTGGCAAGCTGCTGACATACAGCCGTTTTTCAGATGTGCATACACCTGTAGACTTTATGACCGTGTGGGATTCATATTCCACTATCGTCATATTGCCGCCCCATTTCTGCTTGTCTGCGATTATTTCCAGCCCGTCATATATACGGTAGGTTCTTGTCTCGATCCTTCCGTGTCCGAGTTCGGGGCCTACCGTGTATGTATACGCCGGCGTGAGCCCTTTGATGCAGTCTTCCACCCAGTAGCGCAAGGAGCGCTGGTTGGCCTTGAGCTCGATAAGAAACTCGCCTCTGTTTCTTCTAATTGTATCAATGATATCCTTTTGCATGGACATGGCATCGGCAGTTATGGTTTTTCCCGATATGTCGATTTTGTCAAGGAGCAACGGCACCGCTGTTATCTCATTGCTCTTTTCCCGGCAGGCCTCGGTGGCCAGTACGATGCCGGTGTTGTACGAATAAGCCGACACGATGTCCGGATTGCGCCCATTGTCCCGGACTGTTCCTCGTAGAGCCTTTCCGTCTATGCAAATTGTTTCCCCGATGCCGCATTCAGAAAGGAGCTTCCCACGATACTTCTCCGCGAACTCCTGCATCCTGTCGGCCATGGCGCAGTCATTGATGCCGTTCTCTATACGGCACAACGTCGGTTCGGACGGCACACCATTCTTCAACATGCCCATTTTGCGGAATTTATTGAGGTTGAGCCTGCCGAACTCTATTATATCGGCGCGTTCGGCATGCCCGGAGATCCTGCCAAGTATCATCAGCATGATGATGTCTGCGAGTCTATGGCGTATGTTTCCTTTGTCGGTCCTGCGAAAATCGGGCACGGATGTGGCAAAATCCATCAGTTTCTCCATGATACTGCCCGGTTTTACAAATCTATTTTGTACCTTTGCGGTATGATTGAGCGCATTTGCATCAATCGAACGGTCTTGGTCGAGTGGCATAATTTTGTTCATAACTATTTGATTGTCAACTATAAAGTTACGAAAAATTTGCCACTTGGCCAAATTTTTACACCACATAATTTGCTGGGAATCAGGGAGATTGCCACTCTTGTACAGGTACCCGATATCGGCCAGATTCTATCACAAGACCCGGACATGGTCGCGGAAGCACCCGCTCTTCATGCCCAGATTCGCCAAAATAGCATTATTTTCGAGAATTCAAGTCAATCTTAAATGAAAGAGCCGTGGCATCGAGACTATTATCTTTGGCTAAGATTGCAATAGTCTCAATTATTTTAGCTAACTTTGTAATCTAACCGCGTCTGCGCAGACAAAGACCACCGACGTAAGTAAAAAAATATAATCAACATATAAATGAGCTTCCTTGTAGTCGCAAAAGGTTTGGTCGCCAGTCTGCCTACTTGGAAATTCCTTTCAATACAGTATGAATAAAGAACTTGAAATAATATCCACTCTATATAAGGGATTAATCTCTAAGAATACACCTAATGGTATTCCTGTTGACCTTAGACCTGCGCAGATTGTGGGTACAGTGCAGGATGACCCGTTTGATTGTTGGGTAGAGTCATTATTAAAAGTTCTTTTACCTAAGTCGTTTGAAGTTTTTCATGCTGGCAAACTCACGACTCCGGATTTGATTATACGCGACAAGGATACTAACGCGATAATTGGTCTTGAAATCAAAAAATTGATTCAGAAAAAAGACGGCGCAGACCCTAGAGGATTAACTATTGATTATAATAGTTGTTTGCCCTGTGGCCGTGCAATGATTAAAGTTGGTAAAGACACCGTCATAGTTCCGTGTTATTATTTA
>CAMTKF010000088.1 GCA_947072905.1 uncultured Bacteroidales bacterium
TCAGCATGAAAGCCTTATTTTTTTGTTGATGAACCACACAAAAGAGAGGCTGCCTAAACTTGTTAGACAGCCCCTTTAGTGGAGAGTGGAGGGTTTAGAGTGGAGAGTGTTTTTTTAACTAAGTAAGCAGATGATATAAAACTATTTTTCATTGATTACTTATAACTTCAGATATTTACCCGTGACGCTGTCGGGGCATTGGGCTATCTGCTCGGGGGTGCCTGTGGCTACGATATTGCCGCCGGCATCTCCGCCGTTCGGGCCAAGGTCTATCACATGGTCGGCGCATTTTATCACATCGAGGTTATGCTCTATTATTATGAGTGTGTGCCCCTTGGCTATGAGGCGATCAAATGAATTGAGCAGCACGCTTATATCGTGGAAATGCAGGCCGGTGGTGGGTTCGTCAAATATGAATACCGTGGGCTTGGCGCGGTCGTCGGCAAGGAAGGATGCGAGCTTGACACGTTGATTCTCACCGCCCGACAGAGTGGACGACGATTGGCCGAGCTTGATATATCCCAGTCCCACATCTTTGAGCGGCTGCAATCGCTTGACTATGCGCCGCTGTATGGTTCCGTCTGTCTCTGAGAAGAATTCTATGGCCTGGGCCACGGTCATGTCGAGTATGTCGCTTATATTTTTGTCGCGGTATTTCACTTCGAGAATTTCTTTCTTGAAGCGTTGTCCGTGGCATACCTCACATGTCACTACCACGTCGGCCAGGAACTGCATAGGTATGGTTATAACGCCCTCGCCCTTGCATTCCTCGCAGCGTCCGCCCTCGGTGTTGAAGGAGAAGTACATGGACGTGAATCCCATCTGCTTTGACATCTGCTGCGATGCAAAGAGCTCGCGTATCTCGTCGTATGCCTTGAGATAGGTGGCCGGATTAGAGCGTGATGACTTGCCTATTGGGTTTTGGTCAACCATAACAACGTCACCCACACGGCTCAGGTCGCCGCGCAGCTCGCCGTGACGTCCCGGCAGTGCCTGTTCCGTGCCGAGGTATCGACCCAAGGAGCGGTAGAGAATATTGCTTACAAGGGTGGATTTGCCCGAGCCGCTTACGCCGGTGACTACTGTGAGTACCCCCAATGGAAATTTTACCGATACATCCTTGAGATTGTGCTCGGTGGCGTGGGTTATCTCCACATAGTCTTTCCACTTGCGCCGCGTGGCCGGAGTGGGTATTGACAGCTTGCCGGTGAGATATTTGGCTGTATATGAGCGTTCTGCCCCTGGCAGTAGGTCTATGGGTCCGTTGAAAACTATTTCACCGCCATGACGTCCGGCATCGGGGCCTACGTCTACAAGGATGTCGGCCGATCGCATGATTTCCTCATCGTGCTCAACCACTACCACTGTGTTGCCAAGTCCCTGGAGCTTGCGCAAAACCCCGATAAGTCGTTCAGTGTCGCGTGGATGAAGCCCTATCGAAGGCTCATCGAGGATATATAATGAACCCACAAGGCTCGAACCCAGCGATGTTGCAAGGTTGATGCGCTGGCTTTCGCCGCCCGAGAGCGAATTGCTCAAACGGTCGAGGGTAAGGTAGCCCAGACCTACCTCTACAAGGTAGCTCAGGCGGTTGCGTATCTCCGTCATCAGGCGGGCCGACACCTTGGCATCGTTGTCGTCAAAGCGCAGGTCGGCAAACCATTGTTGCAGTTTGCTCACCGGCATCCTCACGAGGTCGGCTATGGTGAGACCGTTGATTTTGACGTTCAAAGCTGCGGGGCGCAAGCGCGCGCCGTGGCAGTCGGGACAGATGGTTTTGGCCCTGTAACGCGAGTACATCACGCGATATTGGATTTTGTGCCGCTGAGTTTCCATCCAGCGAAAAAAACCGTCTATGCCCATCCAGTCGCCATATCCCTGCCACAGAATTTTCTTTTCAGCGTCAGTCAACTGAAAATACGGCCGATGGATAGGGAAGGGGGTGGGGAAGGATGCCGCATGGTGTATGAAATCGCGTTTCCACTCGCTCATCGAGGGACCACGCCACGGTGCCACGGCATCATCGTACACCGACTTCGAGGGGTCGGGCACTACCAGGCCTTCGTCAATACCCAGTGCCATGCCGAATCCCTCGCAGGTGGGACATGCTCCGAAGGGATTGTTGAAATTGAACATCTGGTCGGATGGTTCGGCAAATATCAGTCCGTCGGCCTCAAAACGTTTAGAGAAGTTGAGCCGTTGAGGTTTCTTGCCGCGCTCGGCAAAAATGAGCAGGGCGCACCGGTCGTTGCCTTCATAAAAAGCGGTTTCGGCACTTTCGGCCAGACGCGACTGTTCATCGCGGTCGTCGCTTACGGCCAGACGGTCGATGAGAAGGTCAAATTCAGTGGATTTCAGAAATTCAGGGTCGTTGACTGCATCGGCAATATCAATGAACTCTCCATCTTTGTTAACCAGGCGCGAGAATCCCTCTTTTTGCAGTATTTCGAGCTGAGTGGCCATGTCGCGGTCTTCGGGCAGGGTCATTGGTGCCACCACGGCTATACGGGTTCCTATGCCGGCTTCGAGTGCTCCGGCCACTACATCTTCTATGGTGTGCTTCTTCACTACAGCACCGCTTACGGGCGATATGGTTTTACCCACTCGGGCAAACAGCAGCCGCAGGTAGTCATATATCTCGGTAGAGGTACCCACGGTGGAGCGAGGATTGCGTGTGTTAACCTTCTGCTCTATAGCCACAGCCGGCGGCAGACCGCGTATGAAGTCGCACTCGGGCTTGGTCATCTTGCCCAGGAATTGTCTGGCGTAAGATGACAGACTCTCCACATAGCGACGGCGGCCCTCGGCATACAGAGTGTCGAAGGCGAGCGAAGATTTGCCCGAGCCGCTTAGCCCGGTAAATACTATAAATTTGCCACGGGGCAGTTTCAGGTCTATGTTTTTGAGATTATTTACCTTAGCCCCTTTTATTTCGATATATTTTTCAGACATTTCTAAAGGAAAAACAGCCGGTGCTTCATTCCGGCGCATTATGCAAATTTACAAAAAAAATTTGTGTTACGCAAGTGGGATTTATTGAGGGGATGAATTGTGAATTTTGGCAGAAATGGGGTGCTGAGGTTTATGCAAAAGCGCCGCGCCGCATTCCTTTGTTATAAGGAACACGGCGCGGGCTTGCTCGTCTAAAAAGAATTTACTTTGAAGCGATAGAGCAGCTTACAGTGAGACGTACGCGGCCTTTAGCACGACGACGTGCGAGCACTTTGCGACCATTGGGGGTAGACATGCGTTCGCGGAAACCGTGCTTGTTGACACGCTTGCGGTTTGAGGGTTGGAATGTTCTTTTCATTGCCGTATATGTTTATTTATTATTATTCTACAATTCGGAGGGCAAAGTTAGGGATTTTTTCTGATATGTGCAAATCATCATTTTAAAATTTATTGTAAAATCAGAAAGTTTGGCCCGTTTTCCGTGAAAATGCCGGAGCTTGCAGGCGGGAGTTTGTCAGTTTAGCCTAAAAAAAATAATTTAATGAATTGTTGCACAGTTCGTTTTTATTTTGTATCTTTGTGGTAATTAGTGGTTATTACATGA
>CAMTKF010000089.1 GCA_947072905.1 uncultured Bacteroidales bacterium
CGCAGGATTTGAGAAGGATTGTCATTTGGATTTTTGATATTGATGATGGAGTTTAGTGGCTCCTAAATGACTGAATCTATATCTAAAATACATTGACAAGACTCTCAAAGACAAGATAAAATAAATTTTAAACAGTTTCTTGGAACTACTCCGGACGCTTGGCCACGGGCTCGGGCGGGTCGAGGGGATAGCGTGTAGGCTTGAGTATCATGCGCAGCGAAGTGGCAAAGCCCACATAGCTCCATATCCAGTTGATAAATACCACAATCTTGTTGCGCATGCCCAGCAATGTCACCAGATGCACTATGAGCCATGCCATCCATGCAAACCATCCGCTGAAATGCACCTTGCCCATGTCTACCACAGCCCTGTTGCGACCAATGGTAGCCATCGAGCCCTTGTCGCGGTAAGAGAACGGCTCGGTGAAGGTGTCGCGGCTGAGGTTGCGGGCCAGGCAACGGCCCTGCTGTATGGCCGGCTGAGCCAGCTGCGGACATCCGCGCGGGAATCGTTCGTCGCTGTGATAGCATATATCGCCTATGGCATATACATCACTCAGACCCTTCACGCGGTTGAATTCATCCACCTCGTAGCGTCCGCCGGGACCGGGTTTCACATCGCTGCCTATGATGGTGAGCGGATTTCCCACAATGCCGGCGGTCCATATCACCATGCCGGTGCGCAGGGTTTCGCCGTCGGCAAACTTCAGCACGCCGTTTTCATACGACTGCATGGTCTTGCCCAGGCGCACGTCCACCATCAGCTCGCCCAGATCGCGCAGGGCGTCCTTTGACGACTTCTCGCTCATGGTGCGCAGCAGGCGGTCGGCGCCCTCGTACAGCACCACCCTTACCTCGTCCTGCAACAGACGGGGATACTCGCGTATGATGGTCCAACGCTTCATCTCGCCCAGAGCACCGGCTATCTCCACACCTGTGGGACCGCCGCCCACCACGGCAAATGTGAGCATGGCCTTGCGTTCCTCGGGGTCGGAACACTGTCCGGCGCGTTCGAGATTGTACAATATGGCATTGCGGGCGCGTATGCTCTCGGCCGCGCTCTTTATAGTGTAAACATTTTGTTCAAGACCGTTTATACCGAAGAAGTTGTTTGTGCAGCCCACGGCTATCACAAGTGCATCGTATGGAATTGTCTCATATTCTGTAACCACCTGCTTGGTCCGTACGTCGATATACGACACGGTACCCATAGTGAAGCGGGTTCCGCGCATACTGCGTTTGCGCATTTCGCGGCGCAGCGGGAATGTGATGCCGGCAGGCTCCAGGCCCGACGATGCCACCTGATAAAAAAGCGGAGCGAAACTATGGTAATTATTCTTATCAATAATAAGAACATCCCATTGCGACTTGTCGATTTTTTTAGCCAGATTGAGGCCGCCGAAGCCACCACCTATAATAACCAAGCGTTTTTTTGCAGTATCCATAAAAATCCAATTAATAATCAAGAGCTCTAATTATAACGCAGAAACGAAGAAAAAGTAAGAGCTCAATTACAAAAATCTGAAAAATAACGTCTCACAATAAACACACACAGGCACATTCCCGTATGAGGTATGCGCCTGTGTAATTAGTTTGAGGAATTAACCGCAGGATTAAGCTTCGCCGTGAGGCATAACATTGATAAACTTGCGGCCATTGCGACCTTCGGTGAACGCAACCACGCCGTCGATGAGAGCGTAGATTGTGTGGTCTTTGCCCAAGCCAACATTCAGGCCGGGGTGATGTACGGTGCCACGCTGGCGCTTGATGATATTGCCTGCTTTGCAAGACTGACCGCCAAAGATCTTAACACCGAGTCGCTTGCTTTCTGATTCACGTCCGTTCTTAGAACTACCTACACCTTTTTTATGTGCCATTTCTGTGAGTTTTTAGAGGGTTAAGCGACTACGTCTTTGATGACAACTTTAGAGAAGTACTGACGGTGACCGTTCTTGCGACGATAGCCTTTGCGGCGTTTTTTCTTGAAGACGATTACCTTGTCGCCCTTTACGAGGGGTTCAGCAACTTCGCATACTACTTTTGCTCCTTCAACGGTAGGAGCGCCGACTTTAACGGCACCGTCGGCATCTACGAGAAGCACGCGGTCAAACTCTACGGTCTGGCCTTCTTTCACTTCTTCGCCGAGATAGTGTACATACAGGAAACGATCCTTTTCAGCTTTGAACTGCTGACCCTGTATTTCTACGATAACGTACATTATAATTTATGATTATAAAAGTTAACCCGCCGGGCGGAGCCTTGTTCTTGATGAACCGGCGTCTCTTTAATAAGCCCGGTGCGGAAAATGCGGTGCAAAGATACGGCTTTTTTTCTACATTACCAAGATTTTTCGGTTATTTAGCATCTTTTTTTGATTAACGGAATAAAAAGCCTAATTTTGCCTTCACAAACAATCCACACGCCATGAATACACACATATCAGCCTTGATCATAGCCCTGGCTGCGGCTTTACCGGCAGCCGCCGCAACGCCGCACAATGAGGTCTGCACCGATACCACCCGCTACGACATAGTGGTGGCGCAGGACGGCAGCGGCGATTTCACATCGCTGCAGGAAGCCATTGCCCGGGTGCCCGATTTCAGAAAAGACACCACTCGCATGCTCATACACGAGGGTGTGTATCGTGAGCGTATAAACATCTCGCCCAGCAAGACCAAACTGAAAATGACGGGGCGGGGCAACGTAACCATATACTGCGACAGCGTGGCATCGAGCAAGAACTTCACCGGCGACGAAATGGGCACATACGGCAGCGCAACTTGCTATATATTTCCGGATGATTTCACGGCCGAGAACATCACATTTGCCAATCAGGCCGGTGTGGCGGCCGGGCAGGCAGTGGCAGCCCTTACCGGCGGCGACCGCATGTTTTTCAAAAATTGCCGCTTCCTCGGCTTCCAGGACACACTGTTTGCATGGGGATTGGGGCGGCAGTATTACGAGGATTGCTATATCGAAGGCTCGGTAGACTTCATTTTCGGGCCGGCGGTGGCATTGTTCAAGGACTGCGAGATACGCAGCAACCGCAAGAAGGGGTACATAACCGCACCGTCGACCCCGCAGGGCAACAGATACGGATTCGTATTTCTGAACTGCGACATCACCGCCAACGAGGACTGCGACAGCTGCTGGCTCTCGCGCCCGTGGAGAGATTACGGACGCACCGTTTTCATCGAATGCAACATAGGCGGCCACATACGACCAGAGGGTTGGAACAACTGGCGCAAGCCCCACCGCGAGCAGACATGCTACTATGCCGAATACGGCAACACCGGTGCCGGAGCCGATACATCCAAGCGCGCTTTCGGCCATGTACTGCAATCGGCCGCGGGATATACCCCCGCCGAGATACTCGACGGCTGGCAACCGGCCGGCGCGCACTTCTGACTACCATTCTCTCTACCAAGAGGCTGTCTAACAAGTTTAGGCAGCCTCTCTTTTGTGTGGTTCATCAACAAAAAAATAAGGCTTTCATGCTGAATT
>CAMTKF010000090.1 GCA_947072905.1 uncultured Bacteroidales bacterium
ACTTTGGACACAATTCTGACACTTGCCGCCATGATTGCGGTTCCCTTTTCGTCGATGGCCCAGTTCCATACCATCACTAAGGATTGCCCCATTGTGGGGCATAATACCGCCAAAATAGAGAAATCTATTGAAAAAGAAATGATTAGCCACATAAAGGCTTCGCCGGAATGTGAATTTGACGACAAACAAATGAAAGACAATAAAGCAGTATTCCGCAATTCTGGCACAGTAAGGAAATCAAAACCTGAAAACGTTGGAATCGGTAATTTGCCGGAGCTGACAGTACCCAACCTTGTCGCAGAGATCAGGCGGAACGGAATCAAGTTTCCGAAGATAGTGCTGGCCCAAGCGATTCTTGAAACCGGATGGTTCAAGTCATCGGTCTGCCGAAACAAGCACAACCTTTTCGGGCTTACCAATCCGAGGACGGGCGAATATTACGAGTTCTCCCACTGGACGGAGAGTGTCAGGGCATACTATACCAAGGTGCAGTATCGCTACAAAGGAGGAAATTATCTCTTGTGGCTGAAAAACATCGGCTATGCCGAGGATCCGCGCTATATCCGCGCCGTTATCCGGGTACTTCGACAGATTTAGCACGAAATAGCACATACAGGCCTTGAATCCTTATATTTAAGTCCTTCCGGATACCCAAAATGTCAGAATAATTGAGTAATTTTGTAGTTGAATTAACATTTTTGAATGGCAAGAAGAAAAATACCATATAACAAAAGGGCTACGACCCATGAGGAGCAGATAGCGATACTCCGCAGGCATGGTGTGGAAATTTCCGATGAAGCCAAGGCAAGGGAGTATCTGGCGGACATCGGATACTATCGGCTGGGGTTCTATCTGCATCCTTTTGAGAAAACTTATCCACGTCTGGGCTCCGGACGAAGCCACAATGTAATACTGGGCACACGGATTGAGGATGCGGTCGCCCTGTATTATTTTGATTTGGATTTAAGAAATATACTCCATAAATATCTGTCAAGGATTGAGGTGGCAATCCGCACTGTATTCATATACGAGCTGTCCACAAAATACAGCAGCGATCCAACGTGGTTCGTATGTCCCTCGGTAGTAAAACCGGACTTTATCGCAAACTTCCCAACAGCAGCCTACAATTCCATAAAAAGGAACGATGTAATCAAAAGACACCACAAAATATATCTCGGCCAGTATGCTCCTGCATGGAAAACCATGGAGTATATGACTCTCGGCAATATTGAGATTCTATATGACAGCCTGATATTGAATAAAGACAAGAAATTGGTAAGCAATCGTTTCGGAGAGCCTGCAACAGCCACATTCAAAAGTTACCTGTCAGCCATAAGGGAGGTTCGTAATGCCTGCGCTCATGGTAAAACATTGTTTGACCTGAATCTGTTTACAGGTATCCGAAGAGGCAAGGCCGGAAATTTCCAAGGTATTAACCGGCACACATTCCGTGAGGCCATGGCTGTAGTCGATTATCTGCTAAAGAAAATTTCAGTCAACAGGGTAAAAGATATGTGGGATGATATATACAGGGTGACAGAGCTGCTGTATGCTAAAGCACCTTCTTTAAGACCACTTATAGAGGATAAGACCGGTATCATAATACCCGAGATAGAGGAGAAATCTGAGATTCAGAATAGCTGACAGTATAATAATTGTTAAAAAACCGACAAATCACTCAGGATATTTGTTCATTACAATAGAAAAGTCTATCTTTGCAGACAGAAAGTGTACTTGGAAAGCCCAGTTGCGTCCAACTGCACTATAAAAAAGATTAAATCGAGTCCAGCTCCATGGGTTGGGCTCGTACCTTTTTTATAAGGGTACCTCATAAGCTACCCTACAAGATACCCCACAAGACAGCCGCCAGGTCTTTCTCCTGACGGCTGTCATAATTAAGAACATACGGCAATGAGCAGCAGATGAGCAGGATAGACTGAGTAGAAGGCGTATTTGGCGGCGTTGCCCCTTATGAAGCCCCTTGTACCGTCATATAGGAAGATGACAGCGGAGGCAAGCATGGCTCCGGCTATGCCGTAGTGGGCCATGAGGGGGAATGTGAAGATAATCTGCAAGAGGGCCTGCGGGGGGAAATGCGTCGATGAACGCTCCAGCCACGGACGCATGGTGCCGTGCCGCATGATGTAGAACAGAAAAATCATCAACACACCCCGCCAGTCATAATCCGTGCCGAGCCACCATGCGAGAGCGGCCACGCCTGACACCCCGGCGAAAGACAGCGGCCCATGCTCGCACAGCCGGTCGAACAGAGCGAGAGCCGACACCCCCAGGGCAAGCGTGAACATCACGTTATGCGAGCCATCGGCTCCGTTGAGCAGATACCAGGGTAACTCGCTCGCTATCCCGGCAAATACCAGAATAAGGAAATATCTCATCCGATTGCGGCTGTGGGCGAAGCCCTCCGCCACAAGGAAAGCGAACACCGGGAACGCGATACGCCCGAAAGAGCGGAGCACGCCGTAAAACGGCGCGTCCGGCTCCATCAGGAAATATGCGCAGTGGTCGGCCACCATCGAGAGGATTGCGATAACCTTCAACGCGCTCCCGCTTGCCCGTAGGGAAAGGGGTATGCTGAATGTGGCGGTGCTATTCATAGGCGATAATGTCAGACTTTGAGTGTCACTGTATTCCGAGAAGTTCCTTGACCATATCCTCCACCTCCCGGTTCACGCGCTTGAAATTGCGGTTGAGCATAATCTCCTTCTCGCGCTCGTCGGCGAAAGTGTAGATTTTCGGAAGCTCCACATAGTGCGATTCCTCCTCCTTTATCCGCGCCATGTCGAAATTGGTCTTGCAGAAATACTTGGTGGTCTTGAACTCCTCTGACTGCTCGATGTCGAAATGCGACAGCATACTCTTGTCGGTGGCCGTGAAGTCACGCGCCGCCTGGCCCGCAAGCCAACCGGTCGCCATGTCAGCTATTTTTGCCGCCGGAACGAGATAGTCCATCTTTTCGGATATGGAGGTTGATACCTTTGAGTCGTTGATGGTTATGGAGGTTGACGTCTGCTTCGCCTTGCCGAACACGTCATTCTGCGCCCATTCGAGAGTTTCCTTGTTTCGTGCCGCGCCCATGAAGATGTTGCCGCAGGTGGTGATGATTTTCTGCATCCCCACCTTGCCGTAGTCAGCCTCAAGCTGCGGAAGCTCCTGAAATCCGAGAGTCACGGCAACCTTATTGCTTCGCGCCGTACCGATTAGCCGGTCTATCTTGTGGAAATACAGCGTAGGCAGCTCGTCCACGATAATGCTCACCGGGATATTCCCCTTGGAATTGACACGGGTAATAAGGCGGTTCAGCACAAGGGCGTTGAGCGAGCCTATGACCTGCTCCTTCTCCGGGTCGTTGGCAATCACGAGATAGCTCGGGTTCGCCGGGTCTGAAATCTTCAGGTCGAAATCGTCACCGGTGAACACCCAGTATGCCTCCGGCGACACGAGCCTTGCGGCA
>CAMTKF010000091.1 GCA_947072905.1 uncultured Bacteroidales bacterium
CTTATGTGTCACGTAAATTTATAACGACAGATGAACCTCAATAAAATGTTGGTAATCGTAGCTGTGGCTGCGATTAGTATAAATGCCCGGCCTTGTACGTCGCTTATCGCGTCGGGGTCGGCGACTGCATCGGGGCGCCCTTTGCTTTGGAAGCATCGCGACACCTCGGCGGAGAGCAATTTTATACACCGGGTCGACGAACCCGGCAAGATAGGGTATGTGGGCCTGTTCAATGGTGGCGACAGCCTCGAACTCGACGAGGCGTGGATGGGTATGAACGATGCCGGATTCGCGATAATGAATACGGTGGCGTATAATCTGCCCCCAAATGACCCGGATTGGATAGACCGCGAGGGGTTTGTGATGGCGCAAGCCTTGCAGACCTGCCGCACGGTCGACGACTTCGAACGTATGTTGTGCGAGATGCCAAAGCCTATGGGCGTGCGGACCAACTTCGGCGTGATAGATGCAGCCGGTAATGGCGCTTATTTTGAAACCGATGATTATAAATATGTTCGCTACGATTTGCGCGACGCGCACGACGGTGTAATGGTGCGCACGAATTATGCCTACAGCGGAGCCAGCAACGAGGGTATGGGCTATATACGTCATCAGAATGTAGTAGACCTGCTCAAGGCGCAGATTGCTACCGGTAGCCTTACGCCGGCTTCGCTGACCGAGGGTGTGAGTCGTTCGTTCTATAATTCACTTACCGGCTTCGACCTCAACGAGAGTAGCGACAGTTGGGCCGTGGACCAGGATTTCGTTCCGCGCTATTCGTCGACATCTTCAATTGTTGTAGAGGGTATATTGCCGGGAGAGTCCGCCGACAGCCAGGTGATGTGGGCCAATATAGCTTATCCGCCCTGTAGTTATGTGGTCGGGGTGAGCAATACGGAAGTGCCTGCGTGTGTAGACGCAACGGCCGCCGACGGCACCGCGAGAGCGCCAATGGCCATTGAGGCCGCCGAACTTAAGGCGCTTGTGTTTCCGGTGACGCGTGGCAGCGGGTCGAAATATATCAATCTGGACGTTTTAAGGCCGATAAATGAAGAAAATTATCAAAAATCGCTCGAATCCTTTTCGAATTTTCGCCGAAAGGTCGATAAAGCTCGTCATTGATATTGGCAAAATTGATTGTGCGAGTGTCATTTTGTCAAAATGAACATATAAAAATGCGGTCGTAAACAATGTTAACAGGCATAACGTTACGATATGTTTGATTTTTAACATATTTTAATGTTGTGTATAAAATTTCACATAAATAGCGTTTAAGTTGATATTATTTATTTAAACTAAATAGCCGATGTAAAAATGCCATTAAAAAAGGAGAAACGGTTGCAGCTCAAAAAATGTTTATAAAAAACGGTGTTTTGAGAATTTTGTAACTAAAAAAACTATTATTAATTTTGCATCGGAAATGATACGACAAGCATTGCAGGATGCTTTTTCATATTAAACAAATCTGGAATAGACATATAAATCTAACATTAAGTACTATGTGTAAGAACGCAAGGACCGTCCGCGAGGATAGTCCTTGTTTCGTTAATGCACATTTATAATGCATAATTTATAATGCATAATCATTAGTGGTGAAATATATTGCCTTTTAGTTAAAAATTTAACATACTGGCTCTAACACATTGATTTATATGATTGTTCATCTTATACGATTATTAATAGATATGAATCATGGACAATCAGATAAAGATAAAGGCAGGTATAATTGATAGGTATAAAGACGTGAGCGAGATCCTTAACATAGTCCCGCCTGAGGTCATAGAACAATTTGCGACCAGCACCAATGTAGACCGGCACGTCAAGCTGCTTCAGGGCGGCATCATGTTCAACATGCTCCTTCACCTTCTTCTTTCAGAAAGCAAGATAAGCCAGCGGGGAGCAAGGGCAGTACTTACCGGCAAGATGTGCGAGCTTCCCGTCCAGCCCCGTAACAACCGCGTCATCGCCGACCATACGAGCATAACGAAGCGTCTCGCAACCATCAAGGTTGATTTCTTCCGTAATCTCTATGAAACTTTTCGCGACATGGTTATTCCTTTGTATCAGCCTGTTGAGCTTAGAAAACTGCATATCGAGGCGGTAGACTCCACGATTGTAGCCGAGACCTGCAACAAGCTTGCCGAAGGCTTCCATATCGGCGACAAGTCCGGGGACGGCAGGCAGCGCAAGCATGTCAAATACAGCGAGGTCTTTGACGGGCTGAATGTGCTCGGGATAAGTTTCAACGACGACAAGACAAAGCAGGCTGAAAACAACGCGCTGCCCGAAGTCATACGCAAGGCCGCCAAGAATGACCGGCTCCATAAAAATCTTTATGTCATAGACCGCGGGCTGACTTGCTCGAAGACCCTTGAGGAACTGAGCGGACAGGATGGAAATGAAGGTGACAGGCTCAATTTTCTTGTCCGGATTTCAGATTCCCGCAGGATCTCTGTGGTAGGGGAGCTTGAATGTGATACCAGAGAGTACAGGGTTGATGACACGCACAGAATCGTCATCAACGAATTCGACAAAGTGCGTATCTTCAGTTCCGCATCCAACGTACCCGACCCCGCGGTCTACCGCCATGTGAAAGCAACAGTTTACGAAGACGTCGTGGACTCAGCCGGCAATGTCGTAAACACTACAGAAAGTATAGTCAATCTATTGACTGATGTTGACGGCATCTCCGCGGCAGAGATGTTAGAGGCCTATAGAAAGCGCTGGATGATAGAGGTTTTCTTCAAATTCATCAAACAGAATCTCGACTTCTCCCATATACTGTCCACCTCTGCCAACGGACTGCAGGTCATGATGTATATGACTATGATAGCAGCCATAATGGTTCTGATTTTCGGGAAAGCGAACGGCCTGGGATTCCGTATGGCTAAAATCCGGTTCGACTATAAAGTGGAGGCTATGATGACTGCGCAGATGATACTCGCCTGTGGTGGGAATCCGGCTGAGTTCATGAGGAGGTATGACGTTACATTGCCACGGTGGGCGATGTACGGGACATACATCCATGAATATGGAGGCATGTCAGCAGTCACAGACTGTGAACATGTCTTTAATACTCTTAAGCATGATTAAGTTTCACCACTAATGATTATGCATTGTGCATTAATCAAATCTCGATTTCATCAAGAATCACGCCCGGAGTGAGGGCCGTAATGGTGATTGTATTGTCCTTGCCCTTGGTGACCGGGAAAGTAAAGGTGCGCGTAGCACGGTTGTTGAGCATATT
>CAMTKF010000092.1 GCA_947072905.1 uncultured Bacteroidales bacterium
GGCGGATAAATGCCAGGCCGTAAGGCAGAACCAGATTATGACCGGCATCGGTGAGATGCGCGGTATCGCGTACACCGCGGTTTTGGAAATATTTTGCACGGAAGTCGTCGTCGTTTACGCGGATTCCAGCTGTATATGCCATGTCGAGAACCGGAATGCCATGGCGGCCACCGGCAGCTTTAAGCTCGCCAATCACCTCGGCAAACATCGGACGATCTACAGCCCAGGGGGTTACGATACCTATACGGGCCTTGGGGCAACGCTCTTTGATAGCCGTACAGAGATAGTCGAGGCTATCGGTAAATTGCTTCCACATAGCATCGTCTTTTATCTTGTCAGCGTCATTATGACCGGCAATAATGAGTATGTAGTCGGCATCGGGCGATATCTGGCGGTAGCGCACAGTCATCTGTTCGCCAAAGCCTTCTTTTGTGCGGTCGAAGGCAATGCAATTGCCGTTGCGGCCCAGATTGTGGTACTCCATACCGAGTTTGGCAGCAGCCTTGGCATGCCAGGTTTCTTCCTGGGGACAGCGGTGATTGCGCACATAGCTATCACCAATCACCCACAGCGACTTACCGGTCAAAAGGCTATCGGAAGCACACTGAGCATTTGCTCCGAAACCACATACAGCCACCATAAGGGCGAAAAAAAAGTTTACAACGAGTTTCATATTATGTAGTTTTTCATTCGATTCAGTGGCGCAAAGTTAACCAACTTGGCAGAAAAAACAAAATCCCGAGGGATGAAATACAATTCTGTTTTCTTAAGGGCTTCTCCCCCCCGACTCTCGTAGGGTCGCGGCATGCCGCAATGTCACTAAGTTAAGGGCAAACGCCACCCGGGCCTCTCGTAGGGTCGCGGCATGCCGCAATGTCACTAAGTTAAGAAAATAGCCGTCCTGCACCCTCTGGTGTCGGGACGGCTATCCATCTTTTTGTCATAATTGTTATACAAATGAATAACAAGCCTATAAGGCTAAAAATTTTAACAAATATGAAAAAAGAGATTAGTAATATTTTTAACGCTTTCAGAGCCCATATTGTTGATATTTGCCAGGACGCAGCCAAGAGGGCTCCTTATTTGGTATGCGATGACGAGCGCAAGCGTGCCACACTTTTCACCCGTACCAGGGTGTGGACCTTTGCCAATGTGGTTCACGCGGTAATGTGCTGCTTCAAAAGGACTCTGTCGGTGGAGGTGGCCCAGTTTCTTGAAACGGAGAACCTGCCTCAGACAACTCCCGAGGCTTATATAGAGCGCAGGGCATTGATTTCTGACGAGTTGTTCAAGGATTTGAATCTGTGGCTGAACCAGCATCTCTACGAAACCGGCACGGTGCAGCAATGGAAGTGCGGCAAGTACCTTTGCGGTATTGACGGCACAAGGCTGTCGCTGCCTTATACCGAAGAGCTGTATAAAAAGTACCGGCAGCGCGATGACAAAGGCTACAACCTTGCAAGAGGCCTCTTTGTCACGGACCTGGTCAACAGGACTATCGTAATGGCGGATATGTACCCCAACAAGACAGAAGAACGAAAGGCCGCCCTTGAGTCGCTGACATCCGACACATTCCCTTACCCTTTGCTATTCACTGTGTTTGTGATGGATAGGGGCTATCCGTCGCTTTACCTGATGAACTGGTTTGCAAAGAATACCGGCGGGTTCATAATACGCGCCCGCCGCGACTCCAACCCGCAGGTTGCCGCCTTTATGGACTCGGACAAATCCTCGGAAACCGTGACTTTAAAGCTCTCGCCCAACCGTCGTGATATCGATTATCCCGACCCCGACCCCCTTGAGGTACGCCTTGTGAAACGCCCGCCGCTTGAGGATGAAGAAGTGCCGACGGTGTATATAACAAATCTCGATGCCGGCCAGTACCCCGACGAGGTTATCAGGAATGCCTACAGGATGCGTTGGAACTCGGAAACCGAGATCGGCACGGCCAAGAACGAGCTGCAGATCGAGATATTCAGCGGGACACGCGAAATATGCATCCGGCAGGACTTCTTCGCCGCGCTCATCCTCTACAACATCGAGTCCGTAATCAGGCTGTTCTGCAATAAGAAACTACAATCCCATACCGGCAAATACAAGGTCCAGGTCAACATGAACAGCACCTGGTTTTTCACCTGCCTGCTGATTATGGCGATGTTCCGCTCGGAGAGAATCCTCGACAGAGAGTTAACATTTAGTGTTAAAATGTTTTTAAGGATGCACTCACTGATAAGGCCCGGCAGAAGCTATCCAAGAAAGAAAAAGAAGATTAAGAGTTCCGGCAAATACATCACCCTGACCAATTATAAAAGAGGACTTTGACCTTAACTTAGTGACATTGCGGCATGCCGCGACCGGGTAGGCGATACTATCTCTCTGATAATCAACTACAAATGTTTTTGTCACCCGGTCGCGGCATGCCGCGACCCTACGAGTGGGTGGATTGAGAAAATGATTTTTATGCTTAACTTAGTGACATTGCGGCATGCCGCGACCCTACGAGAGGGCGGTTAGATAGGATGTTGACTATCTGTAAGTTAGTATCGCCTAACTGAGGCTTGGCTCGGAGAGCCAAGCTCCTATTATAGCCTCGCGGTTTAATGGGTAGTGTCTTCGACACTAATCGACTTAGGAGAGATATACCTCGGCAAACTTCGTAATGCCGGGAACGGAAATATTACTTTCTGCCAAACGATTAGTTTAATTTACTGATATTCATAGCCTCGGGCGCTTGATTTGAGTCAGGCGCCCGAGGCTTTTTTCATGGTTTTGAAATTTGGATGATACTGCGTATTGGCGCGGGGCTAATTTTGCAGTGTCGAATAATGCTACTACTATGAAAAAGAAGGAATATGAATTGCGCCTTGGCGCGAGCCTTGTAGATAATGAAAGAGGAGCACTCGCGGTGGTTGGTCTGCGGCCTGATAGAGATGCGTCGGGAACTGTGGTGCTGAAGCCTGTGCAGATGCCGTCGTCGTCAGTGTTGCCTCTTGGGTGGTCTCCACAGCTCAAACTTGGCGGCCGGCTGCTTGTGTCGAAAGGCTCGTCGTTGGCAGAGTACAGCGACGGCATGCTTATGGCATCTGAAAATGAGTTGCCGGGCAAGGCCCGGTGCTCGTTGCCGCTTGCTGCCAATGGGCTCGTGATGTGCGAGCAAGGGGCGGCGCTTGTCGAGATTGACGAGGGCAAGCCCAAGGGGACGGTTGCCGCAAAAGATTATCCACCGATAAGTATCTAT
>CAMTKF010000093.1 GCA_947072905.1 uncultured Bacteroidales bacterium
GCATGAAAGCCTTATTTTTTTGTTGATGAACCACACAAAAGAGAGGCTGCCTAAACTTGTTAGACAGCCCCTTTTTTATGCCGAATGATAATCACGGCGTTTCGATCGTTCAGATGGTACACCCGTGGGGAGTCGAACCCCAATCGTCGGAACCGGAATCCGAAATTCTATCCATTGAACTACGGGTGCATGGTTTTGGTAGTGCAAATGTACGCCTTTTTTTGTATATTTGCAAAAATTTAAGAGGTCGTTTTATAAAATGAATGTAAAAATAGAATCTTCGTGGAAGGACGCTCTCGCCACTGAATGGGACGCTCCATACTTCGAAAAGCTCACCGGTTTTGTACGAAATGAATACGGCACGCATACCGTTTATCCCCCTGCCGCAAAGATATTCGCTGCCTTTGACACAACTCCCTTTGACAAGGTGAAAGTTGTGATTCTCGGCCAAGACCCTTATCACGAACCGGGCCAGGCCAACGGACTGTGCTTCTCGGTAGCCGACGGTGTGACCATGCCGCCCTCGCTGGTAAATATTTTCAAGGAAATAGAGAGCGACCTCGGTGTCAAGCCCCTGCCCTCGGGCGACCTCAGCCGCTGGGCATCGCAAGGAGTGCTGCTGCTCAATTCCACACTTACCGTCGAGGCTCACCGCGCAGCATCGCATCAGGGCAAAGGATGGGAAGAATTTACCGATGCAGTGATCGCACGCCTGTCGGCCGGCCGCGACCACCTGGTGTTCATGCTCTGGGGAAGCTATGCCATACGCAAGGGGGCGCACATCGACCGCCAACGCCACCTTGTGCTCACATCGCCCCACCCCTCGCCCCTGTCGGCCTACCGCGGATTCTTCGGCAACCACCATTTCTCACGAGCCAACGCCTATCTTCAGGCCCACGGCATCACACCCGTTGACTGGCGATGAGACGACTACTGCTCTGCATAGCCATCATAATGGCGGCGATAAGCGCATCGGCACGCAATACCGACACAATGACCGGGATATTCAACGACCGTGTCAAGACCCTGCAGGTGCGCGGAGCCGACGGCAACATCTTCGCCCCGCCTGTGGTGATGCTCGGTGCCGGCGACTTTCTCAACATAAGTTTCGACCACCTTTCAGACGACCGTCAGTACCTGCGCTGGAAGGTGCTCAGATGCGATGCCAACTGGCAACCCTCGCAGCTTGTCGAAAGCGAATATCTCGACGGCTTCAACGAGAGTGTGATCGAGGATTACGCCTTCTCGGGACCTACCACAGTACACTATGTGCACTACTCATTCAGATTTCCCAATGCCGACATCTCACCCAAGATTTCGGGCAACTATCTGATACAGGTTTATCCCGAGAATGACCCCGAGAACGTGTGGCTGCAGACACGTGTGATGGTGAGCGAACAATCGGCGCCCATAAGCGCATCAGTAACCTCGCGCACCGACATAGACTACAACGAGGGGCACCAGCAGCTCACTGTAGCAGTTGACCTTGAGCGAGCCGCTGTAGCCGACCCGTTCAACGACATCAAGGTGATGATATCGCAGAACGGTCGTGCCGACAGCGAAGTTGCCATGGTGCATCCCATGCGCATGTCGGGCAAGTCGGCCATCTACGAGCATTCGCGGCCGCTGATATTCCCGGCAGGCAACGAATACCGGCGCTTCGAGGTGTCGAATATCAACTATCCCGGCATGGGTGTGGAACAGATTTCTTACTACGAACCATATTACCACTTCAAGCTCTTTACCGACGCGCCGCGTGCCGACCTTAACTACTCGTATGACGAAACCCAGAATGGCCGTTTCATGGTGCGGGAATATAATTCGGCCGACTCCGACACCGAGGCCGACTATGTGGTGGTACACTTCTCACTCGACATGCCCGAGCAGCCCGGCACCATGATTTTTATTGACGGCGACATGACCAACCGCCGCTTCGATGCCGAATCAATGATGCAGTACAATACCTCGACGGGGCTGTACGAACGTGCCCTGCTGCTCAAACAGGGACACTACAACTATCAATATCTGGCTGTACCTCCCGGCGGATCCAAAGGACTCACCGCTACAATAGAGGGCGACAAATATCCCACCGTCAACGAATACCTGATAAAGGTATACACCCGCGGCCCGCTCGACCGCACCGACCGCCTTATAGGCATTACTCAGATTACCTCAGAAAAATGAATTATACCGAAGAAGAATTAGACATGCTTCAGATACAAGACACCCTGGTAAGTCTCGACCTTTTGGAAAGAGAATTTCTATGCGACCTCGACAAATGTCTGGGCGAATGTTGCATAGAAGGCGATGCCGGAGCTCCGGTAACTGCCGAAGAAAAACAAAAACTTGAAGAAATACTGCCTGCGATTCTCGACGACCTGCCCCCCGCAGGCCGTCGCGCCCTGGAAGAAAACGGCGTGGCCTACGTAGACGAGGAGGGCGATCTGGTGACAACCCTGGTTGACGGCGCACAGTGCGCATTCACATGTTTCGGCAAGGGCGGCATGTGCCAATGTGCCATTGAGAAAGCCTACCGCGAGGGGCGCATAGACTTCATGAAGCCCGTATCGTGCCATCTGTATCCGGTAAGGATTACCGAATATCCCACTTTTACCGCCGTGAATCTGCACCGCTGGGATATATGCAAATGCGCCGAGATACTTGGCCGCAAGCACCGTCTGCCGGCTTATAAATTTCTCAAGGAACCGCTTACCCGTCGTTTCGGCCCCGAGTGGTATGACGAACTCGATAAAACCGCTCAGGAATACTACCGACAATATTCACCCGAAAAATTACAATAACAACCAATCATGAAACTGACCTATAACCCCGTCGGCACATGCAGCCGACTCATTGAGATAGAAATTGAAGACGGAATAGTTACCGACCTTCAGGTAACCGGCGGATGTAACGGCAACCTCAAGGGAATCGCAGCCCTGTGCCGCGGACGCAAAGCATCAGAAGTGGCCCAAACCTTGCGCGGCATACGTTGCGGCAACAAAGCCACATCGTGCCCCGATCAGATAGCATGTGCCATCGAATCGGCTGCACAGGGTTGAACTCGCAAAAAAATGAATAAAGCAGGAGGCTGTCTAACAATCAAAGTTAGGCAGTCTCTTTTTTAGATTTAATATTGAGAGAATCAGGCTGCTTTCTTG
>CAMTKF010000094.1 GCA_947072905.1 uncultured Bacteroidales bacterium
ACAAAGATACAAAATAAAAACGAACTGTGCAACAATTCATTAAATTATTTTTTTTAGGCTAAACTGACAAACTCCCGATATCTATCGACGAGGGGAAAAAGCTGCGTTTCTGACTCCATTCTGACACGTTAACAACATCAACAGTCACAGGCACAATAAAATTTCATTTTTTTTGAACAATTTTATTGCCTTGTGACTTTTTATGTATATATTTGCAATATTAAAATCGGTTATCCGGAAGAATAATTCAATACATTATGAATACATCCTTGAATACCATACCAGCCAAATTCCGCCACATAGTGGAAGCCATGCCGCAAAAGCCGGCTGTCATAGACAGCGACTTCAAAACCTACACATACAAGCAGCTGGCAGATATGGCCGATGCTGTTCGTTCGTCATTTGGCAAGAATCACCGCAGAGTCGGGATTCTGATGGGTCACGGGATTGTTCAGATTGCATCCATCCTTGCTGTCATCGAAGCGGGCGGAGCCTACGTAGCAGTGGAACCTTCGCTTCCGGGCGAACGCATACGCCGTATATTCTCTGAGGCCGGAGTTGACTTCGTGCTGACCGGCAAGGCAAATACCGACCGCGTAAAGGATTTCAACCCTCAGGTTGTAGCCCCGGTAGAAGAGCTTCTCAAAGGAGCCGAAACACCCCACGTAGCCGCAGACGTCCGTCCCGACACAAACGCCTACATATTATATACAGCTCAACGCAGTGGCAAGCGCAAGGGTGTGATTGTGGACAACGAGAATGTAGTACACTATGTGAACGCGTTCGACCACGAATTCAAGCTCGGTCCGGACGATGTGATGCTGCAATCGTCGGTATGCACATACGATACCTTTGTCGAAGAGCTGTTTGTGACCATTCTCAGCGGAGCCACTCTCGCCATTCTTCCCGAGAGCAACCGAGGCGATGTCCGCTCTATCGTAGACTTTGCCGAACGCACGGGCGTAACTGCCGTAAGTGCGTTCACCTCCATGATTTCGGCTACAAACCAGCTGCGCAGAGTTCCGTCAAAACTCAGGCTTATCATAGCCAATGGCGATGTACTCACACCCGGACAGATTTCATGGCTCAAAGACAAGGTAGATGCCATATACTTCTCATACGGACTGAGCGAGATTACAGTGAGGGCGGCCTGGATGCGGTGCGACAACCACATACTCGCCCCCGGAGCCACAGTATACCCCATAGGTCGTCCGATTGACGGTGTTGAAATAGCCATACTCAACGAGAACCTTGAGCCGGTAGCACCCTTCGAGCCGGGCGAAATCTGCGTTTTGGGCGACGGAGTGGCCCGTGGATATGTGAATGAAAGCGATGATACATCCAGCTTTGCCACCATGCCCGACGGTCGTCGTGTATATCTTACAGGCGACATAGGCACCAGCGACGGCAAGATATTCTATTTCCTGCGTCATGCCGATGAGGATGTTGAAATCGAGGGCCGCAAGGTGAGCTATCGCGAAGTGGAAAGTGCCCTGAGGCAAAATCCCGACATCGACTCGGGTGTGGTATGCTCATTTACCGACACGAAGGGCAAGCCCTATCTTGTGGCATATTTCACTGCCAAACGCTCGTCGGTACTGTCCATGGCATCGCTCAAACGGCACATGAAGAGTCTGCTCGCGTGGTTCAAGGTTCCGGAATTCTATATCCAGATGGGCTCGCTGCCGCGCAAACGCAACGGCAAGGTAAGCCTGAAAGATCTGCCACGGATTTTCAAGCAGTAAACACACATACGACAACTCCCGTAAAACGCCTGAAATACAATGAACAAATTTGTTGAGATTATGAGGAAACTGGGCGTTGAATATTTTACGCTCACACCGTTCCTGATTCCTCAAGCCGAGGCCGAACAATCCATAAGGGAAGGCATTTCGTTCAGAGGAACAAACATGATAATTCTCATATTGGCGATATTCATAGCATCGCTTGGGTTGAACACCAACTCAACAGCCGTGATAATAGGTGCGATGCTCATATCACCGCTCATGGGGCCTATTATAGGCATAGGGCTCGGAGTGGGAATCCATGATTTCGATCTGTTGAAACGCTCGCTGCGCAACCTTCTTATGGCCACTGTATTCTCAGTAGCCACCTCGGCATTATACTTTCTGATATCGCCGGTAGGACAGGAGCATTCAGAACTGCTGGCCCGCACATCGCCCACCATATATGATGTGCTGATAGGATTCTTTGGCGGCGCAGCCGGCATAGTTGCAATAGGCTCCAAATCAAAGGGGAATGTCATACCGGGTGTTGCCATCGCCACAGCACTCATGCCACCGCTGTGCACAGTAGGCTACGGCCTGGCAACCTGGCAACTGCACTACTTCTTCGGAGCATTGTATTTGTTTCTTATCAACTCCATCTTCATAGGACTGTCAACCTTCATTGGCGTGAAGCTGATGAAATATCAGCCTGCTCCCACCAACAATCCGCAACGTGCGCACAAGGTGACACGTATAGTCTATATCATGGCTATCCTGACGTTGCTGCCGTCTATATATCTTACCTACACCATGTATGTGCAGTCGCGCTTTCAGCTCAATACCGAAAATTTCGTAAAGGAGGAATGCCAGTTTCCGAGCACCCATGTGCTGAATACAGATGCTGTATGGTCGCGTAAAAAGTCAAGCATAACCATCACTCTGATCGGCAAACCCATGCCGCAGGATTCGCTGGTGCTGGCCCTTACATCCAAATTAAGATTTTACGGTCTTGCCGGTACAACCCTCAATATAGTGCAGGGCAGCGGGTTTGATTCGGTAGACCGCGAGGCTCTCGACCGCAGCAGCATCAGCGATCTGTATCAATATTCAATGGCCTCGATTGCTGCAAAACAAGCTACAATAGACTCGCTGAGAAATGTGGTGGAGCAGATTTCAATGAGCGATTCAGTGGCCGCCACGCTTATCCCCGAACTTAAAGTGGTGTTCCCCCAGATAACGGAAATAGCCATATCGCATCCGATAATGGCTCAGACACAAAGTACAACCATCCGCGATAGCGTATTGACGAACTCCGAAAGAGAGTTGTATCTTTGTCGACAAAAAGAATCATGG